>NZ_CP076361.1:0-316500 GCF_018798885.1 Gemmobacter fulvus | reverse complement strand
CTGTCGCTGCTGGGCATCGACGCGCATGAGGCCGAGCGGCTGGGCCTGACCACCTACAAGGTGGGGCAGACCTTCCCGATGGACATGCGCGGCTTTTCCGACTGGGCCGAAGGGCTGGAGCTGATCGTTGTCGTCGAGGAAAAGCGCAAGCTGATCGAAGTGCAGGTCAAGGAGGCGATCTTTGACAACCGCCGGGGCCGCCGGGTGCATGGCTGGAAACATGACCGCACCCATGAAGAGCTGTTCCCCACGCGCTATGCGCTGGACCCGATGCTGATTGCCGAAAAGCTGGGCGGCATCCTGATCGAGGAAGGGCGCGGCACCGAGCATGTGAAGGCGGGCCTCGCCCGCATCGCCGAGATGCGCCGGGCCGACAATGCCCGCGATCTGGCGGCGCGCTTGCCCTATTTCTGTTCGGGCTGCCCGCACAACTCCTCCACCAAACTGCCGGACGGCGCGCGCGCCTATGCCGGGATCGGCTGTCACTACATGGTGCAGTGGATGGACCGCGAAACCACCGGCTTCACCCAGATGGGTGGCGAAGGCGCGAACTGGGTGGGTGAGGCGCCGTTTTCCAAGCGGGACCATGTGTTCCAGAACCTTGGCGACGGCACCTATAACCACTCCGGGTCGCTGGCGATCCGCGCCGCTTTGGCGGCGGGCACCAATATCACCTACAAGATCCTGTTCAACGATGCGGTGGCCATGACCGGCGGCCAGTTCAACGAAGGCGGGCTGACTGCCGATCGGATCGCGCGCGAATTGCTGGCGATGGGCGTGAAGCATGTGGCCGTCGTGCATGATCCGAAGGAAGGGCTGGATCTCAGCCTGTTCCCACGCGAGGTCAGCCGCCACACGCGCGACGAGCTCATGGTCGTGCAAGAGAACATGAGCAAGATCAAAGGTGTGTCGGCCATTGTTTATGTGCAGACCTGCGCCGCCGAAAAGCGCCGCCGCCGCAAGAAAGGCAGCTTTCCCGATATCGACAAGCGCGTGTTCATCAACACTGACATCTGCGAAGGCTGTGGCGATTGTGGTGTGCAGTCGAACTGCGTCTCGGTTGTGCCGGTGGAAACCGAACTGGGCCGCAAGCGTGGCATTGACCAATCGAGCTGCAACAAGGATTTCTCTTGCGTCAACGGTTTTTGTCCGTCTTTCGTGACACTTGCGGGGGCAAAGCCACGCAAGGCCGGGGCGATGGCGCTGGATCTGCCGGATCTGCCGGATCTGCCGCAGCCTGTGCTGCCCACGATCAGCGGCACTCATAACATCGTGATCACCGGCGTTGGTGGCACCGGGGTCGTGACCATCGGCGCGCTGCTGGCGATGGCGGCGCATCTGGACGGCAAGGGCGCCGGCATGATGGAAATGGCAGGGCTCGCGCAGAAAGGCGGCGCGGTGCATATCCATTGCCGTCTGGCGCAGAAGCCCGAAGACATCTCGGCGATCCGGGTGGCGGTGGGCGAGGCCGATGCGGTGATCGGCGGCGATCTGGTGGTGACGGCGGGGGCCAAGACGTTGGGCCTGATGACGACGGGCCGCACTAGGGCCGTGGTGAATGACCATGAAATCGTGACCGGCGAATTTACCCGCAATACGGAATTCCGTATTCCGTCCGAGGATTTGCGCGTCGCTCTTCAAGCGCGGTTGCGCGAAGGCGTGCAGTTCCTCGACGTGTCGGAACTGGCGCGGGTTGCCTTGGGCGATTCGATCTTTTCCAACATGCTGCTCTTGGGAATGGCCTGGCAGTCGGGTCTTGTGCCCCTGTCCGAGGCGGCGTTGCGCGAATCCATCCGCCTGAATGGCGCGGGCGTCGAGGCCAATCTGCGCGCCTTCGATCTGGGTCGTTGGGCGGCGGTGCATCCCGATCAGGCGCGGGCGCTTATGGTGCCAGTCGCCAAGGTGCCGGTGGATCCGGTGGCGTTCCGCGTTGACCACCTGACGCGGTATCAGAACGCCGCACTGGCCGAACGCTATCTGGCGCGGTTGAAAACCTTGCCCGAGCCGCTGCGTGTGCCTGTGGCAAAAGGCTATCACAAGCTGTTGAGTTACAAGGACGAATACGAGGTGGCACGGCTGCATCTGGACACGATGGCCAAGGCCGCAGAGGTGCTGGAAGGCCCGATGCGCCCCTCGTTCCATCTTGCGCCGCCGCTGCTTGGGGGCAAGGATCCGAATGGCCGCCCGAAGAAACGCGCCTTCGGCCCGTGGATCATGCCGCTGTTCGGGCTTCTGGCCAGGATGAAGGGCTTGCGCGGCACGGCGCTGGATCCGTTTGGCCGCACCGAAGAACGGCGGATGGAGCGGGCCTTGATCGCGCAATACGAGGCGGATCTGGACATGCTGCTGCCGCTTTATACCCCGGCGACTGCGGCGCTGATCTGCGAATGGGCGGAACTGCCGCTGACCATCCGTGGGTTCGGCCCGGTCAAGGATGCCAATGCCGCCAAGGCGGCCAAGCGGCGCGAGACCTTGCTGGCCGCGATCCGGGCGGGCGGGGATGTGCCGCGCATGGCGGCAGAGTGACCGTCATCATGCTGTGATCTTCCTGTTGTCTTGCCAGTGGCAAGGCAACAGGAGGCTCTGGCCATGACCATATCGGATGTAAGCCGCGACATCAGCTATGCCAGCGCGGCGCAATCGCGCGGTGGGCAGGTGCTGATCCGCACGCTCGAAAATGTGACCGGGCGGCGCGGCGTGATGCGCCGCGCGGCGGGGTATGAGGCCGATCTGGCGCAGGGGCGCAGCTTCTGGCAGGTGATGCCAGAGCGGTTCGGCCTGTCGCTCAGGATCATGGCGGGCAGTTTGCAGGCGATTCCGGCGCAGGGGCCGCTGGTGCTGATTGCCAACCATCCTTACGGCATTCTGGATGGCCTGATGATGGGGCATCTGCTGGATGCGGTGCGCGGCGATTTTCGCATTCTGGCCAATTCGGTCTTTGTAAAAGCGCCGGATTTGCAACGCGTGGTGCTGCCGATCAGCTTTGATCCGACCGAGGCGGCGGTTGCGATGAACCTGCACACCCGGCGCGTGGCGCTGGATTATCTGGCGGCGGGCGGGGCCATCGGCATCTTTCCGGGCGGCACGGTGTCGACGGCGGCGCGGCCGTTCTTTGCCCGCCCGATGGATCCGGGCTGGCGCAATTTCACGGCCAAGCTGATCCAGCGGTCGGGGGCGACGGTGGTGCCGGTGTTTTTCGACGGGGCCAACAGCCGATTGTTTCAACTGGCCAGCCATCTGCACAGCTCGTTGCGGCTGGGGCTGCTGATCAAGGAGTTCCGCGCCCGGCTGGATCGCCCGGTGCGCGTGGCCATCGGTGCGCCGATCCCGGCCAGCGCGCTGGCGGGCTTTGGCCATGACGCGCGTGGCATGATGGATTTCCTGCGCCGCGCCACCTATGCGCTTTCCCCGACGCCGCTGGACCCTTATGCTTATGGCCACGAGTTCGAGGCTAAATACAAAACCCGGTAGCGGGAGGGGCAGCAGATGGCAATTGGGGTGTTTGATTCCGGTCTGGGCGGATTGACGGTGCTGGACGCGGCGGCGCGGCGGCTGCCCGATATGCCCTTTGTCTATCTGGGCGACAATGCCCATGCGCCATATGGTGTGCGCACCCATGACGATATTTTCAACCTGACCTGTGCGGCGGTGGAACGGCTGTGGGACGAAGGCTGTGATCTGGTGATCCTTGCCTGCAACACGGCTTCGGCGGCGGCGCTGAAACGGATGCAGGAAACCTGGATCCCCAAGGACAAACGGGTGCTGGGTGTATTTGTGCCGCTGATCGAGGCGCTGACCGAACGGCAATGGGGCGACAACAGCCCGCCGCGTGAAGTGGCGGTCAAACATGTGGCGCTGTTTGCCACGCCGGCCACGGTGGCAAGCCGGGCGTTCCAGCGCGAGCTGGCCTTCCGCGCCATCGGCGTGGATGTCGAGGCGCAGCCCTGCGGCGGCGTGGTGGATGCGATCGAACAGGGCGACGAGATCCTGGCCGAGGCCCTGGTGCGCAGCCATGTCGACGCGCTGAAACGCCGGATGCCGCATCCGCAGGCCGCCATTCTGGGCTGCACGCATTACCCGCTGATGCAGGCGGCGTTCCAGCAGGCGCTTGGCGCAGATGTGAAAGTGTTCAGCCAGGCCAATCTTGTGGCCGAAAGCCTGGCGGATTATCTGGAACGTCGGCCCGAATTCAACGGGACTGGCACGGACTCGAAGTTTCTGACCACCGGGGATCCCGGCAATGTGTCCAGCAAGGCCACGCAATTCCTGCGCCGCAGGATCACCTTTGAAGCCGCCTGAACTGACTTGAACAAGTGACCGGAACTGACTGACATGAAAAAGAAAATCGCGATCCTTGGTGCATCTGGCTATACCGGCGCAGAGCTTGTCCGCCTGATTGCAAACCATCCGCAGATGCAGATCGTGGCGCTGTCCGGGGATCGCAAGGCGGGCATGGCCATGGCCGAGGTGTTCCCGTTCCTGCGCCATCTCGATCTGCCGAAACTGTGCAAGATCGACGAGATTGATTTTGCCAAGGTCGATCTGGCCTTCTGTGCGCTGCCCCATGCCACCTCGCAGGCGGTGATCTCGCAATTGCCGCGCGACCTGAAAGTGGTGGATCTGAGCGCCGATTTCCGGCTGCGCGACGTGGCCGAATACCAGAAATGGTATGGCCAGCCCCATGCCGCGCCGGAGTTGCAGAAAGAAGCGGTCTATGGTCTGACCGAATTTTACCGCGACGACATCCGCGGCGCGCGTCTGGTCGCGGGCACCGGCTGCAACGCCGCCACCGGGCAGTTTGCGCTGCGGCCGCTGATCGAGGCGGGCTGCATTGATCTTGACGATATCCTGATTGATCTGAAGGCGGGCGTGTCGGGGGCTGGGCGCAGCCTGAAGGAAAACCTGCTGCATGCCGAACTGTCGGAAGGCACCCATGCCTATTCGGCTGGCGGCAAGCACCGGCATCTGGGCGAGTTCGATCAGGAGTTCAGCGCGATTGCCGGGCGTCCGGTGCTGGTGCAGTTCACCCCGCATCTGTCGCCGATGAACCGGGGCATCCTCGCCTCGGTCTATGTGAAGGGCGATGCGCAGGCGGTCTGGGCGGCGCTGGAGGCGCGTTATACGCTGGAGCCGTTCATCGAGGTGCTACCTTTCGGCGCACTCCCCTCGACACGCGACATTCGCGGGTCCAATTTCTGTCACATCGGTGTGGTGGGCGACCGGATAGCCGGGCGCACGCTGATCGTGGCGGTGCTGGACAATCTGACGAAAGGCTCGTCGGGGCAGGCGATCCAGAACGCCAATCTGATGCTGGGGCTTGAGGAAACGGCAGGGCTGATGCTGGCCCCCGTTTTCCCGTGAGGGGATAATGAAGGGACTGAAGAAAACACGCCGGATCCAGATCATCGCCTTGGCCTTTGTGGCCCTGGCGGGATCGACGGCGCTGATCGGCTATGCGATGCGCGACGGGATCAACTTTTTCCGCGCGCCCGCGCAGGTGATCGCCGAGCCGCCGGAGGCGGGCGAGGTGTTCCGTCTGGGTGGACTGGTGGAGCCTGGCAGCATCACACGCGGGCAGGGTGAGACGATCACCTTCCGCGTGACCGATGGGGCCGAGGTGATCCCGGTGGCCTTTACCGGCGTATTGCCCGATCTGTTTTCCGAAGGTCAGGGCATGATCGGCACCGGGCAGATGGTGGGCGGCGTGTTTGAAGCGTCGGAAATCCTCGCCAAACATGACGAGACCTATATGCCGAAAGAGGTGATGGACGCGCTGAAGGAACAGGGCGTCTATCAGGATCCGAACGGTTGATTTGAGCGGGCTTAACCTTTGGCGCGGATGGTCGGACCATCAGCCAGAGGGGAGCCGCAATGCCATCCGTCACCCGCATCGCCGAAGAGATCGTCGCCCGTGAGGGCGGCTATGTGAACGACCCCGACGATCCTGGCGGGGCCACCAAATATGGTGTGACGCTGCACACGATGCGCCGCCTGGGCCTGGATCTGACCGGCGATGGCCGGATCTCCAGCGCCGATGTGCGCCGCCTGAGCCATGCGCAGGCCGTGCAGATCTTTCTGCGCGACTATTATGACAAGCCCGGACTGGCGCAATTGCCCGAGGCGATTCAGGCCTCGGTCTTTGATATGTATGTCAATGCGGGCAGCATGGCGGTGAAGCTCTTGCAACGGCTGTTGACCGGGCAGGGTTATCCGCTGGTCGAGGATGGCGTGATCGGGCCACGCACGGCGCGGGCGGCGCATCTGGCCAGCGACGGTGATCCGGTTGCCTTTGCTGATGCCTATGGCATGGCCCGCCGCGCCTTTTATTACGCGCTTGCCGATGCCCGCCCGGCCAGCCGCAAATATGCCCGCCGCCGTGATGGCGGCAAAGGTGGCTGGATCACCCGCGCCGAGGCCTTCATCCGCCCGCATCTGCATCTGACCGAGGCAGAGCATCGCGCACGGGTGGCGGCATGGGGCTGACACTGCGGCGCGTGGGAGCGCTTCTGCTTGCAGGGCTGGGCCCGGAGGTGCCGCCGCTTCCGGCGCTGATCGAGATGGTGAACCGGGCGCTGCGCCCTTTGGCGGTGCTGTCGGTCTTTGCCCTGATCGCGGCGGCCTTTGTCGACCCGCCGCGCTACATTGCCGGGATGCTGGCGCTGCGGCACACCCCTTGGCCGCTTTGCGCGCTGGTGGCGGCCATTCTGGGCCTGCATTTTCTGCGCCAGGGGGCCGCACCGCCGCCGCGTTCTTGACCCGCCTTCCCGCCTCTGGCATGTGCCAGAGGGAATGGAAGGACGTGAGAGATGAACCTGTTCACCGAACTGCGCAGCCTTGTGATTGCCGAACTTGCCGCCATGGTTGCCGCAGGCGAGCTGCCCGCGGGCCTTGATACCACCGCCGTCGCGGTCGAGCCGCCGCGCGATCCGGCACATGGCGACATGGCAACCAATGCGGCGATGGTGCTGGCCAAACCGGCTGGGCTTGCGCCGCGTGCGATTGCCGATGCGCTGGCCCGCCGTCTGGCCACCGATCCGCGCGTCAGCAGCGCCGAAGTGGCGGGGCCGGGCTTTCTGAACCTGCGCCTGCAACCGGGCGTCTGGCAGGGGCTGGTGAAGGCGGTGCTGGAGCAGGGCACCGAATTTGGCCGCTCGACCGTCGGGGCCGGGGCCAAGGTGAATATCGAATTCGTCTCGGCCAACCCGACCGGCCCGATGCATGTTGGGCATGTGCGCGGTGCGGTGGTCGGCGATGCGCTGGCCAATCTGCTGGCCTTTGCCGGTTGGCAGGTCACGCGCGAATATTACATCAACGATGGCGGCGCGCAGGTCGATGTTCTGGCACGCTCGGCCTATGAACGCTACCGCGAGGCCAATGGGCTGGAGCCGGAAATCCGCGAGGGCCTTTATCCCGGCGATTACCTGATCCCGGTGGGCGAGGCGCTGAAGGCCAAATACGGCACCAGCCTGCTGGATCGCCCCGAAGCCGACTGGCTGGTGGATCTGCGCGAATTTTCCACCGCGATGATGATGGAGATGATCCGCGAGGATCTGGCGGCGCTTGGTGTGCGCATGGATGTGTTCTCGTCGGAGAAGGCGCTCTATGGCACCGGCCAGATTGAAGCCGCGATCGAAACCCTGCGCGGCCTGGATCTGATCTATGAAGGCGTGCTGGAGCCGCCGAAGGGCAAGACCCCCGAAGATTGGGAGCCGCGCGAACAGACGCTGTTCCGCTCCACCGCGCATGGCGATGACGTGGACCGGCCGGTGATGAAATCCGATGGGGCCTGGACCTATTTCGCGCCGGATATTGCCTATCATTACAACAAGGTGCAGCGCGGCTTTGATCAGCTGATCGACATTTTCGGTGCCGATCACGGGGGTTATGTCAAACGGATGAAGGCAGCGGTTTCGGCGCTGTCGGGCGGGCGTGTGCCGCTTGACATCAAGCTGATCCAACTGGTGAAGCTGTTCAAGAACGGCGAACCCTTCAAGATGTCGAAACGCGCGGGCACCTTTGTCACGCTGCGCGACGTGGTGGAAATGGTGGGCGCCGATGTCACCCGCTTTGTCATGCTGACCCGCAAGAACGACATGGCGCTGGATTTCGACTTCGACAAGGTGTTGGAGCAATCGAAGGACAATCCGGTCTTTTACGTGCAATACGCCAATGCCCGGATCAATTCGGTGCTGCGCAAGGCCCAAGGTGCCGGGGTTGCGGTGGATGATGCCACGCTGGCTGGGGCCGATCTGGCGCTGCTGTCGCATTCCGCCGAACTCGCGCTGATCGCCAAACTGGCCGAATGGCCGCGTCTGGTGGAGGTTGCCGCCAAAGGCAACGAGCCGCATCGCGTGGCCTTCTATCTCTATGAGCTGGCCTCGGACCTGCATGGGCTGTGGAATCGCGGCAATGACGAGGTGACGCTGCGCTTCGTGCAAGAGGATGCAGGCGTGACACAGGCGAAAATCGCCCTCGCGCGCGCCGTGGGCGTTGTGATTTCCTCCGGTCTTGCTATCTTGGGCGTAACGCCCGTCGAGGAAATGCGCTGAAACAAATGGTGCCCGACGGCGTGACACAGGCAAACCTGCGGGGGGCTCATGGCCGGACCGCAACGGGGCAGAGCATGGCAGACGTGGATTTCGACGAGTACGATGCCGGCTATGATGCGGGCCATGGGCAGATGCTCCGTGGCGCCCATCGCGGGCGGCGCTGGATCAACCTTGCGGCGGGGGCGGTTTCGGTCGCGCTGCTGCTGGGGGCCGGGGTCTGGGGATACCGGATCGCGGTGCGCGAAGTGATGGGCATCCCGGTGATCAAGGCGCAGGAAGGCCCGATGCGCATCGCGCCCGACAATCCGGGTGGCGAAGTGGCCGCGCATCAGGGCCTGTCGGTCAATGATGTGGCCGCGATTGGCGTGGCAACACCGCTGCCCGAAGAGATCGCTCTGGCGCCGCGTGCCGTGGATCTGTCTGCCGAAGATACGCCCGGTCTGGCCGCCGAGCCGCCCGCCGCGCTGCGGCCCGCTGCGGCGGAAGAGCCGCCGGTCCAGCCGTTGCTGCCCGCGCCCGCGCAACTGGCTGCCACGGCAGCTCCGCCGGTGCCGCTGGCCCCGATCACCGGGGCCGATGCGCCGATGGATCCGCTGACCACCATCGCGCCGTTGCCGGAAAATGCACCCAATGCCGATATTCTGGCGCTGGCCGATCAACTCGCGGCCGGGGCCGTGCCGCTGACCGCGCCGGAGGCCGAAGTTGCGGCTGAGGCCTTTGTGAACGCGCCGGTGGTGCCGGGCGGAATCGGCACCTCGCTGCGGCCGCTGCCACGCCCCGGCGGGCGCAGTGTCAGCGCAGCGGCGGTCGACAGTGCCGTGACCGCCGCGATTGCTGTGGCCGCCACCGAGATCGACGCGGCAACGTTGCAACCCGGCACGCGGCTGGTGCAATTCGGCGCGTTTGACAGCGCCGACGAGGCCCGCGCGAAATGGGACAAACTGGCCGGAACCTTTGGCGAGTTGTTGACCAGCAAGTCGCGGGTGATCCAGTCTGCCGAAAGCGGCGGGCGCACCTTCTATCGTTTGCGCGCGCATGGCTTTTCTGACGAAGATGATGCCCGCCGGTTCTGTGCCGCCATCTCTGCCGAAGGGGCAGAGTGCATTCCGGTGGCCCTGCGATGAGCATGGGCCGGGGGGCCACGATCTTCGGCCTTGCCGGAGCGGCGCTGACAGCGGATGAGGCGGCGTTTTTCCGCGACGCTGATCCGTTCGGATTTATCCTGTTCGCGCGCAATGTCGAAACTCCGACACAGCTGGCCCGGCTGACGGCGGATCTGCGCGCCTGCATGGGCCGCGATGCGCCGGTTTTTGTCGATCAGGAAGGTGGGCGGGTGCAGCGGTTGCGCGCGCCGCATTGGACGGAATGGCTGCCGCCCCGCGATGCGGTGGCGCAGGCCGGGGCCGGGGCGGCCCGCATGATGTGGCTGCGCGCCCGGCTGATCGGGGCGGAACTGCGCGCGGCGGGCATTGACGGCAATTGCGCGCCGTGTCTGGATATTGCGACCGAGAACACCCACCCGTTCCTGAAGAACCGCTGTTATGGCGAGGATCTGGCGCAGGTGATTGCCATGGGCCGCGCCACGGCGGACGGGCATCTGGCGGCGGGCGTGCTGCCGGTGATGAAACACATGCCGGGCCATGGCCGCGCCGCAGGCGATACCCATCACGATCTGCCCACGGTCAACGCTGATGCCGACACCTTGCGCCGCAGCGATTTTGCCGCCTTCAAGGCCTTGAACGACCTGCCTTTGGCAATGACGGCACATATCGTCTATGCCGCGTTTGACAGCGAACCCTCCACCTGTTCCGCCCGGATGACCCGGCTGATCCGCGACGAGATCGGCTTTCAGGGCCTGCTGATGAGCGATGATCTGAACATGCAGGCGCTGTCCGGCACCCTGGGCGAGCGCGCGGCGCGGGCCGTGGCGGCGGGATGTGATATCGCGCTGCACTGCAAGGGCGATCTGGCGGAAATGCAGGCGGTGGCGGCGGCGGCGGGCCAGATGGGCGTTGACGCGCAGGCCCGTGCGGCAGCGGCGCTTGCCGCGCGCTGCGCCCCGCAAGAGGCCGATCTGGCCGCGCTTCAGGCCGAACATGACGCGCTTCTTGGTCAGGGGCATGTCTGACAACTGGGATCAGGGCGCGGAACGGCTGAGCGTCAGCGAACGGCTGGCTGCCGAAGCCCTGATCGTTGATGTCGACGGGTTCGAAGGCCCGCTTGACCTGCTGCTGACGCTGTCGCGCACGCAAAAGGTGGACCTGCGCCGCATTTCGGTGCTGCAACTGGCCGAGCAATATCTGGGATTCGTCAACAAGGCCAAGGCCTTGCGCATCGAACTTGCCGCCGATTATCTGGTGATGGCGGCCTGGCTCGCCTATCTGAAATCGCGGCTGCTGCTGCCGCCTGATCCCACCGAAGATGGCCCCAGCGCCGAGGATCTGGCGGCGCATCTGGCCTTTCAGCTGGAACGCCTGCAAGCCATGCGCGAGGCGGCGGCGCGGCTGATGGCCCGCGATCAGCTAGGCCGCGATTTCTTTGCCCGGGGCCTGCCCGAAGAGGTGACGCGCGCGCGCAAGGTGACCTACAGCGCCTCGTTGCTCGATCTGATGCGCGCCTATGCCCGGATCCGCACCAAGGATGAATTCCGCCCCTTCGTGATGGATCGTGACCATGTGTTCACAATGGAACAGGCACTTGAGCGGATGCGCGGCCTGATCGGAGCTGTTCACAGCTGGTCCGATCTGGAGATGTGGCTGCCCGAGGGGTGGGACACCCATCCGATGCGGCGACGATCTTCGGTGGCGGCCCATTTCGCGGCGATCCTCGAAATGGCCAAACGCGGTCAGCTGGAATTGCGGCAGGGCGCGGTCTTCGCCCCGATCCAGATCCGGAAAAGAGACCCCGAATGAGCGAGCCCGCCGAAAAGAGCCTGTTCGACGCTCCGCCGATTGCCGAGCAGGAGCGCATGATCGAGGCGATCCTGTTTGCCGCGACCGAGCCGATGACGGTGGCCGCCCTCGCCGCCCGTCTGCCGCATGGCTGCGATGCCGCCGAGGCGCTGGCCTATCTGCGGCGGCGCTATGAGGGGCGCGGGGTGCGACTGGTGCGGGTGGGCGATGGCTGGGCCTTCCGCACTGCGCCGGACCTTGGCCATCTGATGCAGAAGGAAACGGTGGAGCAGCGCAAGCTGAGCCGGGCGGCGATCGAAACGCTGGCGATCATCGCCTATCACCAGCCGGCCACGCGGGCCGAGATCGAGGAAATCCGCGGTGTGGCCGTGTCGCGCGGCACGATTGACCAGTTGCTGGAAATGGAATGGATCCGCTTTGGCCGCCGCCGCATGACACCGGGCCGCCCGGTGACATTCGTGGTGACGGAAGGCTTTCTGGATCATTTCGGGCTGGAATCGGCGCGTGATCTGCCGGGCCTGAAAGATCTGCGGGCGGCAGGCCTGCTGGACAACCGGCCCTTGCCCGGATCTATGCAAAAGCCCGATGATGACGAAGACGACCCCAGCGGCCAAACCGAACTTTTTGAGGACTGACACATGGATTTTGCACGGATCATCCAGCAGATTGCCAATATCTTCATTCGCAAGGCGGTGAATACGGCGGTCAACAAGGGCGTGGACTATGCGGCGCGGCGCGGCAAGACACCGGCGGCCATGACGCAGAAGGACAAGGATCAGGCCGCCTCTGCCCGCGATATGGTGAAGAAGGCGCGCAAGGCGGCTCAGGTGACCCGCCGCCTTGGTAGCTGATCCCGCTCAGGCGCGGAAGTGTTTCGACAGCTTCAGGCCCTGACCCTGATAGTTTGACGCGATCCCTGTACCATACAGCGTCTCGGGGCGCTCTGACATGCGCTCATACACCAGCCGCCCGACGATCTGGCCATGTTCCAGCACGAAGGGCGCCTCGTGGCAGCGCACCTCCAGCACCCCGCGCGACCCGGCACCGCCCGCGTCGGAATGGCCGAAGCCCGGATCGAAGAACCCGGCATAATGCACGCGGAATTCGCCCACCATCGCCAGATAAGGGGCCATTTCGGCGGCATAATCGGGCGGGATCGTCACCGCCTCGCGGCTGACCAGAATGTAGAACGCCCCCGGATCGAGGATGATGCGGCCATCGCGGGTGCGCACCTCCTCCCAGAACTCTGCCGCCGGGTAATGGCCGATCCGGTCCAGGTCGATCACCCCGGTATGCGGTTTGGCGCGATAGCCCACCAGATCGCCCTCAGCGGGCCGCAGATCGACCGAGAAGCCAAGGCCTTCGGAGATCACCGCCGTGCCATTCACCAGCGGCTCTGCGGCGTTCAGGGTGGCCAGATCGGCATCGCTCAGCACCGCTTGCCCGGCGCGGAACCGGATCTGGTTCAGCCGCTGCCCGGCGCGGGCCAGCACCGAAAAGCTGCGCGGGCAGACCTCGGCATAGAGCGGGCCGGTATAGCCCTCGGGGATGCGGTCGAACTCCACGCCGCCATCGGTGATGGTGCGGGTCAGCAGATCGAGCCGCCCGGTGGAGCTTTTGGCATTGGCCACCGCCGTGATGCCGGGCGGCAGCGCCAGATGTTCCATCAGGGGAATCACATAGACGCAGCCTTTTTCCAGCACCGCGCCTTCGGTCAGATCCATACGGTGCATTTCAAATTCCGCGATGCGCCCGGCCACGCTGCGGCCTTGCCCGGCGAGGAACGAGGCGCGCACCCGATAGGCCACGCGGCCCAGCCGCAGATCGAGGCTGGCAGGCTGGATCTGTGCGGGCAGGATCGCCGGATCAGCGCCAATCGCGCCTTGGGCAATCAACTGGCGCAGGGCCTGCGCGGGCAGAACTCCGGTCGGTGACACGCTCTGATCTCCGTGGTGTTAAAGAAAACGCCCGCGCCTTGTTGCCAAGGGCGGGCCGTTTTTGTTTTGGTCGGGCCGGTGAGATTCGAACTCACGACCTTCCGCCCCCCAGACGGACGCGCTAACCAGGCTGCGCCACGGCCCGACACGGGGCGATACATAACGATATTCCGGGCGGGGGCAAGCAACAAAACGCATCTGTGCGATTTATCCGCGACGCGGCGCTTTCGTCTCGCCAAGCCGGGCGCGCAGGGCCGTCAGACGGGGCAAAAACGGCCGTAATTCCGTGGCCTTCTGCGGCCATTGGGCGGGCGGCAGGGCACGCAAGCTCGCGGCAATCCAGACAGATTCGGGCACAGGCCCCCGCGCGCGGGCATCGGCCCTGGCGGGCGCGTCGTCCGGCGGCGACTCGGGGGCAGGGGCGGTGGCTGGCAGTTCCGCTTCGGGCGGTTCTGCCATGGTGGCAGCCTGCTGCACCGGCTCAGGCGATGGCTGTTCCACCTCTGGCTCTTCTGCCACGGCCTCCACCACAACGGCGGGCTCTGGCGCAGGTTCGGGGGTGACGGGGGGCTGTTCCGCGATTGTCGCAGGTTCCAGCACCGGATGCGGATCCTCGGACGGCGGGGCCTCAGCCATATCGAACAGCGAGCCTTGCAGCGGCGGTGCAGGCGCAGCGGGCGGTGGCCGTTCGGCTTTCGGTTCCGGCTCGGCACCGTCCCGCAGGGCAGACAGGCTTTCGGTGATTTCGGTCACCTCCACCCATTCCGACAGCGAGACAACCTCAGCCCCGACCTGGGGCGCGTCCGCGCCCTCCGGCGTGTCAAACACCGCATCCAGCGCGCCTTCCAGGGCGTCGGTCATCTCTGTGAACTCCGTATCCGTGTCAGAGCCAGACAGACCGGCAACATGGCGAACGCCTTGTTCGCGCAGGATCTTTTGCACGCCCCGAATGGTCATGCCCTCGTCATGCAGCAATTTGCGGATGCCTGACAGCAGGGTGACATCGGCGGGGCGATAATAGCGCCGTCCGCCCGCACGTTTCACAGGTTTGATCTGGGGAAACCGGGTTTCCCAGAATCGCAGAACATGCGCCGGGGTTTCCAGCAGTTCTGATACCTCACTGATCGTGCGGAATGCGTCCGGCGACTTGTCCATCCGCTCGGCCCCGATCAGCGTGCTTTGCCGTCGGCAACACGCTCTTTCATCAGATGCGACGGGCGGAAGGTCAGCACACGGCGCGGGCTGATCGGCACTTCATCGCCGGTTTTGGGGTTGCGGCCCACGCGCGCCGATTTGTCCCGCACCGAAAACGTGCCGAAGGACGAGATTTTCACCGTCTCGCCGCCCGCCAAGGCATCCGAAACATGCTGAAGCACCGCTTCAACCAGATCTGCCGATTCATTGCGCGACAGGCCGACCTCGCGGAACACCGCTTCGCTCAGATCCATACGCGTCAGGGTCTTTTCGCTCATCATATCCCCCCGGATTTTCCCGCAGCTTGGGGGCTTTGGGTTTTCGAGTCAATATCAACCACTTGGCGGGGGATGTTCAGAAGGCGTTTCGGGTCAATTCCTGCCGAATTGCCCGGATCGTCAGCGCCTGCGCAACGATTACCAGCGCAGAACGACCGAACCCCAGGCCAGACCACCGCCAATCGCCTCGGTCACCACCAGATCACCGGGCTTGATCTGCCCGCGTGCAACACCGACCGAAAGCGCCAACGGGATCGAGGCGGCAGAGGTATTGCCGTGGTCCTGCACGGTCACAACCACCCGGTCCATCGGAACCTGCATCCGTTTGGCGGTGCCTTCGATGATGCGGATATTGGCCTGATGCGGCACGATCCAGTCCACATCTGCGCCCGACAGGCCGATCTTATCCAGCGCGGTATGGGCCGTTTCCGCAAGCTTTTCAACGGCATGGCGGAACACTTCCTTGCCCTGCATCCGCAGGTAGCCGGTGGTTCCGGTCGAGGTGCCGCCATCGACATAAAGGATGTCGCGCAGGCGACCGTCGGAATTCAGATCGGTGGCGAGGATGCCCCGGTCGCTGGTCTCGCCGGTGCCTTCCTGACCTTCGAGGATCAGCGCGCCGGCCCCATCGCCGAACAGGACACAGGTGCCCCGGTCGGTCCAGTCCATCAGCCGCGAAAAGGTTTCGGCGCCGATCACCAGCACGCGCCGCGCCTGACCCGACAGGATCAGGGCATTGGCATTGGCGAGCGCAAAGACGAATCCGGCACAGACGGCCTGCACATCAAAGGCATAGCCCTTGGTCATGCCCAGCCGGGCCTGCACCATGGTCGCGGCGGAGGGGAAGGTGAGATCGGCGGTCGAGGTGGCCAGAATGATCGCGTCAATGTCATCCGCAGCCATGCCCGCCTGCGCCAGCGCAGCCTCGGCGGCGCGGGTCGCGATATCCGAGGTGGTCTGCCCCTCGGCCACGAAATGCCGCCGCTCGATGCCGGAGCGCGAGCGGATCCATTCATCCGACGTGTCGATGGTTGCCTCGAACTCGCTGTTCGGCACAACCCGTTCGGGCAGATAATGCCCGACGCCCCTGACCACGGCCCGTATTGTCATTCTTGTTGCCCGCTCCCATTCACGGCGGCATCCTGCCCCGCGCGGCCTGCCGATGCAACCCGTGCGGCAAGCCGATCCAGAAAGCCCGAACGTGCGAGCTGTGCGGCAAGCCGGATCGCCGCGGCCACACCTGTCGCATCCGCCGAGCCGTGGCTTTTCACCACCGTGCCATTCAGACCCAGAAACACGCCGCCGTTCACCCGGCGCGGATCGATTCGTTTTTGCAACCGCTTCAAGGAGTTGAGCGCCAGAAGCGCCGCGAACTTCGACAGAAGCCCCGCGCCGAACGCCTCTTTCAGCAGATCGGCAATCAGCTTGGCCGTGCCTTCGCCGGTTTTCAGCGCGATATTGCCGGTAAAACCGTCGGTGACGATCACATCCACGCGGTCCGAGGGAATATCGCCACCCTCCACGAAGCCGACGAATTCATAGCCCGCAGCCTCTTCGGCGGCGGCCATGCGGTCAAAGGCCAGCTTCAGCTCTGCCCGGCCCTTGTGCTCTTCGGTGCCGACATTCAGCAGACCGACGCGGGGCCGTTTGAGGTTCAGCCCGTTGCGGGCATAGGCCGCGCCCATCGTGGCATATTGCAGGAAATCTTCGGCCTCGGCTTTGATATCCGCGCCCACGTCCAGCATGACGTTGAAGCCGCCCGGATTGCGCGAGGGCCAGAGGCAGGCAATGGCAGGGCGGTTCACGCCCGGCAGTTTGCGCAGGCGGATCATGCTCAGCGCCATCAGCGCGCCGGTATTGCCGCAGCTGACCACGGCCCCCGCTTCGCCCGCCTTCACAGCGTCGATGGCCGACCACATGGACGTGCCTTCGCCATTGCGCATGACCTGCGAGGGTTTGTCGTTCATCGTCACCACGCGCGCGGCATGGCGGATCTCGCAGCGGCCCGCCAGCTCTGTGTGGCGCGCGATCATCGGGCGCAGCACCGCTTCGTCCCCGTGCAGGAGGAAGGCGATATCGGAATCCGAACGGGCAGAGTCAACAAGACCGGCAACCACCGCTGCCGGCCCGCGATCCCCACCCATCGCATCTACGGATATGACGGTGCGCTGCGCACCCTGAGCCGGACTTGAGGTTCCGTTCACCATGCTGACAGCGGGGGGAGAGGGATGCGGCTTACGCCGCGTCCTCGTCCACATCGACCTCTTTGGTCATCGCGACGATTTCGCGCTGATCGTAGTGGCCGCAAGCGCCGCAAACGTGGTGCGGGCGCTTCAGTTCGCCGCAGTTCGGGCACTCGGCCGGGTTCGACGCGACCAGTGCATCATGCGAACGACGCATGTTGCGACGGGATTTGGTGACTCGGTTCTGCGGGACAGCCATGTCTCGACCTCGGGTTAGTGAGGGGCAAGCCCCTGATTTTGATGGTGAAAAGCGGTTTGCCAATGCGGCAAAAACCGGTGTTTCCACGGTGTTCACGAGGCGCGGAACATACTGGGATTCTCGCGGGGCGCAAGTCTTTTCTGCACCCGTCCGATCCTGCCAGAGTGCCGCACACCCGCAGCTCAGCTTTGGCCCGTATCGCCTGTTCCAAGCTTTTGCGCAAGCCCTGCAAGGCCCGCGAAGGGCCGCAGATCCTCGTCGCGCAGCGGTGCCACGCCGGGGGCGGCAAACACCGCCTCGGTCAGGCTGGCGCCCTCGGCGCGCGGATAAAGCGGCAGCGCCAGCGCCAGCGCCTCGACCGCGACGGCACCCGGGTCGATCACTTCGGGCAGGGCTTCCTGCGTATCATCCTCGGGGATCTCGATCTCGTCGGCCTCGGGCAGGGGCATGTCGGCCAAATAGCGGCGGCGCACCGTTTCGCGGATCGGCGTGATCACCGGCGCCAGCGAGACCGAGCAGGGCTGTTCGACCACGGCGGTCAGATCGGCCTCCAGTTCCCAGTCATGTTTGCCCGCGGGGCGCAATTCGCCCTTGAAGCGGAATTCCGGCACGGCGCTGATTTCCAGCACGGCGGCCAGCAGCGCCCGCGCCTCGGCGTCGGGTTTCAGATCAAAGCGCGTCGGCTTGCGCGATGCCAGTGTGGCCACGCGCAGCGGCTGGCTCAGGGGCAGCGCGGTTTCGGGGCCGGGGGAAGAGCCGGTCATGGTGTCCCTTTCTCAGCATGGGCCCTGCAACAGGGCGAGCCACCGGATATAGCGGACCGCGTTCCATTCTTGAACAGTGGCCCGTCCTTCTGTAAGCCGGAGCAAAGGCCGACCGGACGAAGTGCCGGTGGAACGGCGTCAGACAGATACCGGGATACGGGGCTTGCGCCATGAAGGCAAGACCCGCCACCGGCAGCGCGCGGGAGAGACCATGGGGCTGGCAGGCAGAGAGCGGCACAAGGGCGGCAGCCCAACAGGGCTGCGGCGGATGGTGCGCTGGCTGGGCGCGGGGGCACTGGCAGTGACGCTGCTGGCCTGTGCGCCGGTGTTCCGCAACCATGGCTATATTCCGGCAGAGCCGGATCTGGCGGCGATCGAGGTGGGCCGCGACACGCGCGACACCGTGGCCGAAAAGATCGGGCGTCCCTCGGCATCGGGCCTGCTGAATGATGTCGGCTGGTTCTATGTGCAAAGCCGCTGGAAACATTACGGCGCGAAAGCCCCGAAAGAGATTGACCGGCAGGTGGTTTCTATCACCTTCACCGATGCCGGTGTGGTGCAGAATGTCGAACGCTTCGGGCTGGAGGATGGCCGCGTCATCACCCTGTCGCGCCGCGTGACCGATACCAATATCGAGGGCGTCAGCTTCCTGCGTCAGATCATGGGCAGCATCGGTCGCCTGCGCGCCGAAGACCTGCTGGACGACTGATCAGCCCTGCCACCAGATCACACCGCCCGGCCCTGCGCCGGGCGGTTTTTTTCATGGGCGTGTGTCAGTCTTCCGGCTCGAACGTCAGGGCCACGCCGTTCAGGCAGTAGCGCAAGCCGGTGGGGGCAGGGCCATCGGGAAAGACATGGCCCAGATGCGCCTCGCAGGCCGCGCAATGCACCTCGGTCCGGCGCATGAACCAGCTGCGATCTTCGGAAGTCTCGATCCGCTCGGGGTCCAGCGGGGCCCAGAACGACGGCCAGCCGGTGCCACTGTCGAACTTCTGCGCCTGATCGAACAGCGGCGCATCGCAGCAGATACAGCGATAGGTGCCGGGTTCCTTGGGAAAATTGTCATGGCTGAAGGCGCGTTCAGTGCCGTGCTTGCGCGTGACCTTGTAGGCAAGCTCTGACAATTGCGCACGCCATTGTTCGTCGGTCTTGGTGATCTTGTCCATTCTGGTCTCCGTCATCATGCGGTTGCAAAGCCATGGTGACTTGCGCCGCAACCTGCCCGGGTTCATATCTAGGGCGCTGACCCCGGCGTGCCAAGCCATCAGGAGAACCGCGTGCAGCCGCTGCGCAAAGGCCACTATATCGCCCGGATCGCCGAGGGTGCCGCAGATCTGCACCGCGCCCAAAGCCTGCGCCACCTGTGCTTTCACGGTGCGGCGGCAGGGCCGGGGCGCGATGCCGATGCCTTTGATGCCCGCTGCACCCATATCTTGGTCGAAGACATGCAGAGCGGGGCCTTGCTGTGCTGCTACCGGCTGTTGCGGCTGACCGGGGCGCAGATCGGGCAAAGCTATTCCGCGCAATATTACGATCTGTCGCGGCTGGCGGGTTTTGCCGCACCGATGGTCGAAATGGGCCGGTTCTGCATCCATCCCACTTGCCGTGACCCTGATGTTCTGCGGCTGGCCTGGGGGGCGATGACCCGCTTTGTCGATCTGGCGGGGGCCGAGCTGCTGATGGGCTGCGCCTCGTTCAGCGGCACTGATGCGGTCCCCTATCAAGAGGCCTTTGCCGTGCTGAAACAGGCGCATCTGGCGCCGCCGCATTGGGGCCCGGCAGTGAAGGCGCCGCAGGTGGTGCGGTTTGCCCATCTGCTGAAAGACCACGCGCCGGATCAGCGGCGGGCCATGGCAACCATGCCGCCCTTGCTGCGCACCTATCTGGCGATGGGGGGCTGGGTGTCGGATCATGCGGTGGTGGATCCGGTGATGAACACGCTGCATGTGTTCACCGGCGTCGAGATCCGCGCCATCCCGGCGGCACGGGCGCGCGCGCTGCGCATGGTGGCCGCGGGCTGAACGGCGGCGGCGCTCTGGCCGCTTGACCTTGTGCGCCCCGCCCGCTACCTCGCCCGCATGGCACGCGCACCCCTTCTTCAGCTTTCCGGCATTTCACTCACCTTTGGTGGCAATCCCTTGTTCGAGGGTCTGGACCTTGTGGTCCAGCCCGGTGATCGCATCGCATTGGTGGGGCGCAACGGCTCTGGCAAATCGACCCTGATGAAGGTGATGGCCGGGCTGGTTGACCCGGATCAGGGCATCCGCGTGGTGCCGCCGGGCGTGACAGTCGGTTACATGGAGCAGGATCCCGATCTGTCGGGCTATGAGACTCTGGGCGATTATGCCGCCAGCGCTCTGCCCTCGGGCGAGGAATACCGGGTGGCAATGGTGGCTGAGGGGCTGAAGTTCCGCCCTGAAACCCCGGTGTTCAGCGCCTCGGGCGGCGAGCGTCGCCGCGCGGCTCTGGCCAAGCTGATGGCCGAAGCGCCGGAACTGATGCTGCTGGACGAACCGACCAACCACCTCGACATTCAGGCGATTCAGTGGCTGGAGGCAGAGCTGTCGACCACCCGCACCGCCTTTGTGCTGATCAGCCACGACCGCGCCTTCCTGCGCGCGCTGACGCGGGGCACGCTCTGGGTGGATCGGGCACAGGTCCGCCGCCGCGATCAGGGCTTTGACGGTTTCGAGGAATGGCGCGAAACCGTCTGGGCCGAGGAGGACGAGGCGCGGCACAAGCTGGACCGCAAGATCAAGGCCGAAGCGAAATGGGCGGTCGAGGGCATCTCGGCGCGACGCAAGCGCAATCAGGGCCGGGTGCGGGCGCTGGCCGCCCTGCGCGATGAACGCGCCAGTCAGATTCGCCGTCAGGGCACGGCGGCGCTGGAACTGGACAGCGGCCAGACTTCGGGCAAGCGCGTGATCGAGGCGAAGGGCATCTGCAAGGCCTTTGGCGCGTTGCAGATTGCCCGCGATTTCGACCTGCGGGTGCTGCGCGGCGACCGGGTGGCCTTTGTCGGCCCCAATGGGGTGGGCAAGACCACGCTGCTGAAGATGCTGACCGGCGAGGTGGCCCCGGATGCGGGCACGGTGACGCTGGGCACCAATCTGCAGGTGGCGGTGTTCGATCAGACCCGCGCGCAACTGGCCGCCGAGGCGACCCTGTGGGAAAACCTGACCGGCGATCCGAAGATGAGCGTTTCGGGCGCATCGGATCAGGTGATGGTACGCGGCACGCCCAAACATGTGGTGGCCTATCTGAAAGACTTCCTGTTTGACGAACGGCAAGCCCGCGCGCCGGTCAAGTCGCTGTCAGGCGGCGAGAAGGCCCGGCTGCTGCTGGCGCGGCTGATGGCGCAGGAATCCAACCTGCTGATCCTCGACGAACCGACCAACGATCTGGATGTGGAAACGCTGGATCTGTTGCAGGACATTCTGGGAGATTACGACGGCACTGTGCTGCTGGTCAGCCACGACCGCGATTTCATCGACCGCGTGGCCACCACCACTGTCGCGCTGGAAGGCGATGGCAATGCCACCGCCTATCCCGGCGGCTGGTCGGATTATCAGGCGCAGCGTCCGGCGGTTCTGGAAGAGCGCGCCGAAAAGGCTGCAGCCAGCGCCGCCCCCGCTGCGAAAGCGGCGGCGAAAAAGCCCGAGGGCCTGACCTTCACCGAACGCAAGCGGCTGGATGAACTGCCGGGCGTGATCGAGAAGCTGGAGCGCGAGATCGGCAAGCTGGCCGAACTGCTGGAAGCGCCGGATCTGTTCACCAAGGAGCCGGTGAAATTCCGCAAGGCCTCGGAAATGATGGCAGAGCGGCAGGGCGTACTGGCTGCCGCCGAAGAGGAATGGCTGGCGCTGGCCGACAAGGCCTGACACATCGCTTGTGGCCCGCGCATCGGCTGTTTTCAAGCCGCGCGCAATCCGCTATCCCGCACCCGGAACAGACGGTGAAGGAGGGCGGATTGGCCATGACCGAGCGTCACATCAGGCTATATAACAGCAAGACCCGCACGAAAGAGGATCTGGTGCCGGTGAAACCGGGGCAGATCAGCTTGTATGTCTGTGGCCCGACCGTCTATGACCGCGCTCATATCGGCAATGCCCGGCCCGTGGTGGTGTTTGACACGCTGTTCCGGCTGCTGCGCCACGTCTATGGGGCCGCGCAGGTGACCTATGTGCGCAATTTCACCGATGTGGATGACAAGATCAACGCGCGGGCCGCCGAAACCGGCCGCCCGATCCGTGACATCACCGATGAAACGATTGGCTGGTATCACGCCGATATGGATGCGCTGGGGGCGCTGCGCCCGACGCATGAGCCGCGCGCGACCGAATTCATCGGCGCCATGGTGCATATGATCGAAGGGCTGATCGCCTCGGGCCATGCCTATGAGGCCGAAGGCCATGTGCTGTTCGATGTGCGCAGCTATGCCGATTACGGCAAGCTGTCGGGCCGCTCGATTGATGACATGATCGCAGGCGCGCGGGTCGAAGTGGCGCCCTACAAACGCGACCCGATGGATTTCGTGCTGTGGAAACCCTCGGGTGTGGATCTGCCCGGCTGGGACAGCCCCTGGGGCCGGGGGCGGCCCGGCTGGCATATTGAATGCTCGGCCATGAGCCATGAACTTCTGGGCGACACATTCGACATTCACGGCGGCGGCATTGATCTGCAATTTCCGCACCATGAGAACGAGATTGCGCAAAGCTGCTGCGCCCATCCGCATGGCGGGTTTGCAAAGATCTGGATGCACAACGAGATGCTTCAGGTCGAGGGCAAGAAGATGTCCAAGAGTCTGGGCAATTTCTTCACCGTGCGCGACCTACTGGATCAGGGCTATCCGGGTGAGGTGATCCGCATGGTCTATCTGGGCACCCACTACACCAAACCGATGGACTGGACGGCAGAGAAGGCCGCACAGGCCGAAGCGACGCTGCGCAAGTGGCGGGCGCTGACCGATGGCGTGGGGCCGGGGCAGGTGGCAGAGCCGGTTCTGGCGGCGCTGGCCGATGATCTGAACACCGCAGGCGCGATTGCCGAATTGCACGCGCTGGCGGGCAAGGGGGATACTGCGGCGCTGTGTGCCTCGGCGCAGCTGCTGGGCCTCTTGCTGCCGGATATGGGCGCATGGGTGGAGACCGGCGTGGATCTGAGCCCCTATGCCGACAGGCTGGCGCAACTGCGGACCGATGCGATGGCGGCCAAGGATTTCTCGGCGGTGGATGCGATGAAAGCCGCGTTGACCGCCGCAGGGGTCGAGGTGCGCATGTCCAAGGCCGGGGTAGAGCTGCTTCCGGGCGCGGGCTTTGATGCGACCAAGCTTGACGGGCTGTTATGAAACCCCGCAGTTATCTCGACTGGAACGCCACCACGCCGCTGCGCCCCGAGGCGAAGGCGGCGATGATCGCGGCGATGGAGTGTGTCGGCAACCCGTCCTCGGTCCATGCCGAGGGCCGGGCAGCGAAATCGCTGCTGGAGCGGGCACGCGGGCAGATTGCCGCCGCATTGGGGGCCGACGGGGCGGATATCGTCTTCACCTCGGGCGCAACAGAGGCGGCGGCGCTGGCCTGTGCGGGCCGGGGGCTGCACTGCGCCGATGTCGAACATGAGGCGGTGTCGGCCTGGTGTCAGGCCGATCTTGCCGCCGATGCGCAGGGGCAGGTGCATGTCACCGACCCGGCGCGCACCGCCCTGCAATATGCCAATTCGGAAACCGGGATTCTGCAAACCCTGCCCGAAGGGCTCGCGGTCAGTGATCTGACGCAGGCCTTTGGCAAGGTGCCACTCGCCTTTAACTGGCTGGGCTGTGACATGGGCTTGATCTCGGCGCACAAGCTGGGCGGGCCCAAGGGAATCGGCGCGCTGATCCTGCGCCGGGGCCTGGATGTTGCGGCGCAGCTGAAGGGCGGCGGGCAAGAAATGGGGCGGCGCGCCGGCACCGAAAACCTGATCGGCATCGCCGGTTTTGCGGCGGCATCCGAGGCGGCGGCCCGCGATCTGGCCAATGGCGTCTGGGATCAGGTGGCCGAAATTAGAAATATTCTAGACTCGGCATTGTCTGCGACGGCAAATGAGACTATTTCGGTCGGAAATGGTGTGCCGCGTCTGCCGAACACCCTGTGCCTCGTCACTCCCGGCTGGAAGGGCGAAACACAGGTCATGCAGATGGATCTGGCCGGATTTGCCGTTTCGGCAGGCTCTGCCTGTTCCAGCGGCAAGGTGAAGGCCAGCCGGGTGCTGCGCGCCATGGGGTTTGACGATGTTGCGGCGGGCTCGGCGCTGCGCATCTCCATCGGCCCTGCGACGACGACAGAAGATGTGTTGCGCTTTGCCGATGTGTGGGGCGCGCAATATCGCAAGGCCCGCGCGCGGGCATGACAGGGGAAAAGCCATGACGGCACTGGACAACGAAGACCAGATCGAAGTGCGCGAAGGCGTTGACCGCGAGACGATCGAAACCGTGCAGGCCATGGCCGGCAAATACAAATACGGCTGGGAAACCGACATCGAGATGGACTATGCGCCCAAGGGCCTGTCCGAAGATATCGTGCGGCTGATTTCGGAAAAGAACGGCGAACCGGAATGGATGCTGGAGTGGCGTCTGGCCGCCTATCGCCGCTGGCTCCAGATGGAAGAGCCGCGGTGGGCGATGCTGCACTACCCGGAAATCGACTATCAGGACCAGTATTACTACGCCAAACCCAAAAGCATGGCCGTCAAGCCCCAGTCGCTGGACGAGGTGGACCCCAAGCTGCTGGCAACCTATGCCAAGCTGGGGATTCCACTGAAAGAACAGATGCTTCTGGCCGGTGTTGAAGGCAGCGACGAGCCGCGCCGCGTGGCTGTGGATGCGGTGTTCGACTCGGTCTCGGTCGGCACCACCTTCAAGGACGAGCTGCGCAAGGCGGGGGTGATCTTCTGTTCCATCTCCGAGGCGATCAAGGAACACCCGGAGCTGGTGAAGAAATATCTGGGCAGCGTGGTGCCGCAATCGGATAACTACTTTGCCACGCTGAATTCGGCGGTCTTCTCGGATGGCTCGTTTGTCTATATCCCCGAGGGCACGCGCTGCCCGATGGAGCTTTCGACCTATTTCCGCATCAATGCCGAAAATACCGGTCAGTTCGAGCGCACGCTGATCATCGCCGAAAAAGGCTCTTACGTCAGCTATCTGGAAGGCTGCACCGCCCCGAAACGCGACACCCACCAGCTGCACGCGGCGGTGGTGGAAATCGTGTTGCTGGATGATGCCGAGGTGAAATATTCCACCGTGCAGAACTGGTATCCCGGCGATGAGGAGGGCAAGGGCGGCATCTACAACTTTGTCACCAAACGCGCCGATTGCCGGGGGCACCGCTCCAAGGTGATGTGGACGCAGGTGGAAACCGGCTCGGCGATCACCTGGAAATACCCGTCCTGCATCCTGCGCGGCGATGATTCCCAGGGCGAGTTCTATTCCATCGCCATCGCCAACAATGCGCAGCAGGCCGACACCGGCACCAAGATGATCCATCTGGGCAAGCGCACCAAATCGCGGATCGTGTCCAAGGGCATCAGCGCAGGCCGGGCCCAGAACACCTATCGCGGTCTGGTGTCGATGCACCCCAAGGCCACCGACAGCCGCAACTATACGCAATGCGACAGCCTGCTGATCGGCGACAAATGCGGCGCGCATACCGTGCCCTATATCGAGGTGAAGAACAATTCATCGCGCGTGGAGCATGAGGCCACGACCAGCAAGGTCGATGACGATCAGCTGTTCTACTGCCGCTCGCGCGGGATGGACGAAGAAGAAGCCGTGGCGCTGGTGGTGAACGGCTTCTGCAAAGAAGTGCTGCAAGCCCTGCCGATGGAATTCGCGATGGAGGCCCAGAGCCTTGTCGCGATCAGCCTTGAAGGCTCGGTCGGCTAACGGAATTCATGCCCAGACGGGCAGACGGGTATGAAGGAAAACGAAATGCTGGAAATCAAGAACCTGCATGTGAAGCTGGAAGAAGAGGACAAGGTGATCCTCAAGGGTGTGAACCTGACGGTGGAAGCCGGCAAGGTTCATGCGATCATGGGGCCGAATGGCTCGGGCAAGTCCACGCTGTCTTATGTGCTGTCGGGCCGCGATGGCTATGAGGTCACTGAAGGCTCTGCCACGCTGGAAGGCGTGGAGCTGCTGGAGATGGAACCGGAAGAGCGCGCGGCGGCGGGGCTGTTTCTGGCCTTCCAATATCCGGTGGAGATCCCGGGCGTCGGCAACATGACCTTCCTGCGCACGGCGGTGAACGCGCAACGCAAGGCGCGTGGCGAAGAGGAAATGACGGCGGGCGAGTTTCTGAAAGTCGTGCGCGAAAAGGCCAAGGCGCTAAAGATCGACGCCGAGATGATGAAGCGCCCGGTTAATGTCGGCTTCTCGGGCGGCGAGAAAAAGCGCAACGAAATCCTCCAGATGGCGATGCTTGAGCCGAAGATGTGCATCCTTGACGAGACGGATTCGGGGCTGGATGTCGATGCGATGAAACTGGTCGCGGATGGCGTGAATGCGCTGCGCGATGCGGGCCGGGGTTTCCTTGTGATTACCCACTACCAGCGCCTGCTGGACCATATCAAACCCGATGTCGTGCATATCATGGCCGATGGCCGCATCGTGAAGACCGGCGGGCCGGAACTGGCGCTGGAGGTCGAAGAAAACGGCTATGCCGGTATTCTGGCCGAGGTGCAGTGATGGCTTTGGCGCACGCGAAACAGCAGGCGCTGGAGGATCGGCTTTCGGCGCTGGACCTGCCGCAGGGCGGCTGGGCACAGTCCGCGCGGGTGGATGCTCTGGCACGGTTGCGGGCCATGGGCCTGCCCGGCAAGCGCGACGAATACTGGCGCTATACCGATCCGGCCAGCCTAACCCAGGCCGAGGCGCCCCGCGCTGCAATCTTTGATGCGGGCGACGAGGCCGAGGTGTTCGGCGGCATCGACCGGCTGAAGCTGGTGTTCGTCGACGGTGTGTTCGACGCCGCGGCCTCGGATGATCTGGCGCTGGCCGGGATCGAAATCGACCGGCTGGCCACCACCGACCGCACCGATATTCATTGGGCGCAGGCGCTTTATGGCGTGCTTGAGACGCGCGGGCAGACCCCGGTGGCGCGGCCGCTTGCGGCGCTGAACACCGCCACGGCCACCGATGGCGTGCTGATCCGCGTCACTGGCAAACCGGCCAAACCCGTCTCGCTGATCTATCTGCATGCGGATGAAACCTCGGACGCGACGCTGCATCACTGCATCAAGGTCGAGGCCGGGGCCGAAATCACCCTGCTGGAAAACGGCCCGGCGGCGGCGCGCTTCAATCAGGTGATGGAAGTGGAGATCGCCGATGGCGCGCGCTTCCACCACATCCGCTCGCAGGGGCGTGACCATGAGCGCCGCGCGGTGACGCATATCTTCGCCCGGCTCGGGGCCGAGTCGGCGTTCAAGAGCTTTACCCTGACCGCGAATGGCGTGCTGACCCGCAACGAGGCGGTGCTGGAGTTGACCGGCGACGATGCGATGGCGCATGTGGCAGGGGCTGCGGTGGGCGATGGCCAGTTTCTGCATGATGACACGGTGTTCGTGACCCATGCCGCAGAACGCTGCGAAAGCCGCCAGGTGTTCAAGAAGGTGCTGAAGAACGGGGCCGTCGGCGTGTTTCAGGGCAAGATCCTGGTCAAGGCCGGGGCGCAGAAAACCGATGGCTATCAGATCAGCCAGTCGCTGCTGCTGGACGAGGACAGCCAGTTCCTTGCCAAGCCCGAGTTGGAAATCTACGCCGACGACGTGAAATGCAGCCACGGCTCCACTTCGGGCGCGATCGACGAAACGGCGCTGTATTACCTGCGCTCGCGCGGCGTGCCGCTGAAGGCGGCGCAGTCGCTGCTGGTGCTGGCCTTCCTGGCCGAGGCGATTGCCGAGATCGAGGATGACGGCATCGCAGAGGATATCCGCGCCCGGCTGGAAGGTTGGCTGGCACGGCACGGGCAATAAGGCACAGGCGCGCAGATGGCTGTCACCACCGATATCGTGCAAAGCTGGCAGCGGCCCCGCGCCGTCATGCGCAGGCATTTGCAGCGTGGCCGGTCAGAGCCATTTGCCTTCAGCCTGCTGATCGTCTTTCTGGTGCTGGCCTTCATCGCGCAGTTTCCGGCAGCGGCGCGGGTGACGGCGCTGGATCCCGTAATTCCGGTTTCGGCCCAGATGCTGGGCAAGGGGTTGGGGCTGCTGGCGACGATCCCGTTTCTTTATGCGCTGGCCGCGATCAGCCATATCGCGCTGCGGGCCTTCGGCTTTGGCCTCGGCGGTTATGCCGCGCGGCTGGCGCTGTTCTGGGCGCTGGTCGCCATCAGCCCCTTTGTGCTGCTGGTCGGGCTGGTGGCGGGCATGATCGGGCCGGGCAGCCAGTTGATGCTGATCGGCCTGCTGACCTTTGCAGGGTTTTTGTTCCAATGGGCGCGGGCGATTGTGGAAGCATCGCAGACGCCATCCGAGGTGGCATGATGTTTGACGTGGCAAAAATCCGGGCCGATTTTCCGATCCTCGCGCGCGAGGTGAATGGCAAGGCGCTGGTTTACCTCGACAATGGCGCCTCGGCGCAAAAGCCGCGCTGCGTGATTGATGCGGTGACGCAGGCCTATGCGATGGAATATGCCAATGTGCATCGCGGTCTGCATTACCTCTCCAACCTCGCTACCGACAAATACGAGGCGGTGCGCCATACCATCGCGCGCTTCCTGAATGCCGGTTCCGAAGACGAGATCGTGTTCACCTCGGGCACGACCGAGGGCATCAATCTGGTGTCCTATGCCTGGGCGGCACCCCGCTTGCAGCCGGGGGACGAGATCGTGCTGTCGGTGATGGAACATCACGCCAATATCGTGCCCTGGCATTTCCTGCGTGAACGGCAGGGCGTGGTGCTGAAATGGGTGGAGTGTGACGCCAATGGCGATCTGGATCCGCAGGCGGTGATCGACGCCATCGGTCCGCGCACCAGACTTGTGGCGATCACGCAGATGTCCAATGTCCTGGGCACGGTGGTGGATACGGCTGCCATCTGCCGGGCAGCGCGCGAAAAGGGTGTGCCGGTGCTGGTCGATGGCTCGCAATCGGCGGTGCATATGCCGGTGGATGTGCAGGCCATGGGCTGTGATTTCTTTGCCATCACCGGGCACAAGCTTTACGGCCCCTCCGGCTCCGGCGCGATCTATATCCGGCGCGAGCGCATGGCCGAAATGCGCCCCTTCCTTGGCGGCGGCGACATGATCCGCGAAGTGACGCGCGATGCCGTCACCTATAACGACCCGCCGATGAAGTTCGAGGCGGGCACGCCGGGCATTGTGCAGCAGATCGGGCTGGGCGTTGCGCTGGAATATCTGATGGGCATCGGCATGGCCAATATCGCCGCCCATGAACGCCAGCTGCGCGATTATGCGCGCAACCGGCTGGCCGGGCTGAACTGGTTGTCGGTGCAGGGAAATTCGGCTGGCAAAGGCGCGATCTTCTCCTTCACGCTCGACGGGGCGGCCCATGCGCATGACATCTCGACCGTGCTGGACAAGAAGGGCGTTGCGGTGCGCGCGGGCACACATTGCGCCATGCCGCTGATGGCGCATATGGGCGTGGGGGCCACCTGCCGCGCCTCGTTCGCCATGTACAACACCGAGGCCGAGGTCGATGTTCTGATCGAGGCACTGGAATTGTGCCACGAGTTGTTTGCCTGACGATTTGCGATTGCAGGCCCCGGCGGCTTGGTCTATCTAGTCGCCAGTACGCACCCATAGCTCAGCTGGATAGAGCGTTGCCCTCCGAAGGCAAAGGTCGCACGTTCGAATCGTGCTGGGTGCGCCAAGCATTCCAAAGAGTTACGGTGAGATGTTCAGGCTCTGCTGCGTGCAGGGCACTAGTTTGCGCATAACGTGACGTCGAATCCCGCAGCCCGAACAGAAAAGCCGCCCCGAAGGGCGGCTTTTGGTTTGGCTCACACCCGCAGCGGGTTGGCTTTGGCGAGCCGGTCGAACTGCATCAGGCTGTCGATCAGCGCGGGCATCTGATCCAGCGGGATCATGTTGGGCCCGTCCGACGGCGCGCTGTCCGGTGCTTCGTGGGTTTCGATGAATACCCCGGCAATGCCCAGCGACACGGCGCAGCGCGCCATCACCGGCGCAAATTCGCGCTGGCCGCCGCTGCTGCTGCCCTGACCGCCGGGTTGCTGCACCGAATGGGTGGCATCCATGATCACCGGATAGCCGGTGCGCGCCATGGTGGGCAGGCTGCGCATATCCGCGACCAGCGTGTTATAACCGAAGCTCACGCCGCGTTCTGTCAGCAGGATCCGGTCATTGCCGGTGCTGGCGACCTTGTCGGCGACATTGGCCATATCCCAGGGCGCGAGGAACTGGCCCTTCTTGATATTGACCACCGCGCCGGTTTGCCCGGCTGTCAGCAGCAGATCGGTCTGGCGGCACAGAAAGGCCGGGATCTGGATCACATCGACCACGGTTGCTGCCTCGCGCGCCTGACCCGCATCATGGATGTCGGTCAGCACCGGCAGGCCACTGGCGCGGATTGCCTCCAGCACCTTCAGCCCGGCCTCCATGCCCATGCCGCGCCGCCCGGACAGCGAGGTGCGGTTCGCCTTGTCATAGCTGGCCTTGAACACATATTGCGCGCCTGCGGCGGCACAGGCCTCGGCCATCCGGCCCGCAATCATCTGCGCGTGATCGAGGCTTTCCAACTGGCAGGGACCGGCAATCACCAGCAGCGGGCGGTCATTGCTGACGGTCAGCCCGCCGATTTGCACATCTTTCATCATCGCTCCTTAAGCAGAGACCTGCTCGCGCAGAATGGCGGCGGTCATCGAGATCATCAGGTAGATACCGCCAAAGATCAGCAGCGCAACCACGGTGTTTTCAAAAGCGCGTGGATAGCTCGCCTCGTCGGGTGCGATCGGATTGACCGAGACCGACAGATAGCGCACCTGCCGGTTCGCCTCGATCCGCGCGGTTTCCATCGCTTGCAGGCTTTGCGCCAGCAGCAGTTGCCGGGTCTGCACATCGGCCTGCGCCACCAGCAGCTCGCTTTGCACCACAGCGAGGCTTTCGCCGCCCGCGCCCGCTTCGGTCAGCTTGGAGCGCAGGCTGGCAATCTCATCCTCCATCGCGGTGATGCGGCGTTTCAGCGGATCCATGCGCGCCTTGTTGGGCGTGGCATTGCTTTCCATCTGCTGCAACGAGAGCTTGTCGGTGGTCAGCTGCGTCTCCAGCTGGGTGATCTGCGCCGTGATCAGCTGCACCTCGACTTCAGAGCTGAGCACTTTGAACTTTTCCTGCAATTCCACCACGCGGCGCTGCGAGGCGAGCATTTCGCGTTCGGCGTTCTTGTAGCTGTCATCCGCGCCTTTCATCTGATCTTCGCGCAGGCGTTGGGTCAGGTGATCGACCTGCTCTTCGGCATAGCCGATCAGCGCGCGCGAAAACTCGACCGATTTTTGCGGATCGGCGGCGATGACCTCCATCTTGATGATGCCTTCGGTGGGGTCATAGGCGATGTGGATATTGCGGGTATAGGCCTTGTAGGCGGCCTCCAGCGTGGCGCCGGGTGTCAGGCGCTGGATCGGATCAATGGCCGGATCACTGAAATGCGCGCGAAATCCCTTGTCGGAATCCAGTCGCAACATGGCGTCGCGCGATTGCAGATAGCCCTGCACGGTGATCGAATCCTGCGAGGTGGCCATGGGCGAGCCTTGCAGCAAACCGCCCAGACCGGCGGCGGGGCTGCTGGGATTGGCCGATTGCTGGATCACGAATTCGGCCTTGGTGGCGTAAAGCGGGGTCGCCACCATGTAATAATAAAAGCCGGTCAGCAGGGTCGGCAGGCCGACAAAGAACAGCAGCCGAGCCACCAGCAAGGCGGATTTGCGCCGCCTGCGCCGCGCCAGATCGCGCTGGATGCGCATGATGTCGGCGGCATGGTTCTGTTCGGCGCGCACTTCGGTGGAGGGCACCTGTATCGGTTTGATGGTTTGCGGCAATTGCACGCCATCGCCCGGCGGCACCTTGGCCACCGACCGGCCCGGCAATTGCGGCGGCACGTCGCCGCCACCACTGCCACCGCTGACCAGTTCCAGCAGATTGGTGCGTTGAAACGGATCAATGCCCGCCTTGCGCAGCAGGCGCACTGCATCGAAATCCGATGTGGCGGGCATGTCATGTTTTTGCGCCAGCCGACGCGCCAGCCGCAATTGCCGCCCCGTCAGGCCTTCCCGGCGGATGGCGTCCAGATCGGTTCCCGGCGCGGTCTCGGCACCGGCGACCGCCGTGCCCGCAGCGGCGGCAGGTGACACGAAAGACTGATCGCCGAACCCGTCGTCCGGCGGCTCGAACAGCATCGCGTCCGGCGTGGCTGCGGCCCGCGGCTGCAGCGGCTCCACCGGGTCGGGGCGGCGGATACGGAACCGTTTAACCGTGAGCTTTGTAGTCATAAAGACGTTTCGCTTCTTCAAGGGTTTCAAACATGTACAGCTTGCCATCCGCCAGAACGGCGGCGGAACGGCAGAATTTTTCCAGCGTCTGCGCCTGATGCGAGACGATGATCACAGTTGTATTGCGCAGCCGTTCCCGCAGGATCGACCCGGCCTTGCGGTTGAACTCGACATCGGTGGTCGCGGGCATGCCTTCGTCGATCAGATAGATGTCGAAATCCAGCGCCAGCATCAGCGCGAACGAAAACCGCGCGCGCATCCCGGCGCTGTAGGTGCCGACCGGCATGTCGAAATATTCCGCCAGTCCGCAAAGCCAGCGGCAGAAGCTTTCCACATAATCCGGGTCCAGCCCGTAAAGCCGCGCAATGTAGCGGCAGTTTTCGGTGGCGGTGTGTTTGTTGACCACGCCGCCCATGAAGCCCAGCGGAAACGAGATGCGCGAGCTGCGCAGGACGCGGCCCTCATCCGGTTTTTCAAGCCCGGCCATCATGTTGATGATCGTGGTCTTGCCGGTGCCATTCTTGGCCAGAATGCCCAGAGAATTGCCCAGTTCAATACGGAACGAGGCTCGATCAAGGATGACCTTGCGCTGTTTGCCCGTCCAGAAGGACTTGCTGACATTCTCGAACTCGATCATCCACGCCTCTTTGCGCCCGCAATCGGGCGCGTGTTGCGTTCCGGTTGTTTCCCCGGATAAGCCATTTTCATTAACACCCGGTCACTCTTTGTCACAGATCGGGATAATACCCCATTCGGGCAGCATTATGTCAGCCCTTGTGGGGGCTTGGCAATCTATGCGCGGGTCACGTTTCGGGCAGGGCGGATCGGCCTAGCGCCGCCGGGCGGTCAGCAGCAGCGCGGGGCCTGCCAGCAGGCTCAGCGCCAGACCGAAACGCGCGGCTTCGGCCATGGCCCCGCCGGGCAGGGCGGTTTCCAGCGCCAGCACCGGCACGGTGAAGCCCATGGTGGCCAGGCCTGCGATCCGGGCCATATCGGGCCAGTGCAGGCCCTGCGGCAGCGGCAGGCGCAGCAGCCGCACCGCAATCAGCGTGCCCAGCAGGATGCCCGCAGGCTTGCCGATCCACAGGGCCGCCAGTGTCACAAGCGTGGTGGGTGCAAAGGCCGCCAGATCAATGCCGCCGCGCGTCAGCCCGAACAGGAACAGCACCACCATCAGCGGTTTCACCAGCAGATGCGCAAAGCGGTTCAGCGGGTCATGCAGAAAGGCTTCGGCCTCGGCAAACAGGCCAAAGGCGCGCCCGGCATGGGGAATGGCAGGGATCACCGGCAGCAGGCCCAAGGCCCCCGGCAGCCCCGAGGCGGCGGTGCCGATCCAGCACAGCGCACCGGCGCAGGCATAGGGCCAGAGCTGCAACGCCCGTTGCCGCTCGCGCTCATTGCTGGCGCTGGCATGACGCCCGACCAGCCACCATACGCCGGAACTGGCCAGCAGCGGCAGCAGCAGCCAGATCAGCCGCAGCGGATGTTCGGGGAAGGCCAGCCCCAGCGCCAGCAGCCCGGCCAGATCGGCGCCGATGGTGATCAGCAGCAGCAGATGCAGCGCCGGGCTGCCCGGGCCGAACACATGGCGGCCCACCACATAGCCCAGCACCACATCGCAGCCCAGGGGCACGGCCCAGCCGGTGCCGAAACTAGCCTCCTCCGCTGTCTCAATCAGCGCGGAGGTCAGCACCCAGACCGCAATCGCCCCGGCCAGCCCGCCCAGCGTCGCCAACAGCGGCAGACCGGCCCGCGCGCCATGCAGGGCGCCGCGCTCCAGCATATGCGCCTCCCACAGCTCCTTGCCGAGAAGGAAGAAGAAAAACGCCATCAGCAGATCCGAGGTCAGCGCGATCAGCGTCACCCGCACATGCGACGCCACCAGCCATTCCGGCAGCGGCAGCGGGAACAGCCGCCATTCCATCACATCATAATAGCTGGCCGGATCCAGATTGACCCAGAGCGTGGCAACAGCCGTGCCCGCCAGAAGGGCGCGGGCAAAGTGGCGGATGAAGGTCGAGACGCGATACATCGGGGCTCCGGCTGTCGGGCAGACGATAGGGGTCTCCTATCCGGCAGGCGGGCAGGCTACAACGGCAGGGTGGATATGGGGGCGCAGGTGTTGCGCTGCCGCACCTTTGGGGGTTCAGGATGGCAAAACGGGCAGGGATTGCCGGTCTGGAGGCACGGCTGCTGGCGTGCAGGCTGTGCGCGCAATCCTTTGCCGCCACAGCCACCGCCCATGCGCCCCGCCCGGTGTTCTGGCACGCGACCGGCGCGCGGCTGCTGATTGCGGGACAGGCACCGGGGGCGCGGGTGCATGCCTCGGGTAAGCCCTTCACCGATCCATCTGGGGTGCGGCTGCGCGAGTGGCTGGGGCTCGACGAGGCCCGGTTTTACGACCGGACGCGAATCGCCATCCTGCCCATGGCCTTCTGTTTTCCTGGCTATGATGCGAAGGGCAGCGATCTGCCGCCGCCGCCGATCTGTGCCGCCACCTGGCGGGCCGAGGTTCTGGCCGCGCATCCGCAGGTGCAACTGACGCTGGCAGTGGGCGGGACTGCGATCCGCTGGCATCTGGGCCATCGCGGATCGGTCAGCGCCGCTGTGGCGATGTGGCGCGACGGGCTGGCGCGCGGCATTCTGCCCTTGCCGCATCCGTCCTGGCGGAATACCGGGTGGCTGAACCGCAATCCCTGGTTCGCGGCCGAGCTTTTGCCGGTGCTGCGTGACCGGGTGCGCCTGCTGATGGAGGAGGGGACATGAGCCTTCTGGATGACGCCTATGCCGCAATGGCCGCCGCTGCCGATGGCGATGATGCCCCGCGCCTGCGCTTTTACGAGCGGCTGGCCGATGGCGAAATGGTGGTGCTGCTGGAATCCGAAGCGGTGGGCGAAACGCTGACCCCGCGGGTGTTCGATCTGGAGGATGGCCCGGTGGTGCTGATCTTCGACAGCGAGGCGCGGCTGGCGGCTTTTACCAGCGTGCCTGCGCCCTATGCCGCGCTGCCGGGCCGGGTGGTGGCGCAATTGCTGGCGGGGCAGGGGATCGGGCTGGGCATCAACCTTGGCGTGGCCCCCTCGGCCATGGTGCTGCCGCCCTTCGCGGTGGACTGGCTGGCCGAAACGCTGGCGCATGGGCCGGAAGAGGCCGAGGCGCGCCCGCAAAGCTTTCATCCGCCCAAGGGCCTGCCGCAGAGCCTGATTGCCGGGCTGGACGCAAAACTGGCGCGGGCAGGCGGGTTGGCCGCCTATGCGCTGCTGGCGGGGGTGGTCTATGACGATGGCCGCCACGGGCATATGCTGGTGTTCGTTGATGCCGCCGCCGGGGCGCAGCCCGCGCTGGCGCGCGCCAGTGCCGAGGCGCTGACCTTTTCGGGCATCGAGGCCGGAGAGTTGGACGTGGCCTTCCTGACTGCCGCCGATACCGCACTCGGTGCGATGGAACAGGTGGCGCTGCGCTTTGATCTGCCGGTGCCCGTCGCCGCCGAACCCGCCGCACCGCAGGCCCCCGGCATGAATCCCGACAAGCCGCCGGTGCTGCGCTGAGCCGCGTGCCCCCTGCGGGCAGGAATGGCGGCAAAATACGGCGGAAAATTGGGGTATATTGATACCTATTTTTCAAGCCATTGATTTCTATATATTATATTGCATATCGGGTGCTTGACGCGCGTGGCGGAATACGAGAGATACGGCCATCCGAGATTCCGGGAGGTTCGCCTCCCTTCACTTCATGGGTTACGATATGAAAACCTTCACCGCTACTCCGGCGGATATCGAGAAGAAGTGGATCCTGATTGATGCCGAAGGCATCGTTCTGGGCCGCCTCGCCACGATCGTCGCCAATATCCTGCGCGGCAAGAACAAGCCGACCTTCACCCCCCACATGGACATGGGTGACAATGTTATCATCATCAACGCCGACAAGGTGCAGATGACCGGTAACAAGCGCAACGACAAGCGCTACTACTGGCACACCGGCCACCCGGGCGGGATCAAGTTCCGCACCGCGCGTCAGGTGCTGGAAGGCAATCACCCCGAGCGCGTCGTGGTCAAGGCTGTTGAGCGTATGATCACCCGCAACTCGCTTGGCCGTCAGCAGATGACCAACCTGCGCGTTTATGCAGGTGCCGCCCATCCGCATGAAGCTCAGCAGCCCACCGTTCTCGACGTTGCGGCGCTGAACCCGAAAAACACCCGGAGCGCCTGATCATGGCTGACATCAAATCCCTCGACGATCTGAAATCGGCCGTCTCGGGCGCCGCTGCTCCGACCGCCGCTGCCGTTGTGGCCGCCGCGCGTGAGCCGAAGCGCGACAGCCTTGGCCGTTCCTATGCCACCGGCAAGCGTAAGGATGCGGTCGCCCGCGTCTGGATCAAGCCCGGTTCCGGCAAGGTTGTGGTGAACGGCAAGGAAATGGCCGCTTACTTCGCTCGCCCGGTGCTGCAGATGATCCTGCGTCAGCCCTTCACCGTTGCCGGTGTCGAAGGCCAGTTTGACGTGTTCGCCACCGTTGCCGGTGGGGGCCTGTCCGGTCAGGCCGGTGCGGTCAAGCACGGCATCTCCAAGGCGCTGCAACTCTATGAACCGACGCTGCGCGCCGCACTGAAAGCCGCAGGCTTCCTGACCCGCGACAGCCGCGTCGTGGAACGCAAGAAATACGGCAAGGCCAAAGCCCGCCGCAGCTTCCAGTTCTCCAAGCGCTAAGTCCTGGAGTTCTGCCGAAGGTGGAATGGAAAAGCGCACCCTGCGGGGTGCGCTTTTTTCATGGCAGATGGGCGGCCTCGGGGCAGGCGGGATCACCCCGCCTGGCACAGCTGGTCGTAAAGCTCGAAATCCCGTGCTGCGACCTTGCGCAACAGTTTCTCCGTGCCCGGTTCCAGATCCATCGCGGCGATGGGCGAGACGTTGAGCCGGGGCAGGATGATCTCGCAGGCCAGCCGATCCTCCAGAAACTCGATCAGATCCTCGATCTTTTCATAGCGGAACAGACGGTCCAGCCCGCGTTCATTCTTCGGGGCCAGAAACTGCGACTGCGCGCCCACGGCGGCATAGTCGGGCGGGCTTTCAGAACAATAAGCGCGCACGAAGGCATCAAAACTGATCCCGGCAGTGCTTTTCTTCTCGTTCGCCAGATCTTCACGCTGCCGATAGCGATACCAGCTGCCCAGCCAGTCCAGCGGCTCGCGCATGGTGGCTATCACGGTGAAGGGGTGTCCGGCAGCACTTTCCAGCCAGGGGCCGATGAAGCGGTGATATTTGCGCACCGAGGCGTGCTTGAGCTGGGGCGGGCGCTGGATCACCACATGGGCGAGTGATTCGAGTGCGGACTCCACCGCCGTGGTGCCCGTTTTGGGCGTGGCGAGCATCGTCAGCTTCTGGTGCCAGAATACCAGCATTCCTGCCTCTTCTTTATCTCCGGGCCGTTTTGCGCCCACAGCGTAAACTATCCCTTAACGGATTTGGGAAAAAGCTGATTTTACGAAAAGACAGTTGATATGTTCCCGTTTTGATCGCATATATGGAGAACAAGTCAGGAACATCCTGAGGCAAGTCAAGACATTGCCCCGCGCGGGCGGCTATGGGATAAGGACATCACGGATGGCAACCGCAACCCTTCTCGATTTGAACGGAAAGCGCGACATGGACAAACAGAAGGCGCTCGAAAGCGCCCTGGCACAGATCGAACGGCAATTCGGCAAGGGTTCGATCATGAAGCTCGGATCCGAAAATCCGGCTCTGGATGTAGAGGCAACATCGACCGGCTCGCTGGGGCTGGATATTGCCTTGGGGATCGGCGGGCTGCCCAAGGGCCGCATCATCGAGATTTACGGGCCGGAAAGCTCGGGCAAGACCACGCTGACCCTGCATGTGGTGGCCGAGGAACAGAAAAAGGGTGGCGTTTGCGCCTTTGTCGATGCGGAACATGCCCTTGATCCGCAATATGCCAAGAAGCTTGGCGTCAATCTGGATGAGCTGCTGATTTCGCAGCCCGATACCGGCGAACAGGCTTTGGAGATCGTCGATACGCTGGTGCGCTCCGGTGCGGTCAGCCTTGTGGTGATCGACTCGGTGGCGGCCTTGGTGCCGAAATCGGAAATCGAAGGCGACATGGGCGATATGCAGATGGGCAGCCAGGCCCGGCTGATGAGCCAGGCCATGCGCAAGCTGACCGCCTCCATCGGCCGGTCCAACTGCATGGTGATCTTCATCAACCAGATCCGCATGAAGATCGGCGTGATGTTCGGCAGCCCCGAAACCACTACCGGCGGCAATGCGCTCAAATTCTATGCCTCGGTGCGCCTCGATATCCGTCGCGTCTCCTCGATCAAGGACCGTGACGAGGTGGTGGGCAACTCGACCCGCGTGAAGGTGGTGAAGAACAAGGTCGCACCGCCCTTCAAACAGGTTGAATTCGACATCATGTATGGCGAAGGCATCTCCAAAACCGGGGAACTGGTCGATATCGGCGTGAAGGCCGGTGTCGTCGAGAAATCCGGCAGCTGGTATTCCTATGGCGACGAGCGCATCGGGCAGGGCCGCGAAAACGCGAAGAACTTCCTGAAGGCCAATCCCTCCGTCGCGATGGAGATCGAAGACAAGATCCGCGCCGCGAATGGTCTGGATTTCCACATGACCGAAGCCGCCTCGGAAGATGTGGTCGACATGTGATCAAATGCGCAGCCTAAGGCCGCGAAAACAAAGGGCGCCCCGGTCGGGGGCGCCTTTTTTCGTCACTTGCGGGCCCATCGCTGTTGCAATGGTGGACAGCCCCGCCCTGCGCCGCTAAACGAAGCGGGATTGCATTTCGCCCATCAGGCGCAGCCGCGGAGCCACGACATCATGCCGTCGTTGAACGACATCCGGTCCACCTATCTCGATTTCTTCAAACGCAACGGTCATACGGTTGTGGAGTCCAGCTCGCTGGTGCCGCGCAACGACCCGACGCTGATGTTCACCAACTCTGGCATGGTGCAGTTCAAGAACTGCTTCACCGGGGTGGAAAAGCGCGAGTATGTGCGCGCGACGACGGCGCAGAAATGCGTGCGGGCGGGCGGCAAGCACAATGATCTCGACAATGTGGGGTATACCGCGCGTCACCACACCTTCTTTGAAATGCTGGGGAACTTCAGCTTTGGCGATTATTTCAAGGCCGAAGCGATCAATTTCGCCTGGGAACTGCTGACACGCGATTTCGACATTCCGAAATCGAAACTGCTGGTCACGGTGTATCATACCGATGACGAGGCGGCGCAGATCTGGAAGAAGGTTGCTGGCCTGTCGGATGACCGCATCATCCGCATCCCGACCAGCGACAACTTCTGGCAGATGGGGCCGACCGGCCCCTGCGGCCCCTGCACCGAGATCTTCTTTGATCATGGCGACCATATCTGGGGTGGCCCGCCCGGCTCTGCCGATGAGGATGGCGACCGCTATATCGAGATCTGGAACAACGTCTTCATGCAGAACGAGCAGTTCGAGGACGGATCCATGATCGACCTCGACATGCAGTCGATCGATACCGGCATGGGGCTGGAGCGGATCGGCGCGCTGCTGCAAGGAAAACACGACAATTACGACACCGATCTGATGCGCAGCCTGATCGAGGCTTCGGCCCATGTCACCTCCAACGACCCCGACGGGCCGGGCAAGGTGCATCACCGCGTTGTGGCCGATCACCTGCGTTCCACCTCGTTCCTGATCGCCGATGGCGTGATGCCGTCGAATGACGGGCGCGGCTATGTGCTGCGCCGCATCATGCGCCGGGCAATGCGCCACCTGAACATGCTCGGCACCAATGACGTGACGATGTACAAGCTGGTTCCGGCGCTGGTCCGCCAGATGGGGGCCGCCTATCCCGAACTGGTTCAGGCGCAGAACCTGATCGAAGAAACGCTGCGGCTGGAAGAAACCAAGTTCCGCACCACGCTGGACCGGGGCCTGCGGCTCTTGGACGAAGAGCTGGCCGATCTGCCCGAAGGCGCCGATCTGCCCGGCCCGGCCGCGTTCAAACTCTATGACACCTATGGTTTTCCGCTCGACCTCACGCAGGATGCGCTGCGCGAAAAGGGCCGGGCTGTGGATGTGGCGGGTTTCGACGCCGCCATGGAAGAACAGCGCGCCAAGGCCCGCGCCTCCTGGTCCGGGTCGGGCGAGGCCAAGGACGCGAAGATCTGGTTCGAACTGGCCGACAAACACGGCGCGACCGAATTCCTCGGCTATGACGGCGAGCTGGCCGAAGGTCAGATCCTCGCCATTGTCAAGGATGGCGCGGCCATCGGCTCCTCTGACGAGGCGAAGGGCGCGATTGTCAACGTCGTGGTGAACCAGACGCCGTTCTACGCCGAAAGCGGCGGTCAGGTCGGCGATCAGGGCTGGATCCGCACGGATACCGGGCTGGCGCGGATCAGCGATACCCGCAAGGCCGCCAATGTCGTCTATCATGTGGCCGAGATCACCGAAGGCGCGCTGCTGCGTGGCCAGCCCGCCAAGCTGGAGCTGGACCATCACCGCCGCCAGTCCATCCGCGCCAACCATTCCGCCACCCACCTGCTGAACGAGGCGCTGCGCCGCATTCTGGGCGATCATGTCGCGCAGCGCGGCTCGCTCAATGCGGCAGACCGGCTGCGCTTCGATTTCGCCCATTCCAAGGCGATGAGCGCAGAAGAGCTGAAAGCGGTGGAGGATGAGGTCAACAACTTCATTCGCCAGAACGGCGCGGTGGAAACGCGGCTGATGTCGCCCGATGATGCGCGCGGCCTTGGCGCGCAGGCGCTGTTCGGCGAGAAATATGGCGAAGAGGTGCGCGTCGTGTCGATGGGCGCGCTCAATGGCTCGGGCAAGGGGCCTGCGGGCAATACCTATTCGATCGAGCTTTGCGGCGGCACCCATGTGCGGCAGCTGGGCGAAATCGGCGCCTTCGTGCTGCTGTCCGACAGCGCCTCTGCCTCCGGCGTGCGCCGGATCGAGGCGCTGACCGGCGAGGGCGCGCTGGCCCATATGGCCGAACAATCCAGACTGCTGGCCGATGTGGCGGCAGTGCTGAAGGCCCCGGTCAGCGATCTGGCGGAACGGGCGAAAGCGCTGCTGGACGAGCGCAAGGCGCTGCAAAACGAAGTGGCACAGTTGCGGCGCGAACTGGCGATGGGCGGCAAATCCGGCGGCCCCGAGGCCAAAGAGATCAACGGCATCAAATTCATCGCGCAGGTGATGACCGGTGTCTCCGGCAAGGATCTGCCCGGCTTGATCGACGAGATGAAGTCGCGGCTCGGCTCGGGCGCGGTGCTGCTGATTGCCGATACCGGCGCGAAACCGGCGGTCGCGGCGGGTGTCACGGCTGATCTGACGGATCGTCTGTCTGCCGTGACCCTGGTCAAGGCGGCGGCCGAGGCCCTTGGCGGCAAAGGCGGCGGCGGTCGCGCGGATATGGCGCAGGCGGGCGGGGCCGACATCACACAGGCCGAGGCGGCCATTGCAGCGGCCGAAGCCGCCATCGGAGGGTAAGACATGCCAACAGCACTCTGGATCGCCCATGTGCAGGTGACCGACGCCGAGGCCTATGGCAAATATGCGCAGGCCGCCGGCCCGGCGATTGCCGCCCATGGCGGCGCGTTCCTCGCCCGCGGCGGGCGTTATGTGCAACTCGAGGGCAATGACCGCCCCCGCAACGTCGTGGCCCGCTTCCCCTCGCTGGAGGCGGCTGTGGCCTGCTACCACAGCCCCGAATATCAGGCGGCACTTTCTCATGCGAAGGGCGCGAGCATTCGTGACCTCTGCGTGGTCGAAGAGGCGGACTAAGCCCGCGTCCCTGCCTTCCCAAAGGGCCGGGTCCGGCCCTTTGTCACAGTGGCAGCGCGGTGGTTTCCTTCAACTCTTCCATCACGAAACTGGCCGATACATCGTGCAGATCGACCCGCGCTACCAAAGCGCGATAGAGCCTGTCATAGGCCCGGACATCTGCCACCCGTGCGCGCACCAGATAATCCAGATCACCGGTCATGCGGTAGGCCCCCAGAATTTCCGGCATGTCGCGGGTGGCTTCGGCAAAAGTATCCAGCCAATCCGCCGTGTGTCGGTCCGTGCGGATCATCATGAACACCGTCAGGCCCAGCCCCAACAACTCCGGGTCCAGCAGGGCAACCCGGCCCCGGATCACGCCCGTCTCTTCCAGCACCTTCACCCGCCGCCACACCGCATTGCGCGACAGGCCAACCTCTTCGCCCAGCTCCTCCAGCGACAGCCCGGCGGTGCGTTGCAGGATGGTCAGGATACGACGGTCCAGATGGTCAAGTTTCTGCATATCCGTCAGTATGGCGGGAGTTTCTCCACCAATCCAGCAAAAATACCCATGGAATTTGGGCTGCATTTTCGTGCCGTATCGCTTAAACTGCACAAAACAGAAACGTGAGGGCAGGGTATGTGTGTCGGCAGGTGTGAAACAGCAGCCATCGGCTGCGGTCGGGGGTGCTGAATGTGCCGCTGGGCCGCCTATATCGGAGCGCCGATCTTTCTCGAAGACATCGTGAGCCGCCCCGGCCATTCGCTGATCCATCAGAGCCATTGCGCGACCGAGTGTAAAACCGCGATCAATGCCGATGGCTTTGGCATCGCCTGGTATGGCGACAAACCCGAACCGGGGCTTTACCGCGATGTGATGCCCGCCTGGTCGGATCCCAATCTGCGTAGCCTGGTGGCGACGGTGCGGTCGGGCCTGTTTCTGGCCCATGTGCGCGCCTCCACCGGCACCGCCACCAGCCGCAACAACTGCCATCCCTTCACCCATGGTCGCTGGAGCTTCATGCACAACGGGCAGGTCGGCGGCTATGACCAGTTCCGCCGCGATGCCGATATGCTGATCCCCGACTCGCTTTATCCGCAGCGCAAGGGCGCGACCGACAGCGAGGCGCTGTTTCTGGTGGCCCTGGCCGATGGGCTGGACCATGATCCGCGCGGCGCGATGGAACGCGCTGCGGCACGGTTCATCACCCTGGCCCGACAGAAAGGCAGCGCCCCGCATCTGCGCCTTGCGGTGGCGATGTCGGATGGCACCCGGCTCTATGCGATGCGCTATGCCACCGATGATTTCGCCCCGACACTCTATCACCGCTGGTCCGAAAATCGCGGTGGCCGCGCCGTGGTCTCCGAACCGCTGGAAACCGACGAACCCGGCTGGCAGGCGCTGCCAACCGGCAGTTTCTGCACTTTTGACGGCGCACAGGTCACGGTAGAGCCGTTCCAACCCTGTCGCCTCGCCATGGCCGCCTGACGACACCCTCAGATCAAAAGCAAAAGGCCGGGCAGTGCACCCGGCCTTTGTCATTCATCTTGGCGGAAATATCCGCAGGGGTGCGGGGGGCGCGCCCCCCGTTGCGGTCCGTGTCACTCCGACCGGCTGGCGCGTTTGCGCTCATGCGGGTCCAGATGCCGCTTGCGCATGCGGATGGTTTTCGGGGTCACCTCGACCAGCTCATCATCTTCGATATAAGCGATGGATTCTTCCAGGCTCATGCGCACCGGGGTCGTCAGGCGCACGGCCTCATCCGTGCCCGAGGCACGCACGTTGGTCAGCTGCTTGCCGCGGATCGGGTTGATTTCCAGATCGTTGTCGCGGTTGTGCTCGCCCAGGATCATGCCCTGATACACGGCTTCCTGCGCGCCGATGAAGAAGCGGCCGCGATCTTCCAGTTTCCACAGCGCGTAAGACACCGAAACGCCATTCTCCATCGAGATCAGCACGCCCTGGCGCCGCCCCTGGATCGGGCCCTTGTGCGGCACCCAGCCGTGGAAGATGCGGTTCAGCACACCGGTGCCGCGCGTATCGGTCATGAACTGGCCGTGATAGCCGATCAGCCCGCGCGAGGGCACATGCGCCACGATGCGGGTCTTGCCGACGCCTGCCGGTTTCATCTCGACCAGATCGCCCTTGCGCTCGCCGGTCAGCTTGTCGATCACCGTGCCCGAATATTCATCATCCACATCGACGATGACTTCTTCGATCGGCTCCATGCGGACGCCGCCTTCTTCCTTGAAGATCACGCGCGGGCGCGAGATCGACAGTTCGAACCCTTCGCGGCGCATGTTCTCGATCAGAACGCCCATCTGCAATTCGCCCCGGCCCGAAACCTCGAAGGCCTCGCCGCCTGCGGTATCGGCCACGCGGATCGCGACGTTGACTTCGCATTCCTTCATCAGACGGTCGCGGATGACGCGGCTTTGCACCTTGCTGCCATCACGGCCCGCCAGCGGGCTGTCATTGATACCGAAGGTGACGGTGATGGTCGGCGGGTCAATCGGCTGGGCGGGCAGCGCGGTTTCCACCGACAGATCACACAGCGTATCGGCCACGGTGGCTTTGGTCATGCCGGCCAGCGTGACGATATCCCCGGCTTGGGCTTCTTCGATCGGGGTCTGGCTCAGACCACGGAAGGCCAGGATCTTGGTGACGCGGAACTGTTCCAGACGTTCGCCGGTGCGCGACAGCGCCTTCAGGGTGGCCCCCACCTTGATCGTGCCCGCCTCGACGCGGCCAGTCAGGATGCGGCCGATGAACGGGTCAGCCGACAGCGTGGTCGCCAGCATCTGGAACGGTTCTGCGGCGCGGGCTACCTGTGCCGGGGCAGGCACATGGCGCACGACCAGATCGAACAGCGCGTTCAGATCCTTGCGCGGCCCGTCCAGCGACTCGTCTGCCCAGCCCGCCCTGCCCGAGGCGTAAAGATGCGGGAAATCGAGCTGTTCATCCGAGGCACCAAGGTTGGCGAACAGATCGAACACTTCGTTCAGCGCGCGGTCGGGTTCGGCATCCGGCTTGTCGACCTTGTTCAGCACCACGATCGGGCGCAGACCCAGCGCCAGTGCCTTGGAGGTCACGAATTTGGTTTGCGGCATCGGGCCTTCGGCGGCATCCACCAGCAGCACAACCCCGTCGACCATGCTGAGGATCCGCTCCACCTCGCCGCCGAAATCGGCGTGGCCGGGGGTGTCCACGATATTGATGCGCATCCCGTTGTGCTCAACGCTCGTGCATTTGGCCAGAATGGTGATGCCGCGCTCGCGTTCGATGTCATTGCTGTCCATCGCGCGTTCGCTGACGGACTGGTTTTCACGGAACGAACCGGATTGTTTCAGCAACTCATCCACAAGGGTGGTCTTGCCGTGGTCAACGTGCGCGATGATCGCGATGTTGCGAAGCTCCATCGGGAGGGTCTCTTTCAGATCATTAGGGTTGGCGCGGCCTTACAGGAGGCAGCGCGGAAAGGCCAGTGAAACCTATGCGTCACAGGTGATTCAGGTGGCGACGTAGCGGTCACGGCGATGATTGATGGCGATCACGAGGTTCACCACCACAGCGCCAAGGAAGCTGATGGCGACGGTTTGCACATCCCGCAGGCTCAGCGCAACGGCAAACAGCACCGCATCAAAGCCGAGTTGCACCCAGCCTGCCCGGATGCCGAAGCGGTCCTGCACCATCAGCGCGACAATGCCCACACCGCCAAGGCTCGCCCCATGGCGGAACAGGGCCAGCAGGGCAGCTCCCGACAGAAACCCGAACAGCACCGCGCCAAAGACCGGGTTCAAGGCGGCAAAGCTGACCCAGCCGGGCATCACCATCGTCAGTCCCGACAGGGCGGCGACGGCGGCAAAGGTTTTCAGGGTGAACATGCCGCCGATGCGCAGCCAGCCGATCAGATAGAAGGGAATGTTCACCACAAAGAACACCGGCCCGAAGGCCCAGCCGGTGGCGTAAGAGATCAGCACCGCCAGCCCGGCGGTCTGGCCGGTCACAAGCCCCAGATGGGTCAGGATCACGATGCCGAAGGCCGCCATGGTGGCCCCGAAGGCAAGGCCCTGTGCGTCTTCGATCAGGCTGTGGCGGTGTGTCTCGGTCATACCGTGGCCCTAGCGTTGCGGCGGGCGGAAATCCAGTGCCTAGGCGACGACATAACGGTCCCGGCGGTGATTGATGGCCAGAAACAGGGCAAAAACCGCCGCACCTAGGAAACTATAGGCAAGCAGTTCCGGGTCCATGCCCCAGGCCGCCACGGCAAACAGCGCCACGTCAAAGATCAGCTGCGCATAGCCGGCCTGAAATCCGGTGCGGTCCTGGATCATCAGCCAGACAATCGAAATGCCGCCAAAGCTGCCGCCGTGGCGCACCACCGCCAGACCGGCAATGCCGAACAGCAGGCCGAACAGACAGGCCGCCACTGCAGGTTCGATCCGGCCCAGCCCCACCCAATGCGGCAAGATCGCCGTCAGGCCCGACAGCAGCGCCGTGGTCAGCAGGGTTTTCACCGCAAAGCGCGCGCCAAGGCGACGATAGCCCAGCAGCAGAAACGGGAGGCTCAGCCCGAAATAAGCAACCGGAAAGGGCAGGCCGGTATAATTCACCAGCAGAACCGCCAGCCCGACGGTTTGCCCGGTCATGAACCCCATGTGGTTCAGGATGTGAATGCCAAGCGCGGCCATAACCACACCGAACAGGATGCCTTGAATATCTTCGATCAGGGAGTGGTGGGCGGGATCTGTCATGGCGGTGCTCCGGTGGATGTGCATCCATACTGCGGTGCGGCATTTGGGTCAATTATTATGACCTAAAACCCCATGCAGGCCGTGCATAGCCGACCCGCGAAAATGCAAGGGTCAGGCCCATAAATGCAGAAAGGGCTGGCCACAGCGCGGCCAGCCCTTCCAGAGATCTGCCAGACAGGATCAGCCGACCAGCGCCTTGTTGAGGTATTCGTCGACCTTTTCCAGATAACCCATCGTGGTCAGCCACTTCTGATCGGGGCCAACCAGCAGCGCCAGATCCTTGGTCATCCAGCCGTCTTCGACCGCATCCACCGTCACTTTTTCCAGCGTGGTGGCAAAGCGCATCAGCTGGTCGTTGTTGTCCAGCTTGGCGCGATGCTTGAGGCCGCCGGTCCAGGCAAAGATCGACGCGACCGAGTTGGTCGAGGTTTCCTTGCCGGCCTGATGCTGGCGGTAGTGGCGCGTCACCGTGCCATGCGCCGCTTCGGCTTCGACCGTCTTGCCATCGGGCGTCATCAGCACCGAGGTCATCAGACCCAGCGAGCCGAAGCCCTGTGCCACGGTGTCCGACTGCACGTCGCCGTCATAGTTCTTGCAGGCCCACACATAGCCGCCCGACCATTTCATTGCCGAAGCCACCATGTCGTCGATCAGGCGGTGTTCGTAATGGATGCCAGCCGCCTTGAACTTGTCTTCGAATTCTTCGGCATAGACCTTGGCGAACAGATCCTTGAAGCGCCCATCATAGGCCTTCAGGATGGTGTTCTTGGTCGACAGATAGACCGGCCAGCCTTTCAGCAGACCATAGTTCATCGACGAGCGGGCAAAGTCGATGATGCTGTCATCAAGGTTGTACATGCCCATGTAGACGCCCGAGGACGGGGCCGAATAGACATCCTTCTCGATCACGGTGCCATCGTCGCCGACGAATTTCATCGTCAGCTTGCCCGCGCCGGGGAAGCGGAAGTCGGTGGCACGATACTGGTCGCCAAAGGCATGACGGCCAACGACGATCGGCTGGGTCCAGCCCGGAACCAGACGCGGCACGTTCTTGCAGATGATCGGCTCGCGGAAGATCACGCCGCCAAGGATGTTGCGGATGGTGCCGTTGGGCGATTTCCACATCTGTTTCAGGCCGAATTCCTCGACCCGCTGTTCATCCGGGGTGATGGTCGCGCATTTCACGCCCACGCCGTATTTCTTGATCGCTTCTGCCGAATCAATGGTGATCTGGTCATTGGTGCGATCACGTTCCTCGATGCCGAGGTCGTAATATTTCAGATCAATATCCAGATAGGGCAGGATCAGTTTCTGTTTGATGAAGTCCCAGATGATCCGGGTCATCTCGTCGCCGTCAAGCTCGACGACGGGGTTTTCCACCTTGATCTTGGTCATGTCCGTCCCTTTATGGTTGGAAGATTCGGTTGATGCTGCATAGCGGAAAAACAGGGGCTTGGGAAGCCCGGTATGCAATTGCATACCAAAATCCGCCGATCCTGTGCCGGAGTGTGGCGGCCCCGGGCCTCAGCCAAAATAGGCCTGTGTCTTGCCGCGCACCCAAGCCCAAAGCGCCGGGGCCCCCCGCGCGACCTTGACACCGACGCGCGAGTCGAGCTGCTCTGCGGTGACGTTATAAGTGGTCCAGGTGCCGCCGCCCGACATCAGGTTGGCCATCACAGGCTGCACCCTGTCCAGGCTCTTGGCAAAGACGGCATCCGGGGTTTCTGCCGCCTCGAATTCCTCCCACAGGGCGCGAAGGTCATCGCGCAAGTCATTGGGAAGCAGTCCGAAAATACGGTCAGCAGCCTTGGATTCCGCCGCCTGCGTTTCGGCCGATCCATGCGCCGCGCCATTGGCCGAATGGATCGGCACATCGCCCACGTCGATTTCCACCAGATCGTGCAGCAGCAACATGCGGATCACCCGGTCGATCTGCACGCCGGGCCGGGCCTGATCGGCCAGCACCAGCGCATAAAGCGCCAGATGCCAGCTGTGTTCGCCCGAGTTTTCCACCCGCGAGCCATCGACCAGCGTGGTCGCCCGCAGCACCGATTTCAGGCGGTCCGCCTCGTTCAGAAAGGCGAATTGCTGTTCCAGACGGTGGGTCTGCGCCGCCTCAGACACCCGCATCGCCCTTGCGATGGGCCGCGAGCTTCTTCGCCAGAAAATCGCGCCCGCGCTGTTCGGCCAGCCGCACGCGGATGGCCGTCATGAAGCCCTCTTCCATCGAGGGCGACATGGAGCCGAGCATCTTGGCCACTTCCATATAGAAGCGGTCATTGCCCATTTCGTCCATCGCCGCGATCACATCGCGGGCCAGAGCGTCGGACAGATCCTCGGTGACGCCCATATCAGCGCGATGCCTCGCCCAGACGGCGCTTCACATAGGTCGACACGGTGTCGATCATCGGCTTCATATGCGCCTCGTCATCCTTGAAGAAGTGGTCAGCCCCTTCCACCACGTTGTGGGTGACGGTGATGCCCTTCTGTTCGTGCAGCTTGTTCACCAGGCTCACGGTATCCTTGGGGGCGGCCACGCGGTCGGCCGAGCCGTTGATGATCAGGCCCGAGGACGGGCAGGGTGCGAGGAAGCTGAAATCATACATGTTCGCCGGCGGCGAAACCGAGATGAAGCCGGTGATCTCGGGCCGCCGCATCAGCAGCTGCATCCCGATCCAGGCGCCAAAGCTGAAGCCCGCCACCCAGCAATGTTTGCTGTTCTGGTTCATGGATTGCAGGTAATCCAGCGCGGTTGCCGCATCCGACAGCTCGCCAATGCCCTGATCATATTCGCCCTGGCTGCGCCCCACGCCGCGGAAGTTGAAGCGCAGCACGGTAAAGCCCAGATTGTAGAAGGCGTAATGCAGGTTATAGACCACCTTGTTGTTCATCGTGCCGCCGAATTGCGGGTGCGGATGCAGCACGATGGCAATCGGCGCGTCGCGGTCCTTTTGCGGGTGGTAACGGCCTTCAAGGCGGCCTTCGGGGCCGGCAAAGATCACTTCGGGCATTGTATCGCCTTTTTCTTGCACATCGCCCGCGATGATTGCGCAACCGGGGCGGATAAATTAAGTCCCGTCAGGCAAGCCTTTGGGGGTTGACGTGAGTTAAGCGCGCGCAAGCGGCACGTCAATGGATTTGGGGGCATTGAGTGGAGGCGGCGCTATGAAACTCTCGACAAAAGGCCGGTATGCGATGGTGGCATTGGCCGATCTCGCTTTGGCCAAAACCGATGATCTCGTTTCCCTAGCCGAAATTTCCAAGCGGCAGGACATTTCCTTGCCCTATCTGGAGCAGCTTTTTGTCAAATTGCGCCGGGCCGGGCTGGTCGAGGCGGTGCGCGGCCCCGGCGGCGGCTACCGGCTTGCCAAGCCGCCTGCCGAGATTCGCGTCTCGGAAATCATGGAAGCGGTCGAAGAGACGGTGAACGCCATGCACACCGGGGCCGGGGCCAGCGGTGGCGTGTCGGGCAGCCGCGCGCAATCGCTGACCAACCGGCTGTGGGAGGGGCTGTCGGCGCATGTCTATGTGTTCCTGCACCAGACCCGCCTGTCGGATGTGATCCGCAACGAAATGCGCCCATGCCCCGCAGTGCCTGCCATTTTCCGCGTTGTCGACGAAGACTGATCCGACCAGACCGAACGCCTGAACCGAAAGTATGCCAGCATGAGCCGCGAGCGCCTGTATCTGTTTGACACCACCCTGCGCGATGGCCAGCAAACGCAGGGGGTGCAGTTTTCCACCGCCGAAAAACGCCAGATCGCGCTGGCGCTGGATGCTTTGGGGATCGACTATATCGAAGGCGGCTGGCCGGGAGCGAACCCGACCGATTCCGAGTTTTTCGTGCAGGCCCCGCAGACCCGCGCCACACTCACGGCCTTTGGCATGACCAAACGCGCGGGCCGTTCGGCGGAAAATGACGACGTGCTGGCGGCGGTGCTGGATCCGGGCACGCCTGCGGTCTGTCTGGTTGGCAAGACGCATGAGTTTCATGTCACCACCGCGCTTGGCATCACGCTGGACGAAAACCTTGAAAACATCCGCGCCAGCATTGCGCATGTCGTGGCCAGGGGCCGCGAGGCGATGCTGGATGCCGAACATTTCTTTGACGGCTACCGCGCCAACCCTGATTACGCGCTGCGCTGCCTGCATGCGGCGCTGGCGGCTGGGGCGCGTTGGGTGGTGCTCTGCGATACCAATGGCGGCACGCTGCCCTCGGAAGTGGGGCGGATCACTGCCGAAGTGATTGCGGCGGGCATTCCCGGTGCGCATCTGGGCATCCATTGCCATGATGATACCGGCAATGCCGTGGCCAATTCCCTGGCCGCCGTGCAGGCCGGGGCGCGGCAGGTGCAGGGCACGCTGAACGGCCTTGGCGAACGTTGTGGCAATGCCAATCTGGTGACGCTGATCCCGACGCTGCTGCTGAAACCGCCCTTTGCCGACACGCTGGAGATCGGCGTAACGCGCGAGGCGCTGCAAGGCTTGCTGAAAACCTCGCGCATGCTGGATGACATTCTCAACCGGGTGCCGCAGCGCGCCGCGCCCTATATCGGCGCCTCGGCCTTTGCGCATAAGGCCGGGCTGCATGCCTCGGCCATTCTGAAAGACCCCAGCACCTACGAACATATTGACCCGGCGCTGGTCGGCAATGAGCGCATCATCCCGATGAGCAATCAGGCCGGGCAATCCAACCTGCGCGCGCGTCTGGCGGCGGCGGGCATTGCGGTAGCGCCCGGTGATGCGCGGCTGGCGCTGATCCTCGATGCGATCAAGCAGCGCGAGGATGAGGGCTATGCCTATGACGGCGCGCAGGCCTCGTTCGAGTTGCTGGCCCGGCGCGAGCTGGGCCTGTGCCCCGAGTTTTTCGAGGTGAAACGCTACCGCGTCACGGTGGAGCGGCGCAAAAACAAGTATAACCGCATGATTTCGCTGTCCGAGGCGGTGGTGGTGGTCAAGATCGGCAGCGAAAAGATGCTGTCGGTGTCGGAAAGCATGGATGAAGAAGGCACCGATCGCGGCCCGGTCAATGCGCTGTCCAAGGCGCTGGCCAAGGATCTCGGCCCCTATCAGGCCTGTATCGACGATCTGAAACTGGTCGATTTCAAGGTGCGCATCACGCAGGGCGGCACCGAGGCCGTAACGCGCGTCATCATCGACAGCGAGGATGGGCAGGGCCGCCGCTGGTCCACCGTCGGGGTGTCGCCCAATATCGTTGACGCGAGTTTCGAGGCGCTGCTGGATGCGATCCAGTGGAAGCTGATCCGCGATCAGGTGGTGCCCGCAGCATGAGCGACGCTTGCGCCGCCATCGTCGAACGCGCCGACCCGGAACGCTTTGCCGCCACCATGGCCGCAGCACCCGAGGATCGGGCGGCGCTGTTCACGCTTTATGCGTTCAACATCGAGATCGCCCGCGCGCCCTGGGCCAGCAAGGAGCCGATGATCGCCGAGATGCGGCTGCAATGGTGGCGCGATGCGGTGGAGGCAGAGGCTTCTGGCCCCGGCTCGCAGCATGAGGTGATGTCGCCGATGGGGCGGCTGATCCGCACAAAGGCACTGCCGCTGGCCGCGCTGGATGCGATGATCGCGGCCCGTCGCTGGGATATCTACTCCGATGCCCATGCCGATGCGGCGGCCTTGACCAGGTATCTTGAGGATACGGGCGGCACTCTGATGTGGCTGTCATGCAAGGCGCTCGGCGCGACGGATGAAACGGAAAAATATGCGAAGTCTGTAGGTTACGCCGCGTCTCTTGCAAATTACCTGAGGGCGGTTCCGCAACTGGAAGAACTGGGCCGGGTGCCTTTGGTCGATGGTCGCCCTGCGGAAGTGGCCGCCTTGGCACGCGATGGGCTGGCGCGACTTGATATGGCCCGAAAGGCAAGGCTGCCCCGCTCGGCGCTGATGGCCGCGCATCTGACGCGCCCGCTGTTGCGGCTTGCGGCGTCCGAACCGAACCGCGTGGCGCAGGGCGCGCTGGTGGTGCCCGAATTCACCCGCCGCCGCCGCCTGTTGTGGCAGGCGGTGACGGGCCGGTTCTGATCCGCCGCGCTTACTTCGGCAGTTTGTCGTGAAGGAAGGACAGCGCCACCTGCAAACCGTCGGGCGCGATGCCATGGCCGGTGCCCTGCATCACATGGCCATAGGTTTCAAACCCCGCCGCCACCAGCGCATTGCCGGCGCGGCTCATATCCTCGAACGGCACGACCTGATCGGCATCGCCATGGATCACCATGACCGGCGGTTTCACCTGAGCCTCTGCCGCCAGAAGTTCGGGCTTCAGCAGCCGCCCGGAAAACGCAACCACCCCGGCCATGGCCGCATTACGGCGGGGCGCGATGTGCAAGCTCATCATCGAGCCTTGCGAAAATCCAACCAAAGCAAGCGCTTCCGGCCCGAGGTTCTCTTCCGCCAGCTTGGCATCCAGAAAGGCATTCAGATCCTCGGCCGCGCGGGCAAGGCCCTGATCCGCGGCCTCTTGCGACGATCCGTCCAGCCAGGGGATCGGAAACCACTGAAAGCCAAATCCGCCGCCGGCACAGCGCTCCGGCGCATTGGGGCTGTAGAACACCGTGTTCGGCAGGTGCTGCGCCAAAGGATCGGCCAAGCCCAGCAGATCGGCGCCATCCGCGCCATAGCCATGCACGAAGACCACCATGCTGTGCACCTTGCCCGAGGCAGAGGCCCGCCGTTCCGATTGCAATACCCGCGTCATCTGATCCCCTCGCGTTCTTTGGCCACCCGGTAGTAGGCCCATAACAGCCGGGCTGCAACTGCGCGCCACGGGCTCCAGTCTTCGGCCATCTGCCGCATTTGCCGTTCCTTGGGCCGTTCGGGCAGATCAAACAGCAGGCGCGCCCCCTCTTGCAAGGCCAGATCATTGGCGGCGAAGACATCGGCGCGGCCCAGGCTGAACATGACGTAAATCTCGGCGGTCCAGCGGCCTATGCCAGATATTTCAGTTAGTTGCGCGATGATCTTCTCATCCGGCAACTGCCGCAGCGCGTCATAATCCACACCGGCCTGCGCCAATGCCTGCGCGTAGCGGATCTTCTGGCGCGACAGGCCACAGGCGCGCAGCGCCTCGTCGCCCGCAGCGGCCACCTGCGCCGGATCGACCATGCCCGCCGCCGAAAGTCTGGCCCAGATCGCATTGGCCGAGGCGACCGAGACCTGCTGGCTGATGATCGCGCTCAGCAATTCTGCAAAACCTTCGGGTCTGCGGCGTAGCGGCAATTCCCCTGTCAGTTCCAAGACTTGCGCGAATCTGTTATCACGGCGCGCAAGCCAGTCCGCGCCCTCTGCCACACAGTCTGGCCCAATGATGATACGTCCGACCATGATGCCTCCGCCACTCTGCCGCAGGCTAGGACGGGAAATCGCCCTTGCACAAGGCGCAAGCGCAGGCTTACCTCGCGCCATGCGTAACAGTGCCCAGACCCCCGCCCAGATACCCGATGATCGCCTTGCCCGCCGCAATGTCTGGGTGCTGATCGCGGCACAGGCCATTCTGGGCGCGCAGATGCCGATGATCTTCACCATCGCGGGGCTTGCCGGGCAATCGCTGGCCACCAATGCCTGCTGGGCCACGCTGCCGATTTCGCTGACGGTGATCGGCTCGATGCTCTGGGCGCAGCCGCTGTCGGCGGTGATGCAGCGGCATGGCCGCCGGGTGGGCTTTGTGCTGGGCGCGCTGCTCGGGGCAGCAGGGGCCGCGGTGGGGGCTTACGGGCTGAGCATCGGTTCGTTCATGCTGTTCTCGCTGGGGGGCTTGCTGACCGGCGGGTATATGTCGGCGCAGGGTTTCTATCGCTTTGCCGCCGCCGACACCGCGTCCGAGGCCTATCGGCCCAAGGCGATTTCGGGCGTGATGGCTGGCGGGCTTTTGTCTGCCGTGCTGGGGCCGCAGCTGGTGAAGGTGACAGCGCAGGCGATGGTGGTGCCGTTTCTGGGCACCTATCTTGCGGTGATCGCGCTGAACCTCTTGGGCATGTTCCTGTTCGCCGCCTTGCAGATCCCCAAACCCCGGCCCCGGGTGGCGGGCGAGGTGCAGGGCCGCAGCCGGATGGAGCTGATCCGCACCCCGGCGATTGCCGTCGCGGTGATCTGCGCCACGGTGTCTTATGCGCTGATGAATCTGGTGATGACCTCGTCGCCGCTGGCGGTGGTAGGCTGTGGCTTTGAAACCGGCGATGCCGCCAATGTGGTCACGGCGCATGTGCTGGCGATGTATGCGCCATCCTTCTTCACCGGCCATGTGATCGCCCGCTTTGGCGCGCCCAAGGTGATTGCGCTCGGTCTGACCATTCTGGCTGCCGCCGGGGCGGTGGCGATGGCCGGGGTGGAGCTCGAGAATTTCTTCATCGCGCTGGTCTTGCTGGGGGTCGGCTGGAATTTCGGCTTTATCGGCGCCACCACCATGCTGGCCGCGCATCACACGGTGCAAGAGCGTGGCCGGATGCAGGGGCTGAATGATTTCGTGGTTTTTGCCGGCGTGTCACTGGCCTCCTTTGCCTCGGGCGGGCTGATGAACTGTTCCGGCGGGTCGGTGCAGGCGGGCTGGGCGGCGGTCAATATGGCGATGCTGCCCTTCCTGATCCTGGCCGGAGGCGCGCTGATCTGGTTCGCGCTGCAACCTAAGGCGACGCGCTGAGCCTGAAAAACAGGCAGATCTGTCACATCCCCGTCACCTCGCTCTGGCAGAGATCAAACCCGAGAGTATGGGTCTTGTCAGATGCAACCCGCCATATATAGTTTTTCCTGTCGGGGCGGCTCTCCCCGCCTTGGCAGGCCGGTGGCGGTTTGCGAAGCAAAGGCGGAGTTTTCAGGCACTATGGACGGCGATTTCAGAACCACTTTCGTGCGGGAACCCGCAAGTCTCAAACAGTATCCCGCGTTGGTGCTGAATGCGGATTATCGCCCGTTATCCTATTACCCGCTGTCGCTCTGGCCGTGGCAGGAGGCGATCAAGGCCGTCTGCCTGGACCGGGTGCAGATCGTGGCCGAATATGAACAGACGGTGCGCAGCCAGAGGGCAGAGTTCCGCATACCCTCGGTCGTCGTGCTGAAAGATTTCGTCAAACCCCAGAAGCGCGTGGCATTCACGCGCTTCAATCTTTTTCTGAGGGACGAATTCTGCTGCCAGTATTGCGGCAGCAAGGGCGATCTGACCTTCGATCACGTCCTGCCCCGGGCGCGGGGCGGCATCACCAGCTGGGAAAACGTGGTGGCGGCCTGTTCGCCCTGCAATCTGCGCAAGGGCAGCAAGACCCTGAAACAGGCCGGTCTGCGGCTGGCACGGGCACCGCGCCAGCCAAGCGCCGAAGAAATGCAGGCGCATGGCCGCCGCTTCCCGCCGAACCACCTGCATGACAGCTGGCTGGACTATCTTTATTGGGATGCCGAACTGGATGCCTGAGCGACCGGCACCTTGCGCAATTGCGTCGGGCGTCGTCAGCGGGCATGGCACGGCGCTTTTGTCACGAAACTGTCGTAAAACATTTACACTTTTATCGCAGGGGCACTAATCTCGGTCTCTTTGCCAGACGGAGCTTCTGATGATCCTTTCGCTTGATGCCGCTGCCATCAACATGTTCGTGGCGCTGGGGTGTGGGGCGCTGATCGGGTCAGAGCGGCAGGTGCGGCAGCGGATGGCGGGCTTGCGCACCAATGCGCTGGTGGCGCTGGGGGCTGCGGCCTTTGTCACCTTTTCCACGCTTTATCCCAATGAGGTCAGCCCGACCCGGGTTGCCGCCCAGGTCGTCTCAGGGATCGGCTTTCTGGGGGCGGGAATCATCTTCCGCGACGGGTTCAATGTGCATGGGCTGAACACGGCTGCGACGCTGTGGTGTTCGGCGGCGGTGGGGCTGATGGCGGGGGGCGGGTTCTGGCCCTTTGCGCTGGTGCTGACGGCCTGTGTGGTGTTCGTGAACCTTGGTCTGCGCCCCTTGGTCAAGTGGTTGAAGAAAAAGACCAATGCCGGTGTGCCGATCAGCCGCCACTATTCCGTCTGTGTCACCTGCACCTCGGCGCAAGAGGCCGAGGTGAGGGGCTTGATCCTGCGCACATTGGGTCTGGGTGGGCTGCATATCGCACAGATCGAACTGGGTGGTGGCGAGGGCGGCGATACCATTTCGCTGACAGCCACGGTGACGGCCGAAGGGCTGGCCGACCCCATTCTGGAACAGGCCGCCTCGCGTCTGGCTGCCGAGCCGGGGCTGAAACGTGTGGCCTGGCAGGTTCTGGACGAAACCTGATCGCGGGCTGTTTCCCCTTGCCGCATCCAATGCTAGACTTTCTGCTGAACACCGGGTAGAACGCCTTCGTTAGCGCTAACATCGCCAATGCAGGATTGTGGCGGGCGTTGATTGCAGCAGCAGCAAGGAGAGGCCATGGTTTCGCGCGTCATTCCGGTTGAGGTTTTCGATCTGGTCATATTTGGTGCCACCGGCGATCTGGCGAACCGCAAGATCCTGCCGGGGCTTTATCGCAGGTATCTGTCTGGTCAGATCCCGCCGGAGTGCCGCATCATCGGGGCGGCACGCAGCGCCATGGATGTCCCCGAGTTCCGCAATATGGTGCGGGCGGCGATTGCCGAATTCGTCGCCGCAGAAAAGCGCGATGATGCGGTGATCGAGGCTTTCATCAGCCAGATCGACTATGTGGCGATTGATGCCAAGGGCGAGGGCGGCTGGTCCGAGTTGAAGGCGCTGATGCGGCCCGGTGTGGTGCGCGCGTTCTATTTCTCGGTTGCGCCCGCGCTGTTCGGCGATCTGGCCGAACGCCTGCATCTGCATGCCATTGCTGATGCCCAAAGCCGCATTGTGGTTGAAAAGCCGTTCGGGCGTGATCTCGCCTCGGCCCGCGCCTTGAACGAAACGCTGGCGGCGCATTTCTCGGAAGCGCAGATCTACCGGATCGACCACTATCTGGGCAAGGAAACCGTGCAGAACCTGATGGCGGTGCGTTTCGCCAACATCCTGTTCGAGCCGCTGTGGAATGCACAATATGTGGATCATGTGCAGATCACTGTGGCCGAAACCGTGGGTGTCGAAGGCCGCGGGGCCTATTACGACAAATCCGGCGCGATGCGCGATATGGTGCAGAACCATATGATGCAACTGCTGTGCCTGATCGCGATGGAGCCGCCCTATCATTTCGACCCCGACGCGGTTCGGGATGAAAAGCTCAAGGTCATCCGCGCCTTGCAGCCGGTGCCGCCCGAAGACATCGTGCGCGGGCAATATCTGGGTGCCAAGGGCACGCCCGGTTATGTGGCCGACAGCGAAAACCCCGATACCAAGACCGAAAGCTATGTCGCGCTCAAGGTGCAGGTGGCGAACTGGCGCTGGCAGGGCACGCCGTTCTATCTGCGCACCGGCAAGAAACTGCGCGGGCGAGCTTCGGAAATCGCCATCATTTTCAAGGAGCCGCCGCATTCGATCTTTGACGATGCGAAGGGCTGGCATGAAAATGTGCTGGTGATCCGTCTGCAACCGAACGAGGGCATGAACCTGTCGGTGATGATCAAGGAACCGGGGCCGGGTGGGATGCGCCTGACGCAGGTGCCGCTGGACATGAGCTTTGCCGAGGCGCTTGGCGAGGATGGTGCCGATATTCCCGACGCTTACGAGCGGCTGATCATGGATGTGATCCGGGGCAACCAGACCCTGTTCATGCGTGGCGACGAGGTGGAGGCCGCCTGGGCCTGGACCGACCCGATCATCGAAGGCTGGGAGGCCCGCGATGACAAGCCGCGCGGCTATGATGCCGGCTCATCCGGCCCGGAAGATGCGCTGATGCTGATGCACCGCGATGGCCGTCGCTGGCGGGAGATTCGTGAATGACCTTTCTAGAATATCCTGACCGCGAATTGATGATGCTGTCGCTGGCTGACCGCATCGCGGGTGAACTGGCCGATTTCCTGCGCCGCGAGGGGCGCGCCTCGCTCTGTGTGCCGGGGGGCACCACGCCGGGGCCGATCTTAGATACGCTGTCGGGCGTGGATCTCGACTGGGGCAATGTGGCGGTGTTCCTGAACGACGAACGCTGGGTGGCCGAGGACAATCCGCGCTCGAACACCCGGCTGCTGCGCGAACGTCTGCTGCGTGGCAAGGCGCATCTGGCGCGGCTGATCCCGCTTTACGCCCCGGCCGAAACTCCGGAAGACATGCTGGAGGCGCTGGCCGACGGCTTGCGCCCGCATCTGCCGATTTCGGTGCTGCTGCTGGGCATGGGCGCCGATATGCACACCGCAAGCCTGTTTCCCGGTGCCGACCGTCTGGAAGAGGCGCTGAGCGCGCAGGCCCCGTTGCTGCTGCCGATGCGGGCCGAGGCGGCCGGCGAGCCGCGCATCACCTTGACGGCGCCGGTGCTGGCCGGGGCGATGAACATTCATATCCTGATCACCGGCCCGGAAAAACGGGCCGCCATCGAACGCGCTGCCGGTCTGTCTGCACAGGACGCCCCGGTGGCCGCCGTCTTGAAAAACGCAACCGTCCACTGGGCGGAATAAGACAGGGACTCCGACCATGACGACCCCTTTTCAGGCGCTGAGCGCCCATCACGCCGCGACCCAGCCGCGCAGCATTGCCGCGCTGTTCGGCGACTCCGGTCGGGCAGAGGCCTTTTCGGCCCGCCACGGCGGGATGCTGTTTGATTTTTCAAAAACCGATCTGGACGCCACCGCCCTTGCGCTGTTGCTGGAACTGGCCGAAGCGCGTGATGTGGCTGGCCGCCGAGCGGCGATGTTTGCGGGTGAAAAGATCAACGAGACCGAAGGCCGCGCCGTGCTGCATACCGCGCTGCGCAACCTTGATGCGACGGTGATGGTCGAAGGCCGCGATGTGATGCCCGAGGTGCGGGCGACGCTGTCGCGCTGTGCCGATTTCGCGCGGGATGTGCGGGCGGGCCGCTTCACCGGGCAGGGCGGCGCGATCACCGATGTGGTGAACATCGGCATCGGTGGCTCCGATCTTGGCCCAGCCATGGCCACGCTGGCACTTGCGCCATTTCATGATGGCCCCCGGGTGCATTTCGTCTCCAATGTCGATGGCGCGCATATCCATGACGTGCTGCACGGGCTGAACCCGCAGACGACGCTGGTGATCGTGGCCTCCAAGACCTTCACCACCATCGAGACGATGACCAATGCCGATACGGCAAAGGCCTGGATGGCGAAAGCGGTGGCCAATCCTGCCGCACAATTCGCCGCCGTATCGACCGCCGCTGACAAGACCGCCGCTTACGGCATTGATGCCGCACGGGTTTTCGGATTCGAGGATTGGGTGGGCGGGCGCTATTCGATGTGGGGGCCGATCGGGCTTTCGCTGATGCTGGCCGTCGGCCCCGAGGACTTTCAGGAATTCCTGAATGGCGGTTCGGATATGGACCGGCATTTCCGTGCCGCACCTTTCGCGCAGAACCTACCGGTGCTGCTGGCGCTGGTCGGCATCTGGCACAACCAGATCTGCGGCCATGCAACCCGCGCCGTTCTGCCCTATGACCAGCGGCTGAGCCGCCTTCCGGCCTATCTGCAACAGCTTGAAATGGAGAGCAACGGCAAGGGCGTCAGCATGGATGGCGTGGATCTGCCCTATCACTCCGGGCCGGTGGTCTGGGGCGAGCCGGGCACCAATGGCCAACATGCGTTCTATCAGCTGATCCATCAGGGCACCCGCGTCGTGCCCTGCGAATTTCTCGTGGCGCGTCAGGGGCATGAACCCGAACTTGCCCATCAGCACCTGCTGCTGGTCTCCAACTGTCTGGCCCAGTCCGAAGCGCTGATGCGGGGCCGCAGCCTTGACGAGGCCCGGACGCTGATGGCGAAAAAGGGCCTGACCGGGGCCGAGCTGGAACGTCAGGCGCGCCACCGGGTCTTCCCAGGCAACCGGCCCTCGACGACGCTCGCCTATCCGCAGCTGACGCCTTTTACCCTGGGCCAGATCATCGCGCTCTATGAACACCGGGTGTTTGTCGAGGGGGTGATCCTCGGCATCAATTCCTATGATCAATGGGGGGTGGAACTGGGTAAGGAGCTGGCGCTGGCGCTGCAACCCATTCTGGAAGGGCGGCAACCCGCCACCGGCAAAGACGGCTCCACTCAGCAACTGGTGGCCTATCTGCGCGGCTGATCCTTCATCTTGGCAAAAATATCCTGCCGGGGGTCCGGGGGGCGCAAAGCCCCCCGGCTTTTTCAGGTCAGCGCCGCGGTGACGATCACTTCCACCAGATACTCCGGTGTCGCGAGTTTCGCCTCGCCGGTGGCGCGGGCCGGGGTGTGGCCCTGCGGCACCCAGGCGTCCCAGACGCCATTCATTTCCGCAAAATCCGCCATATCGGCCATCCAGATCTGGGTCGACAGGATCCGGGTCTTGTCGGTGCCTGCGGCGGCGAGGATGCGATCCACCTCGGCCAGACAGGTGCGGGTCTGATCCGCCACCGAATCCCCTGGATTGCCAACCTGACCTGCCACCCAGATGATGCCGTTATAGCAGACGCCTTCGCTCATCCGTGCGCCAACGCCGATGCGCTTGATATCCTCGTTCATGGGAACCTCCTGTAAAAGATGCCCTGTGCTACAGCGCGGCGCAGGGCTTGGAAAGCCCATTCACGACAGGATTTTCGGGGGGAGGGATTGGAGCGGGTGAAGGGAATCGAACCCTCGTCATCAGCTTGGGAAGCTGCGGCTCTACCATTGAGCTACACCCGCGACGCGGCACAGATAGCACCGGAGCAGCGGCGGGATCAAGGGTAATTTCGGCGGCACATTCGGGAATGGGGCAGGGGTTTGCATGGCCCCTGAACGCAACCCGCCCGGACCACGAGGGTCCGGGCGGCGCGTCTCACAGCGGCGGCGGGGGCTTGGGGGCTTGACCCGCCGCAGCGCCGGATCAGCTGGCCGGCAGCAGAACCGTGTCGATCACATGGATCACACCATTCGACTGTTTCACATCGGCGATGGTCACGGTCGCCACGTTGTTCTGGCCATCCTTGATCTGAATCTTGTCGCCATCCATCATCGCGGTGAATTCGCAGCCGCCCACGGTTTTCACCGGGTGCATGCCCTTGTCATCTGCGATCATCTTGCCGATGGCATCCGACATGGCATTGGCCGCAACCACGTGGCAGGTCAGGATCTTGGTCAGCTGATCCTTGTTTTCGGGCTTCAGCAGCGTCTCAACGGTGCCTGCGGGCAGCTTGGCGAAAGCCTCATTGGTGGGCGCAAACACGGTGAAGGGGCCAGCGCCCGACAGGGTTTCCACGAGGCCAGCAGCCTGAACAGCCGCCACCAGGGTGGTGTGATCGGCCGAATTCACGGCGTTTTCGACGATGTTCTTGTCCTCATACATCGCGGCGCCGCCCACCATCGGGTTTTCAGCCAGAGCCGCCACGGTGGACAGTGCGAGGATCGCGGTCGCCATACGAAGGGTTTTCATAAGTCATCTCCCAATTGCCGGGCGGGTCTGTCCCGCCGCACACCAGCAGTTACGGAGACTTTTCGGCGGAAGTTTCAGGCTCGCATTTTCGTGAACTGCATGTGATCGAAAATCGGGCGGCCTGAAGATTTGCGCCCCGTCCGGCGGGACGGGGCGCGATGGGTGTCACAGGCTGATTTCGCCACTGGCGACAATCGGTCCGGTGGGAAGGCCCTGCGGCGCGCCGCCTGCCGGTTCCACCGTCACCGCCAGAACCCAGCCGGGCGGCGGTTCGGGATAGGGCACGCGCAGCGGGGTATCGCCGATCAGGCCCAGCGATACCGGCGTGGCCTCGGGGGCGATGATCCACAGCTCGTGCGATTGGTCCTGCGCAGGCAAGGCCCCCGCAACCCGCTGCACGATCAGCGCCGTGCCGTCATAATGTGCCTCGAACCGCAGCGGCGCGTCCGTGCTGCCCAGCGTTGCCACCACCGGCGGGGCTGGCGGCGGCAACAGCGCAACGGTGGTCAGCGCCAGCATGGCCGCCGTCGCCGCCCCGGCCAGCCAGCCGAACCAGCCGCGCGACACGCGGGCCGGACGGGCGAACAGCCGCGCCTCGATCCGGGGCAGCAGATCGGGGGCAGGGCTTTCGGCATAAAATTCGTTCAGCCCCTCCAGCCGCATCTCCCAATCGGCCACGGCCAGTGCCAGCCCTGCGTCGGATTTCAGCCGCGTTTCGAAGGCGAGCCGGTCAGGCAGCGGCAGCGTGCCCAGCACATATTCCCCCGCAAGGTCGAGATCGTCCGGCAAACTCATGGCCGTACCCCCCCGTCCATACAGGCCCGCAGCGCCTGCAATCCGCGCCGCAACCATGTGCGCATGGTATTGAGCGGCACATCATGGCGCAGCGACAGATCGGCATAGGACAGTCCGTCCAGATAGGCCCCGCGCACTGCGGCGGCCCGCGCCGCATCCAGCGTGCCGAAACACTCGACGATGCGCTTCGCCTCGCCCAGCGCCACAAGGCGGCTTTCGGCGCGGGGGGTCTGATCCGCGACGAATTCCAGCGCGTCATCGCTGGATTGATGTTCCTCCGGACGGGCGCGCAGCCGGTCAATCGCCAGATGCCGCGCCACAGCAATCACCCATGTCATGCCACGCCCCTTGGCGGGGTCAAACCGCGCTGCGCGCAGCCATATGCGTGTGTAAACCTCCTGCAAGGCATCCTCCGCCTCTGATCTCTGGCGTAACATACGGAGCAGCACGCCCATAAGTTTCGCAGAGGTCGACGCATAAAGGTCACGGAACGCGGCGCGGTCTTGCGCGGCGATCCGTTTCAACAAATCCGCAACGGGATCCTGGGGGCGTTCTTCGATCATGCGGTGATCTTAGTGCAGCCGCCGCAGATGTCACCCCCTGCGCCGCCGCCGCCCTTCGGAACCGGCACCCGCCGTGTTGTAGCTGACCTGGGGCAGGGTGACGATGGCGCTCAGCTCCGGGAAAGGGTCGACCGCGTGCGGGATCGCATTGGCATTGACGAAATGTTCCTGGAAGCGCGGCTCGATGGCGGTTTCAACCTTGTGGATATCATGCACCACCGCCTCGATGGTATCCCGGGACGCACGGTTGCACAGCGCAATCCGCGCGCCGGTGCCTGCCGCATTGCCCGCACTCAGCACATGATCCAATGGCGCATCGGGAATCATGCCCAGAACCATCGCGTGTTTCGGGCTGATATGCGCGCCAAACGCGCCGGCGAGGATCACCTTGTCGACCGTATCCACCCCCATCTCGTCCATCAGCAGCCGCGCCCCGGCATACAGCGCGGATTTTGCCAGCTGGATGGCGCGGATGTCCGTCTGGGTGACATGGATCACCGGCCCGCCGTCGGCGCTGCCATCATGCAGCAGATAGCTGTGCGTCCGCCCCTCGGGCACCGAGCGGACCGATCGGACCTGTTCCGCCGAACCGATCAGGCCCGAGCCGTCGACAATGCCCGCCATGCGCATTTCGGCCACCGCCTCGATGATGCCCGATCCGCAAATGCCGGTGATGCCTGAGGTCTTGGTCGCCTCGGCAAAGCCCGGATCATCCGACCAGAGGTCCGAGCCGATCACCCGGAAGCGCGGCTCTTTGGTCAGGCTGTCAATCTCCACCCGCTCGATCGCGCCGGGAGCTGCACGCTGGCCAGAGCTGATCTGTGCGCCTTCAAAGGCCGGGCCGGTCGGGCTGGAACAGGCCAGAACGCGGTCCTTGTTGCCCAGCAGGATTTCGGCATTGGTGCCGACATCGACAATCAGCACCATCTGTTCCGATTTGTTCGGTTCTTCCGACAGGGCAACCGCCGCGCAATCAGCCCCGACATGGCCCGCAATGCAGGGCAGGATATAGACCTGCGCCGCCCGGTTCAGGGCCGAAAGGTCAAGCTCTGCCGCAGGCAGGCTCAGGCTGCCGCTTAGCGCCAGCGCAAACGGCGCTTGCCCCAGCTCCACCGGATCAATGCCCAGCAGCAGGTGGTGCATCACCGGATTGCAGACAAAGACCACCTCGAAAATGGCCTTGGGGTCGATCTGCGCCTCTTGCGCGATGGTGGCGGCCAGACTGTTGATCGCCTCGCGCACCGCACGGGTCATTTCCACATCGCCACCGGGGTTCATCATCGCATAGGACACCCGGCTCATCAGATCTTCGCCAAAGCGGATCTGCGGGTTCATCACACCGGACGAGGCCAGAACCGCGCCATCGCGCAGATCGCACAGATGGGCGGCAATGGTGGTCGATCCCAGATCAATCGCCAGACCATACAGCCCGCCTTCGTGGAAGCCCGGCCAGATTTCCAGGATCCGGTGGTGGGGATCGTGGTTGCCCTTGTGCAGGGCGACTGTGATCTTCCACGCGCCCTTGCGCAGCACCGGCTGCAAGCGCCGCAGGATGTGCAGATCGGCCTCTACCGCCTCCACCTGCCATTGCTCGCGCAGGGCCAGCACCACCCGTTCAAAATCGCCCGACGGCTCGTGCATGTCCGGCTCTGTCACCTCGATGAACAACAGCCGGGTTGCCGGATCCATCACGATGTCGCGCTGCGTGGCGGATTTGCGGATCACCTGTTTGTGGACCTGGCTTTCCGGCGGCACGTCGATCACCACATCGCCCATCACCTTGGCCTGACAGCCCAGACGGCGGCCATCCAGCATGCCACGCTTGGATTTGTAGCGCTCTTCCACCGCGTTCCAATCGGTCAGCGCCTCGCTGTCGACATGGATGCCGAATTTGGAAAACTCGCCATAGCCCGGCTGGATCTGGCATTTGGAGCAGATGCCGCGCCCGCCGCAGACCGAATCCAGATCCACGCCCAATTGCCGCGCCGCCGTCAGCACGGGGGTGCCAAGCGCGAACCGGCCCCGTTTGCCGGAAGGAGTAAAGATCACCAGCGCGTCTTCGGTCATGTCTGCCTCTTGCCCAATCTGCAGCACCGCCCCGTCGCCCGGACAGACCGGAATACGCGGACGGAACAGGGGCGGCCATTGCCCCCTCGCTGTTCCTTTGTAGGCCGGTGGCCTGCAATCGCAATGCCTGTTCGCGGCAGGTTGCGGTCAGCTTGCGCCCTCTGGCGGGCCGGACAGCCAGCCGAGGATGGCGGCGCGGTCGGCATCCAGCGCCGGGGCCGGGCCGCGCTGCCGCAGATCCGGCAGGGTGGACATCTTGATCGGGTTGCCTGCGGCAGTGAAGGCAGGCCCACCCGGACGCGCGGCCACCGGCACCACCATGTTGCGGGCCAGCAGTTGTGGGTCGCGCAGCACCTCGGCCATGTCCTGCACACGGCCGGTCGGTACGCCCGCCGCGTCCAGCGTGGCGATCCACTCCGCACAGGGCGCGCCCAGTGTCACCGCCTCGATCAGGCGTTTCAGCAGCGCGACATGCTCGCAGCGCGCGGCATTGCTGGCAAAGCGGGGATCCGTGGCCCAGCCGGGGTGGCCCAGCGCCGCACAGAGCCGGGCAAACAGCGCGTCATTGCCCGCCGCGATCACAAAGAACCCGTCCGCCGCGCGATAGGTGGAAAAGGGCGTGATGGTAGGATGGCGCGCGCCGGTGCGGCCCGGTGGTATGCCGGTGGCCGTGGTGATGGCAATGCTGTGTTCCTGAATGGCCAACTGGCAATCCAGCATCGAGATGTCGATCTTGGCACCAAGGCCGGTGCGGCTGCGGTCATAAAGCGCCGCCAGCACCCCCTGCGCCAGATACATGCCCGCCACGATGTCGCCCAGCGAGGCGCCGACCCGCACCGGCGGCCCGCCTTCCTCGCCGGTGATGCTCATCACACCGCCGCGCGCCTGCACCACCATGTCATAGGCGGGTTTGCCGGCCTCTGGTCCGCTATGGCCAAAGCCCGAAACCGCGCCGTAGATCAGCCGGGGCAGGCGGCTTTGCAGATCCTGCCAGCCATAGCCCAGGCGCTCCATCACGCCGGGGCGGTAATTCTCCAGCAGCACATCGGCGCGGGCCAGCAGCGCCTCGAAAATCTGGCGATCCGCCTCGGCCTTCAAATCCAGCGCGATGGAGCGTTTTCCGGCATTCAGCGCCGCAAAATAGGCGCTTTCCCCGTTCGTGAAGGGGGGGAAGGCGCGGGTGTCATCGCCGGTGCTGGGGCGTTCGACCTTGATCACATGCGCGCCCAGATCGGCCAGAATCGTGGCGCAGAACGGCCCCGCCAGAACATGTGTCAGATCGAGGATGGTGATGCCGGAAAGCGGGGCCATGGGAATCCTTGCAGAATGTGCCTTTGCCCGATCCCACCACCGCACCGCCGCTGCCACCATGATGCAGCGCAAGGTTCAGAGGAAAAACCCCTCCAGCAGCACCGAATTGCCGGGCGAGAATTCCAGAACCAGACCAGCGGCGCTGTCGTGCAGCGCCATGCCTTTCGGCAGATGGTCCAGATCAATCACCCGGCTGCCCCACAGGATGCGGTCCTGCCCGGCGGTGAAATCGGTGATCACCGACTGGCTGCGCCCGGTCGCATCGGCGGAATGGAACACGAAACTGTCGCCGCCGCTGCCGCCGCTCAGCCGGTGCCCGGCCCGTTCAATATCGGCCATGATGGTGTCGCGCCCGGCGTCGCCGAACACCGTGCTGGCCTCGGCCCCGGTATGGATCACATCCCAGCCCGTGCCGCCATACAGCGTGTCCTGCCCGGCCTCGCCGCGGATCCGGTCGGCCCCGGCGCCGCCATAGGCCAGATCATTGCCCTGACCCGTGGCGATCACATCATCCGCCGCGCCGCCATGCAGCAAGTCGGCATCGCCGCCGCCCATGACCACATCGCGCCCGTCGCCGCCAAACAGGCTGTCCCGCCCCACCGCGCCAGACAGGGTATCGGCCCCCTTGCTGCCCTGCAGCAGATCATCGCCCGCATTGCCATCCAGCCAGTCGGCGGCAAGGCTGCCATTGATCGTGTCATTGCCATGACCCGCCGCGATCCGCCGGATCGGGGCAGAAAACACATTGCCATCCATATCCTGATAGCCTTCGGCAATCAGATCGGCCTTTGTGGTGCCCTCCACCCGATCAGCGGTGCCCGAAAACAGGAATGCCGCCGCGCCCAGCGCGCCGCGCATGTCGAGCAGAACCGTTTGCGTGGCATCGGCGTGGCGGATCACCACATCATTCACCGTCGGCCCGTTGATGGCCTGATGGCTGATCCGGGCGGCAATCTGGGCCCAGCCGGTATAGCCGCGCCCCAGAAAGATCAGATCGCCCGCCGCCATTTCGGCATCGGTGATCAGGTCATTGCCCGCGCTGGCATCGAACCTGTCCGCGCCTGCGCCGCCCTCCAGCGTGTCATTGCCGCCCTGACCGCGCAGCAGGTCGTTGCCCCGGCCGCCAAACAGCAGATCATTGCCCGCCAGCCCCGCCAGTGTGTCATCGCCCATCTGGCCGAACAGAAAATCCTCGGCCTCGGCGCCCTGCACCCGGTCGTGCCCCTGACCACCGTAAAGGAAATTGTTGGCGGCTGTGCCGCCGAACAGCGTGTCATTGCCGCCATGGCCAAAGCCGGTGCCGATCTTGTGCACGGGATCCATCGTCAGCCCGCCATCATAGGCCTCGTTGCGCAGCTTGGCCGCGCGCAGGCTGGCATGGATCACCTGATTCCCGGCATGGGCGGCAGGCGCATCGTCCAGCGAGAAGGCATTGAGCGCGAAGGCAAGGCTGTGCTGGTGCAGGTAACGCAGGCTGCCATCGCTGTCGACCGATACGAGGCTGGAGGCCCCGGCCTCGGCCCCGGAAAACCAGGTGACGCCGATGCCGCGATCAGCAAACCACTCCTGCGTGCGCGCCAGATGGGTGGTCATGCTGTCCGGCAGGCTGAAATCATTGATCAGCGCGCCGGAGAGGCTGGTTTCAGTCAGCAGGATGTCATCCTCGCCCAGAGGCGCGAACACCGCCTCAAAGGCCGCGATCATGGCCTCTGGCCCCTGCGCGGTGCCGCTGTGCCAGCCGGGATAAAGATGCGCCGCCCAGACCAACGCCGCCCCCACCTGGTCGCGCAGGTAATCCAGTGCGGTCTGCGCTCCGACCATGTTTTCCGCCATATCGACAAAACGCGCCGAATAGGCCCAGCCGCCCACAAGGATGCGGGCGTCATCCTGCCGGGTCTGCACGACCTCGGCCAGTTCAGCCATGTGGCGGGCATAAAGCTCCACAAAGCGGGCTTCGGCCGCACCCTTGGTGCCGCGCGGGGCCAGCACCACCGCCCGTTCATAGGCGGCGGCCTCATTCGCCAGCTCATAGCCCCAGACCGAGGATTCCACGGCGGGATGATCGGCCATCCAGTCCATCAGGCGGGTCCAACTGTCGACGGCGCGGTCCTGCACCGCGCCATCCAGCGCCGCGCCAATCTGATCGGTGGTCAGGCTGCCATCGGCCCCGGTCGTCTGCTGCCCGCCATCGGTATAGGTGAAGATCAGCTTGAAACCCTGCGACGCAGCGGCGGCCAGAAAGCGTTCATAGAGCGGATGCAGCCCGCCCGCGTCATCAAAGGCAAAGGCATTGAACGACAGGCGCAGCGTGTTCACACCGGGCAGGGCGGCGCGCAGGCCTGCGGCAAACAGCTCCGGTTCGCCATCCATGCCCAGCGGCAGGATCTGCTGCTGGCCCTGCCACATGTAATAGCGGCTGTCGCTGGCGATATTGGCAGCATAGGTGCCCGCCGCGCGATCCCGCGCCGCGGCCTCTTCGGCAGAGCAGAGCACATGAATGGCGTTGATCTCGCTCAGGCTGCTCATTGTCCATCCATCGGCACGTCTTCCTCTGCGGCGCGTCCCCCGCCTTTTGCGCGGGGCCTATGGTCCCATTGCGCAAGCAAAGCGGCAAAAATGTGCCCTTGGGGATGAACTGTGGCGAATAAAGGTTAAGCAAACGAAAACACCCGCCGGATTGGCGGGTGTTTTTGTCAGCCTGTGCCGGGGTTAAAGCCGGAGATCAGCCGCGCGAGCGCCGCCCGCCGCGACGGCCCGATGCCGCCGAGGTCTGCGCCGAAGAGGCATCGGCAAAGCTCATGCCGCCTTCGACCGCTTCGATCACCTTGGCAAAGCGGATCCATTCACCGCCATTCGGATCGTGGTTCATCAGGAAGTTGGCGGCGCGGATCGCCTCCATCTCCACCTGACGGACCGGGTTCATGATGGCCGAGGTCATGCCCGCGCCAATCGCCATCGGCAGGAAGGCCGCGTTGATGCCATGGCGCTGCGGCAGGCCAAAGCTGATGTTCGACGCACCGCAGGTGGTGTTCACGCCCAGCTCTTCGCGCAGGCGACGCACCAGTGCAAACACCTGCTGGCCGGCAGTGCCCATCGCGCCCACCGGCATCACCAGCGGGTCGACCACGATGTCATGCGCCGGAATGCCGAAATCGGCGGCGCGTTGCACGATCTTTTTCGCCACGGCAAAGCGCACATCGGGGTCTTGCGAAATGCCGGTGTCGTCGTTGGAAATCGCCACCACCGGCACATTGTATTTCTTGACCAGCGGCAGCACCAGCTCCAGCCGCTCTTCCTCACCCGTCACCGAGTTCAGCAGCGGCCGGCCCTCGCAGGCCATCAGACCGGCCTCCAGTGCGCCAGGAACCGAGCTGTCGATACACAGCGGGACGTCGACCGTTTGCTGGATGATCTCGATCAGCGCCTTCATCAGCGGCGGCTCGACAAAGTTATTGTCGGCATAACGCGGATCTTCGGCCATCTTGTTGGTGAAGACAGCACCCGAGTTCACGTCCAGCACGGTCGCGCCACAGGCCACCTGTTCCAGCGCGTCCCTGATCACGGTGTCGAAATTGCCGGCCTCCAGCTCTGCCGCAAGCTTCTTGCGCCCGGTGGGGTTGATACGTTCCCCGATCACGCAGAAGGGTTCGTCAAACCCGATGATGACGGTCTTGGTCTTGGATTCGATAACGGTCCGGGTCATGGCTGGTCCTTCAAGCCTGGTTTGCGGGAACGGCCGAGGCGCCGCCGTGATCAGTGGCCCAGGTGGCATTGGTCTTGATGCCGCCCAGCGGGAAGAAATGCACGGATTCGATGCCGAATTCCGGGTGCTTGGCCTTGTGCGCCGCCAGTGCCGCCACGAATTCGGTCGGCTCATAGGGCATCAGCAGCTTGGTCACATCCATCGCGCGCTTTTGCAGCACCCGCAAGCTGGGGCCTACACCGCAGGCAATGGCGAATTTGATCAGCGTCTGCAGCTTGGCCGGTCCCGCAACCCCGATATGGATCGGCAGCTTGATGCCTTCGGCGGCCAGCCGGTCGGCCCAGGCGATCACCGGATCGGCCTCGAAGCAGAACTGCGTCGCAATGGCCATCTGCGCATCGGAGCGTTCGGCAAAGGCCTGTTTCCATTTCAGCGCCTGCATCACGATGCGGTCGCCGCCGTCCTTGTCGATATCCTTGTTGCCTTCGGGGTGGCCCGCGACATGCAGCCGTTCAAACCCATCAAACAGCCCGGTTTCGATCAGCTGCATCGAGGCATCGAATTCGCCGGCTGGCGTATTGACGCCACCGCCCAGCAGCAGCGCCTGTTTCACACCGGCCTCGCCCTTGTAACGCGCCAGCCAGTCGGCCAGCGTCGCGCGGTCGGGGATGATCCGCGCCGGAAAATGCGGCATAACCACAAAGCCTTCGTCCGCCAGCCGCCGCGCCGTCGCCACCATGTCTTCGATCGGGGTGCCTTCGATATGGGCGATGTAGACGCGCGTGCCCTTGGGCAGAAGGGCGCAGAAATCCTCGACCTTTTCGGCGGTGCGCGGCATCACCTCGATGGAATAGCCTTTCAGGAAGGCTTCGGTGTCGGCATCCGGCGTGGCGGCTGCGCTATCGCGGCGAAAGTTGAACAGCGCCATGGGCGGCTCCTGATGAAGGGACGTTGGGGGGCAGGGCGCTCAGGCCCGGCCCTCGGCATCAATCAGCGCCTTGAGGCGCGCAGTGTCGTATTCGGCTTCAAGCGCTGCCGCGACGGATTTCGCAATCTCGTCCTGCTCGCCCTCGACCTCGTAGGGCGGGGCCTTGCGCCATTCGGCCAGATAGGCATCGGCATCCTTCGCGCCGATCTTCATCGCGCAGCGGTCAATCGCCTGTTCAAAGCGTTCGGTCAGCTGCACTTTCGCCCCGCGCCGCCCCTTGCCCACAATGACCTGGGCCGGGATGTCGCGCCAATAGACGATGGTCACCTCTGGCATGTGATTCCTTCCTCGTTCTTGAATCCGTTCTATGCGTGGCCCTGCGCGCGGCGGTGTCGGTTTTCGACATTCAGCAGCCAGAGAGCGACACAAGTTTGTTGCACCCCGTTTCTGCCGCGATTCTGGTCCGCGGGCTGGGGCCCGCGCAAAAACATACATCCTGCACTGCGGATTTCCTACCGGGCTGCCCCTCCGGGGGCCGGGACGGCCCGGCATCGGGCTTGCGCCATGGGGGGAACGGGTCTAGGTTGGGGATAACCACATATGGAGGGCGTATGATGACGCCCGAGCGTCCCCGAGGGGAGGACGCGATCCCGCAGCCGGACGTCAGGAAACTGGCGGGCGCGGTCGAACCGTCGGCCCCTTGTGACGCCCAGCCGGGGCCGCAGCTTTATGCGGCGCTGGATCTGGGCACAAACAGTTGCCGGATGCTGATTGCCCAACCGAAGGGCAGTCAGTTTCAGGTCATCGACAGTTTTTCCAAAACTGTCCAGTTGGGCGTGGGGCTTGAAGCCTCGGGTCGGCTTTCGCGCACCTCGATGGGGCGCACGGTTCAGGCGCTGCGCATCTGTGGCAAGAAGATCGAAAAACATGGCGTGACGCGGATGCGGCTGGTGGCGACCGAGGCCTGCCGCCGGGCGCGCAATGCCCGCGATTTCATCCGGCAGGTGCGGCGCGAAACCGGGCTGGCGCTGGAGGTGATCGCCCCCGAGGAAGAAGCCCGCCTTGCCGTGATCTCTTGCGCGCCACTGGTCAGCCGCCGCACCGAACAATTGCTGGTGGTCGATATCGGCGGCGGTTCGACCGAACTGGTCTGGATTGATCTGTCCGCCGTGCCGCCCGAGGATCGCCCGCGCGCCATCATGCGGCTGCACGCGGGCTTTGCCCCGAAGGACGACAAACCCGCCGCGCGCGTGGTGGACTGGATCTCGGTGCCGCTAGGTGTGGCCACCCTGAAGGACCAGTTCATCGACGTGGAGGATGACGCTGCGCGCTTTGCGCTGATGAGCTGGTTTTTCGAAGAGAACCTCGCCAGTTTCAGCCCCTATAATGCCGACAACCCGCGCGAGGGCTTTCAGATCATCGGCACCTCTGGCACGGTGACGACGGTTGCCGCCAGCTTTCTGGGCCTGCGCCGGTATGACCGGACCAAGGTGGACGGGCTGCGCATGTCATCGGATCAGATTGATACGGTGATCCGCGATTATCTCTCGCTTGGCCCCGAAGGCCGGCGCACCGACCCGCGCATCGGGCGCGACCGTCATGCGCTGATCATGTCCGGGGCGGCGATTTTACAGGCGCTCATGCGCATCTGGCCCACCGACAAGCTGTCGGTTGCGGATCGGGGGCTGCGCGAAGGGCTGCTTTATGCACAGATGAGCGCCGATGGCGTTCTGGAAGATGGACCATACGCATGACGACACCGCCCAAAAACACCTCCGGCCGTGGCCAGCGCGAATTGCGCGTCAGGGTGAAAACCGCCAAGGGGCGCAAACTGTCTTCGACGCTCTGGCTCGAACGCCAGTTGAACGACCCTTATGTGGTGCGCGCCAAGCGGGAAGGCTACCGGGGCCGCGCCGCCTACAAGATCTCGGAGCTGGATGACAAATACGGCTTCCTGAAACCGGGCGCGCGTGTGGTTGACCTTGGCTGTGCGCCGGGCGGCTGGTGCCAGATGGCGGTCGAGCGGGTGAACGCGCTGGGGCAGAACCCGAAAAAGCCGATTGGCACCGTGCTGGGCGTCGATCTGCAAGAGGTGGAGCCGATTTCCGGCGCGCAGATCCATCAGCTCGATTTTCTGGCCGATGAGGCGGATGCCCTGGTCAAGGGCTGGCTGGGCGGCAAGGCCGATGTGGTCATGTCCGACATGGCGGCGGCGGCCTCGGGGCACAAGGGCACCGACCACCTGCGCATCATCGCGCTGGTCGAGGCGGCGCTGGCCTTTGCCTTTGACGTGCTGGAGGAGGATGGCACCTTTGTCGCCAAGGTTCTGGCGGGCGGGGCCGAAATCGGCATGCAGACCCTGCTGAAGAAACACTTCAAGAAGGTGGCCAATGTAAAGCCGGGGGCAAGCCGCTCGGACAGTTCCGAAAAGTTCGTGGTCGCGATGGGCTTTCGCGGGCTGCGCGACGGCGATCAGGGTGCGGAGCCGGATCACGACGCATGAAGACATGAAAAGGGGCGCCCAAGGGCGCCCTGTTTTCCGGTCAGTGGTGGTGTGGCGCGTTCAGCCGCCCCAGTGCCGCACCGGACCGCAATCCATATGCACGAAGTTCGACCCGGAGTAACGGCCAACGCCGCCGGAAGCGCAGGCCTCTGCCGCGCGGGCCATCTGATTGACCGAGCGGGATTTGAGCCGCAGGTCGCTGGCCTGGCCGACCATGTGCAGCGAGTGCTTGGCAACGCCGCCGGATTTGGAGCGCAGCATCGCATTGGTTCTGGCGCTGCGGTAGCCAGACAGCAGCATATAGGGCTCTGACACATCCAGCAGACGATGCGAGGCCGCCATGATATCCACCGTGCGCGGATCCATGGTGATGGTTTCATCCGTGCGCCAGTCGCGCATGAAGTGGTTGATTTCCTTGAGGGCTTCCTTGATGTACTTGCCCTCGATCCAATAGATCGTGTCCATGCTTTCGCCGGTGCGGCCCGAATACATCCGGACGCGCCGGATGTCGCCTGCGCCGCGCAGCAAGCCGAACGCGTTGGAATAGGTCGGTGCTGCCACCACGGCAGCAGCCGCGAACACACCCAAGAGGCCACGCCGTGTGAACCCGGTTTTCGCAGAATTGGTCATGTGTAAGCCTGTCCTTCGGTATTCTGCCGCATGTGATCTGCGGTTCCTGCCACTTTTCCCCAAGTGCCCCATTCTTATGGCACAAGTCGAATCGCAACAGAAGTCCAAGATTGGCCGCAGGCCCGCAGCATCACGCCGATCGGCAAATATTTGCTGAACGCCGCAAAACGGTAGGAACCGTTTGGCAATTCTTGGCCGTGTTGCCAAAATGCGACGTTTTAGCCCTTGCACCGTGCGATTTCTGCCGCGGTTGAGGCGGTTGTGAATGGACTCACCCGCCGAAATCCCGGAAATTTGAGGAAATATCATTGAGCCGAGGTTCCGATGCCCGTTGCCGCTGTTGCGCCACTTCGTCTGATGCTGCCCCGCGTGTTTGGTCCTGGTCTTGTGGCGATGCTGCTTGCCACGGCGGCGATGACGGTTCCGCAACCTGTGCAGGCACAGGTCAGCCCCTTTACCCAATCGGTAGCGATTGCGGCCTCGGACGATGAGGCCATCGCCGCCTTCTATGCGGCGCGCAACTATGCCCCGGTCTGGACCGACGCGGGCAATGCCGAGCGGCGCAATGTGCTGCTGACCGCCTTGACCCGTGCGGGCGATCACGGCCTGCCGGTGCAGCGCTATGATGCCGGGGCGCTGGCCGATGCTTTCCGCGCCGCCCGCACCGAAGGCGACCGGGGGCGGCTGGAGGTGCGCATGACGCGCGCCTTCCTCGATTATGCGCGGGATCTGAACTCCGGCGTGCTGGTGCCCAAGAAGGTGGATCCGGGCATCGTGCGCGAGATTCCGGTGCGCAGCCCTGAGTCCAATCTGGCGATGCTGACGGATGCGGATCTGTCCGGCTTTCTGGCCGGGCTGGCGCCCACGGCGCCCGCCTATGCTCAGCTGATGAAGGCCAAGATCCAGATCGAGGCGCAGATCGCGCGCGGCGGCTGGGGGGAAGCTTTGCCGGCGGTGACGCTGAAACCCGGGGCCAGCGGCGAGGCCGTCGTGGCCTTGCGCGACCGTCTGGTCGCCATGGGCTATCTGGGGCGCAGCGCCACGCGCAGCTATGATGACACGATGGAAAAGGCCGTGCAGCAATTCCAGCTCGATCACGGGCTGGAACCGGACGGGGTGCTGGATGACAGCACGCTGGCGCAGATCAATGTTGGCCCCGAGGCGCGGCTGCAATCCATCCTCGTGGCGATGGAGCGGGAGCGCTGGATCAATATCGACCGGGGCCGCCGCCATATCTGGGTGAACCTCACCGACTTCAGCGCCCGCATCATGGATGATGGCAAGGAAACCTTTGCCACCCGCTCGGTCATCGGCAAGGACGTGCTGGATCAACGCACGCCCGAGTTTTCCGATACGATGGATTACATGGTCATCAACCCGTCGTGGTCGGTGCCGCGGTCGATCACCACCAAGGAATATCTGCCGCTGCTGAAAAAGAACCCGAATGCGGCGGGGCATCTGAAGATCGTCGACAGCAAGGGCCGTGTCGTGGATCGCGGCGCGATCAACTTCGGCAAATACACGGCGGCAAACTTCCCTTTTGCGATGCGGCAGCCGCCCTCGGATGGCAATGCGCTGGGTCTGGTGAAGTTCATGTTCCCCAATCCCTATAATATCTATCTGCATGACACGCCGTCAAAATCGCTGTTCGAGCGGGAAATCCGCGCCTTCAGCCATGGCTGCATCCGTCTGGGCCAGCCCTTCGATTTCGCCTATGCGCTGCTGGCCAGACAAAGCGATGATCCGAAGGCGACCTTCCATCAGGTTCTGGATCGCGGGGCCGAGGCGGCGGTGCGGCTGGAACAGCCGGTGCCGGTGCATATCGTCTATTTCACCGCCTTCCCGGGGGCCAAGGGCAAGATGAACTACCGCCGCGACGTTTATGGCCGCGACGGGCTGATCTTCGACGCGCTGATGCAGGCCGGGGTGGTGCTGGGCGGTCATCAGGGCTAAATCAGTCACAGGGCAGCAATCGCCCTGTAAGTGAGGGTGCCATGGCGCATATGATCCGTGATATTGCCGCCGCGCTCGGCGCGCAGGCGGCCGGAAACCTTGATCTGACCGTGACCGGCGCGGCAGAACCGCAAGTGGCAGGGCCGCAGGATCTGGCGCTTGCCATGGACCCGAAATATGCGGGGGGCATCGGCCAGGGCAAGGCGCGGGCGGCGGTGGTCTGGCAAGGCGCTGATTGGCAGGCGTTGGGGCTGGAGGCCGCGATTTTTGCGCCGCGCTCGCGCGTGGCGATGGCCGGGCTGACCGCGATTCTGGATGCCGGGCCGCAGATTGCGCCGGGCGTGCATCCGATGGCGGTGGTGGATCCGACGGCGCAGATCGGTGAGGGCGCGGCGATTGCGCCCTTCGTGGTGATCGGCGCAGGTGTGATCCTCGGGCCGCGCGCCCGCATCGCCAGCCATGTGTCGATTGCCGAAGGCGCGCGCATCGGGGCGGATGCGCTGATCCTGCAAGGCGCAAGGATCGGCGCGCGGGTCAGCATTGGTGATCGCTTCATCTGCCAGCCGGGCGCGGTGATCGGGGCGGATGGATTCTCCTTCGTGACGCCCGAACAGTCCGGGGTTGAAGAAATCCGCGCAACCCTCGGACATCGCGAGGAAATCCGGCAGCAAAGCTGGACGCGGATCCATTCGCTCGGGGCCGTGACCATCGGCGATGATGTGGAAATTGGCGCCAATGCCTGTGTGGATCGTGGCACCATCCGCGACACGCTGGTCGGATCGGGAACCAAACTCGATAATCTCGTGCATCTGGGGCATAATGTGCAGGTGGGTCGCGATTGCCTGCTGTGCGGGCAGGTCGGGGTGGCGGGGTCCACCAAGATCGGGGATCGGGTGGTGCTGGCCGGGCAGGTCGGGGTCAGTGACAATATCTTTGTGGGCGATGACGTGATTGCCGGCGGTGGCACCAAGATCCTCAGCAATGCGCCTGCGGGACGGGTTCTGCTGGGTTATCCGGCGGTCAAGATGGAAACCCAGATGGAAATCAACAAGGCCCTGCGCCGTCTGCCGCGGCTTGCCGCGACCGTGGCAGAGCTTCAGAAACTTGTTTCAAAACTGTGAGATGACGCCATAACACTTTCCCGAAAGGGGTGCAGGAGGTTCGCATGACACAGATGACAGAGGCCGTCGCGGTAAAGGATCGCGTCATTGCCATTCTTGCCGAACAGGCGGTGATGGATGTTTCCGACATCCGGCTGGAGGATTCGCTGGAGGATCTGGGGCTGGACAGCCTCGGTCTGGTGGAAAGCATCTTCGCCATCGAAGAGGCCTTTGATATCTCGGTGCCGTTCAACGCCAATGCGCCGGACCGTTCGGGGTTTGACATCAGTTCGGTCGCGGCGATCATCGCGGCGGTCGAAGGGCTCGTGGCGCAGCGCGCCGCATGAAACGGGTGGTGATTACCGGCGCGGGCACGATCAACGCGCTGGCGCATGATGTGACGGGCACGCTGGCCGCGTTTCGGGACGGGCGCTGCGGCATCACCGATCTGGAGATCCGCGACAAGGACCGACTGTCGATCCAGATCGGAGGGCAGGTGCATGACTGGAATCCCGAGACGCATTTCAACCGGCAACAAATTGTTCTGTATGACAAATTCACCCAGTTCACCCTTCTGGCCGCGCGGGAGGCGATTGCGCAATCGGGGCTGAATTTCGACGGGCATCTGGGTTATGAAACCGGGGTCGTGCTGGGCACGGCGGCGGGGGGGGTGAACACCTGGGACGACAATTACCGCAGTGTCTATGAAGAGGGAAAGAACCGCGTTCATCCCTTTGTCGTGCCGAAGCTGATGAACAATGCCGCCGCTTCGCATCTGTCGATGGAATTCAACCTCAAGGGCCCCAGCTTCACCGTGGCTACCGCCTGCGCCAGTTCCAATCACGCGATGGGGCAGGCGTTCCACATGGTCCGTTCGGGCATGTGCCGCACCATGGTGACGGGCGGATCCGAATCCATGCTGTGTTTCGGCGGCATCAAGGCCTGGGAAGGGCTGCGCGTCATGTCGAAGGATGCCTGCCGACCCTTCAGCCTGAACCGCAACGGCATGGTGCAAGGCGAGGGGGCAGCGGTGTTCGTGTTCGAAGAATATGAACAGGCCAAACGGCGCGGCGCGGTGATTCTGGCCGAGGTGGTGGGCTTTGCCATGACCTCGGACGCCTCCGACATCGTGATGCCCTCCAAACAGGGGGCGGCGCGGGCGATTGCGGGGGCTTTGCGCGATGCGCGTCTGGCACCTGAGGATGTCGGTTACATCAACGCCCATGGCACCGGCACCACGGCGAATGACAAGACCGAATGTGCCGCCGTGGCCGATGTGTTCGGCCAGCACGCCGACCGGCTGATGATCTCTTCCACCAAATCCATGCATGGCCATCTGATCGGCGGCACCGGCGCGGTGGAGCTGCTGGCCTGTATCATGGCGCTGCGCGACGGGGTGATTGCGCCGACCATCGGTTATGAAGAGGCCGATCCCGAATGTGCGCTGGATGTGGTGCCCAATGTCGCCCGGCAGGCGCGGGTGGAGGTGGCGCTGTCCAATGCCTTTGCCTTTGGCGGCATGAATGCGGTGCTGGCCCTGCGCCGCGCCCCCTGAAACGGCAAGCGCCGCGCCCCTTGCAGGACGCGGCGCCATCTTTGGGTCTGAACTGGCTTATTGCTTGGCGGGTTGCGCCAGCGCGTCATAGCCGGCGGTGAAGCCCTTGAGCGAGATCGCCAGATTGACCTTCTGGTCGGGTGCTGTCACCGGCACGATGGTCAGCGTGGCCTTGTTGCCACCCTTGAACGCGGCCAGATCTTCCTTGGTGAAGCCCACACGCGCCACGCAGCCGCTGCGGTCACACCAGCTGAACGGGTAGACGCGGCCTTTGCCGCCGTCGATCTGGATCACCAGATTTTCGGTCAGCAGGGTTTCCAGCGGCGCGCTGATCGTGCCGCCCGCCAGGGCCTTTTCGCCATCCGGCAGCGGGAACACACCGATTTCGGCAACGGCATTGCCCTCACTGTCTTTCAGCAGCTGATAGATCTGGCAGGGATCGGTGGTGCCTTCGGGGGCCTTGACGCAGCGCTGTTCCCAATCGCCATGGGTGGCCTTGGCATAGACCGAGCCGACGCCATCAGCAGCCGGGGCTGCAGCGGCATCCGGGGTGGCGGGCGCATCGGCGGCCGGTGCCGGTGCTTCGGTTGCAGGTGCTTCGGTTGCCGGGGCCGCCGGGGCTTCGGTCGTGGTCGCCGGGGCTTCGGTGGTGGTGTCTTGCGCCAGGGCGGCGCTGCCCAGACCGAGCGTCAGCGTGATCGCCAGTGCCTTGGTCAAGTCATTCATTGCCATTGCGATAAGTCCTCAAATGGTGATGCCGCCCCTTACCATGGGCACAGGGCGGAGTCAGTGTGAAAAAACTGTTCTGCCGGGCTGGCTTGGCGGTTTGCTGCCCATTGCGGCGGGCCGAAAGCCGGGTCTGCGCTGCCGGATCCAAAAGAAAAAGGGCCGGAAATCCGGCCCTTTTCCTATTTATTTGCTCCCTGTCGGACTGGCCGACTTCATTGGACCTGACGCTAAGGCGTGGCGTGCGACAGGTCAACACAAATCTGAGATGTTTGCGCTGCCATAAATCATGCAAAAAGGCCGCGCCTTTTATCGGCGCGGCCAGTCCACAGGGAGGAAGACAGCCCCTGTGGCACGCAGCGCCGCCGGGACTGTATTCAAGGCTGGCACAAAGAGATTAAGATTGTATTTTCGATACCAGAGTCAGCGAAGGGGCAGGGTGTGAGCGGTGATCAGGCGGGGATTTTCGTGGGTGGCGGCGGCGAGGCCTATGCGGCACCGCAGACGCTGTTGCTCAAATACGGCAACCGCCATGGCCTGATTGCCGGGGCAACCGGCACCGGCAAGACGGTGACGCTGCAAGTGCTGGCCGAGGGGTTTTCGGCGGCGGGCGTGCCGGTGTTCCTGTCGGATGTGAAGGGCGATCTGTCGGGCATGGGCGTGGCCGGATCGGCGGATCACAAGCTGCACGAGGCCTTCAGCAAACGCGCCGCCACCATCGGGCTTGATCTGGTCTATGCCGCCTGTCCGGTGACCTATTGGGATCTTTATGGCGAACAGGGCCACCCGATCCGCGCCACCATTTCGGAAATGGGGCCGCTGTTGCTGTCGCGCCTGCTGGAGCTGACAGAGCCGCAGGAGGGTGTGCTGAACGTGGCCTTCCGACTGGCCGATGAAGAGGGCCTGCCGCTGCTCGATCTGAAAGATCTGCAAGCCATGCTGGTCTTTATTGGAGAAAATGCGCAGTCCATCTCGACCCGCTATGGTCTGGTGTCCACGACCTCGGTCGGGGCGATCCAGCGGCGCTTGCTGGTGCTGGAAAATCAGGGCGGCGCGCAATTGTTTGGCGAACCGGCGCTGGCGCTGGCGGATCTGATGCAGGTCGATGCGCAGGGGCGGGGCCATGTGAACCTGCTGGCGGCGGACAAGCTGATGAACAGCCCGCGGCTGTATGCGACCTTCCTGCTGTGGCTGCTGTCGGAACTGTTCGAGGAACTGCCCGAGGTGGGCGACCCCGACAAACCAAAGCTGGTGTTCTTTTTCGACGAGGCACATCTTCTGTTCAACGATGCGCCCAAGGCATTGGTGGAAAAGGTGGAACAGGTGGCGCGGCTGATCCGCTCCAAGGGCGTCGGGGTCTATTTCATCACGCAGAATCCGGCGGATGTGCCCGAGAATATTCTGGGCCAGCTGGGCAACCGGGTGCAGCACGCGCTGCGTGCCTTTACCGCGCGCGATCAGAAAGACCTGCGGTTGGCGGCCGAGACCTATCGCCCCAATCCGCGCTTTGCCACCGAGGATGCGATCCGCGATGTCGGCACCGGCGAGGCGGTGACCTCGTTTCTGGAGGCCAAGGGCATCCCCTCGGTGGTGGAACGCACGCTGATCCGCCCGCCCGCCTCGCAGCTTGGCCCGATTGATCCGGCGCTGCGGGCGCAGCTTCTGGCCGCCTCGCCGCTGCACGGCAAATATGAGGCGGTGATCGACCGCGATTCGGCGTTTGAGAAACTGCGCGCCCGGGCCGAGGTGGCGGCGCGCGAAGCCAATGCCCCGGCACAGCCCGAAGGCGGCCTGTCGCTCGATCCGCAGGAGGTGCGCGAGTTCAACAAGGGGCGACGCTATGATGGCGGGGCGTCGCGCGCGCCCAAACCTGCCGCGCCGCCCAAATCCGCACCGCGCCGGTCGGACAGCGTGACAGAGGCCTTTGCCAAGAGCTTTGCCCGCCAGTTGGGCACCAAATCCGGGCAGGCCATCGTGCGCGGGGTTCTGGGGTCATTGTTTCGCAAGCGGTAAGACGCCGGGGGGAAAAGGATGTGGGCGAGGATCTGCCGTTGGGCACTGTTTGGCCGGAAGTGGCCCAGAACGGCCATCGACAGGTCATCTGAAAACCATATTGTCACGCGAAGTTTCAACTGTGACGGACACGAGGGCAGGCTGATATGACGTTGATGGCATCTGAACAGTATCTGGTGGAGCTGATCAACCGCGCCCGCCTGGACCCGCAGCAAGAGGCCGAACGCCAGGGCATCGCGCTGAACAAGGGCCTGCCGCAGGCCACCAACGGCACGGTCTGGCCCAGGATCACCACCGAGGCCAAGGATCCGCTGGCGGTTGTTGATGTGTTGAACCGCTCGGCCCGGATCCAGTCCGAATATCTCGGCAAGACCGATTACTTCAGCCATATCTGGAAAGACGGCACCGATCTGGATGCCCGGCTGGCCATGGCCAAGTTCAACTTTTCCGGCTCGATCCAGGGCGAAAATCTGGCGGGATATTCGCGCGGCCTGAAGGGTGAGGCGCTGATGGACAAGCTGCATGACAGCCTGTTTGCCAGTGCTACGCACAGATCGAACATGATCGGCATGGACTTTCGCGAGATCGGCATTTCCCAGCTGGGCAACAGCAAATGGGATTACCTGACCGAAAACTTTGCACGCCATGCCTCGACCGCCTATGTCACCGGCGTGGCCTATGCCGACAAGAACAAGGACGGGTTCTATTCGATTGGCGAGGGGCAGGATGGCCTGCTGATGCGCATCGTCGGCGGGGCTGCGGATCGCACCGAAGCCGCCGGGGGCTATGCGCTGGCCCATGCGGTTGGCCGCGCGGTGACAGTGGATATCGGGCCGTCAGGCAATATGGCGCGGGTGCAGACCAGCCTTGCCGACGGCAATGTGAAGCTCGACGTGATCAACGGATCGCTGCTGCGGGTGTCGGGCGATGTCACGCTGGTCAGCGGGATTGCGGATGCCGAGGCTTTGGGCATCGGGCGCATCAATCTGACCGGCAGCGATGCCGACAACAGCCTGACCGGAAACAACGCAACCAACCGGCTGGACGGCATGGAGGGGCGTGACCTGCTCTATGGCGCAGGCGGCAATGACAAACTGTCTGGCGGGGCCGGGGGCGACCGGCTGTTCGGTGGCGCGGGCAATGATGTTCTGGACGGTGACGGCCTGAATGACATGCTGGACGGCGGTACGGGCAATGATCTGCTGCGCGGCGGCGGGCAGAATGACAAGCTGACCGGCGGGGCCGGTGCGGATGGGTTCGAGTTCTCTCAGCGGTTCGGCGGCGACACGATCACCGATTTCAACCTGCGGGAAAATGACACGCTGCGCTTTGACGATGCGCTGTGGGATGGGCGCATGTCTGCACGGCAATTGGTCAATACTTATGCCAGCGTGACAAAGCAGGGCGTCGAATTCGATTTCGGCAAAGACGGCATCCTGCTGCTGGAAGATGTCAGATCGCTTGGCGGCCTTGCAGACGCCATCGAGATCTTCTGAGCCTTACAACGGGCGGATCTTCAGCTTGGTCAGGCGGTTTTCACGTTTTGCAGCCACTTCAAACCGGAAGCCGTGAAAGCTGAAGGCCTGTCCTTCATTCGGGATCATCTGCGCCTCGTGGATCACCAGACCCGCGATGGTATTGGCCTCGTCATCCGGCAGGCCCCAGTCCATCGCGCGGTTCAGGTCGCGGATCGTCATTGCCCCGTCGACGCTGTAATCGCCATTGGCATCGCGGCTCAGCGCATCCTCCTTGTGCACCACGTCAAATTCATCAGTGATGTCGCCGACGATTTCTTCGATGATGTCCTCAAGCGTGATCAGCCCCTGAAGCGAGCCATATTCATCGACCACCAGCGCGAAATGCGTGCGACGTTTGAGGAATTCGCGCATCTGTTCGTCCAGCGTGGTCGTCTCCGGCACGAAATAGGGCTTCATTGCCACTTTCATCACATCCAGATCGGCCATGGTGCCGGGCGCACCATCGGCCCCGCGCATCACCCGCTCCACCTCGCGCAGCAGGTCTTTGGCATGGATCACGCCGATGATGTTTTCCGCCTCGCCCCGATAGACCGGTAGACGGGTGTGCGGAGAGCCGAGAACCTGCGAGAGAATGACATCCGAGGGCAAATCGGCATTCACCATCTCGATCTGGCGGCGGTGGCGCATCACCTCTTCCACCGTGCGTTCGCCCAGATGCAGCGCGCCCAGCAGGCGGTCGCGGTCCTCTTTTTCTACCGCGCCTTCGCTGTGCCCCAACGAGATCGCCCCGACGATTTCTTCGCGCATCGCCAGCATCCGCCCGCTTTCATCCGGTTTCAGGCCGAACAGCCGCAGGATGCCACGCACCAGCAGCCGCACCACCGAGACGATGGGCGAAAACAGCACGATCAGCACGCGGATCACCGGGGCCACGCGGCTGGCCACGGGTTCGGGATAGGTGATGGCCAGCGTCTTGGGCAGCACCTCGCCAAACACCAGCACCAGCGCCGTCATCACAAAGGTCGCCAGCGCCACGCCGCCGTCGCCCAGCAGCCGTGTCAGCAGCGCCGTTGCCAGCGAGGCCGACAGGATATTGACGATATTGTTGCCCAGCAGCAGCGCGCCGATCATGCGCTCGCTGTCCTCGGTTACCCGCATCGCGGCGTGGGCACCGTTCGATCCCTTGTCGGCCTGCGCCTTCAGCTTGCCACGCGAGGCGGCGGTCAGCGCGGTTTCCGAGCCGGAGAAAAAGGCCGACAGGCCCAGCAGCAGCAGGATGATCCCGATGATGAGCCAATCGGCAGGGGCCAGCAGGGCGGGGGCTGCGGTAATCGGGTCGGGGGTCATTCGCGGTCAGGCCTTTTCGCAAGCGGATGGTTTTCAAGCACCAGCGATTTCAGATGGTCGTCCAGCACATGGGTATAGATTTCGGTCGTCGCCAGATCGGCATGGCCCAGCAGGGTCTGGATCACCCGCAGATCGGCGCCTCCAGCCAGAAGATGCGTGGCAAAGGCATGACGCAGCGTATGCGGCGTCACCTTGGCGGGCGAGACCCCGGCCAGCACGGCAATCTGTTTGATCAGCACATAAAAATGGTTGCGGGTCAGATGGCCATCCACCCCCCGGCTGGGAAACAGGTATTTCGAGGCGGGACGCCCGGCCTTGCGGTCCAGCTCTTCGGCACGGTCGCGGCGGGTCAGCCAGTCCGCCACCGCCACCCGTGCCGGGGCCGACAGCGGCACCATGCGTTCCTTGCCGCCCTTTCCACGCACCAGGATCATGCGCGGATCGCCCCGCACCGCCGCCACCGGCAGTTCCACCAGTTCGGACACCCGCATCCCGGTGGCATAAAGCAGTTCCAGCAGGGCGCAGTTGCGGATCTGATCCTCGATCGAGCGGCCCTTGTCGCGTGCGGCGTCCAGCAGGCGGTCCACCTCCTCATGGCTCAGCACCTGCGGCAGGCGCTGATCCTGCCCCGGGCCTTTCAGCCGCAGCGCCGGATTGTCGGCGCGCCAACCTTCCTCATGCGCAAAGCGGTAGAGTTGCCGGATCGCCGACAGCCGCCGCGCCCGCGTGGCTTTTGACAGGCCCTGCGCATCGCAGCTGATCAGGTAATTCTCCACCGCCGCCTGATCGGCGGTGACGAAATCCTGCCCGCGATGCGCCAGCCAGCCCGCGAAATCCAGCAGGTCGCGCCCATAGGCAAGCCGGGTGTTGCGGGCCGCGTCGCGCTCGGCGGCCTGTGCATCGAGAAAGGCCGAGATCCAGCGTTGCATCGGGGCGTTGGCCATGGTCAGCCCCGCCGCTCCAGCAGCAAGAGTTCCAGCGCGGTGCGCCGGGCCACGTCCTCCAGCCCCAGCTTGCGCAGCAGCGACAGGCCCTCGGCCACGCCGCGCGGATCGCCTTGCACGCCCCGGCCAACGCCATCAATCGCCGCCAGCAGCGCCTCGCCGATGCGTTTTTCATCCAGCAGGGTCTGCGCCTCGGCGGTGATCGCCGGGCGCAGAAAGGCCGGGGCCAGTGCGCGCGACATGCTGTCGGGCGGGGCAAGGCCGGTGATGTCGCCGCGCGCAAGGCCGATCAGAAACGCATCCTGCACATCGGGCGCGGGCAGCGCGGTCTTGCGCTTGATTGCTGCGCGTTCGTAATGCGGTGACAGCAGACCGATGCGGAAGGCGATGCCGGTGGCTTCGGCCTCGGGCAACGGGCTGTTCATCAGCCGTTCGGCATAAAGTGCGGCAAAGGGGATCTCCAGCTCTGCCGCCACCATGGCGCGCCAGACGGCGGGCAGGGCCTTGGCCAGCGCCTCGGGATTGCCCTCGGCCAGCGCATTGTCGAAGGTCTGGAACAGATCGACCCGATCCCATACCCCGCCCGAGGCGGCAGGCTGGCGCGCGGTATAGATGCCAAGCAGCAGGTTGGGCGTGATCGCGCCCACCCGAGCCAGACGTTCCGCAGCCTCGATCTGGGCTTTCCAGCCGGCTTGCGGGCGCAGTTCGGCGTGTGAAAACGCCAGCGGCAGGCCAAGGGTCGGCAAGGGTTCTCCCAGTGCCTCATACATGCGCCAGACCAGCGGCGTCGGCACTTCGGGCGCGGGCAAGGGGTCTGCGCCATCGGCCAGTTCCGCATCAAGGAAACGCGACAGCAGCACATCCTCTGCCGGGTTCACCTGACCCAGCGCCTGCGCGGTGTTCAGTGTCAGCGCGGCGGCAGACCAGTCACCGGCGCGGGCAAGGCAGAAGATGCGCGCGGGCAGGGTGGGGGCCAGATGCGGCGCGGATTGCATCTCGGCGCAGGCGGCATCTTCGTTGCCGGTCAGAAGCGCAATATCGAACCGGCGGCGGAACAATTCGGGCGTGGCCGGGCCTGCCAGCTCGGCCAGTGCTGCGGCCTGATCCAGCGCGCCCATCGCGAGCAGTTTGTCGATCCGCGCCAACAGCAGGATGCCGCGCCCGCCACTGTCAACCGGCGCATCCGCCTCGGCCAGAAGCAGCGTGATCAGCAGCGCCTGAAGGGCGGGCAGGGTATCCGTGCGCTCTTGCGTGATCTTGCGCGCAATATCCTCGGTGCGCGACAGACCCCATAGCGCGCGGGGCAATCCGGTGCGGGCGGCGGCCAGCAAGCCCACGCCATCCGGCGACGGCGCGCCCAGAACCGAGGTCATCACCTCGGTCGGTCGGGCGTCCTTGGTCACGGCGGGCTCGTCGCCGCGTGCCTGCGGCATCGGTGTCGAGCTGGGCAAGGGCCGGCCGCTATGGCCCGGCGGTTGCGGCGTGGAGACACGCGCGCCCGCAGGCGTCGTCACCGATTGCGACAGCCAGTCAATTGCAGACATCGGCCCTTCGGCCCAGACCTGCTGCGGCGCAAGCAGGATCAGCAGCAGCACCGCCGACAGGCCCCGCGCGTCAGTTCGCATCCAGTGTCACCGGCTGCGTCACATCTTTCTGAACCGGGCTCATATCGCCCAGATAGGCATACCCCGTCAGCCCCACAAACCCGAGAACACCCAGAAGGAGGAGAAGTTTGATGATCCGTCCCATAGCCGTGCGTCCTTTTGCTTCTGCCCGTTTCTTGCCGCGTGCTGCCCCGAATGCCAAGCCGCTGCGGATGGTTCGCGTCGATTATATATGGCATTTCGCCCGAGTTCACGCCATTCAGGGACAAAAGTTTACGCGACCGGCGCCGCTTCGCCGTGTATGCGATACGGGGGATGGGGCGGAGCGATGGATCGGCTGAAAAAGACGGTCGTGCTGGTTGGGATGATGGGCGCGGGCAAGACAGCGGTTGGAACGGCGCTGGCGCGTGTGCTGTCGGTGCCATTCTGCGATTCCGACGAGGAAATCGTGAAGGCGGCCCAACGCAGCATTGCAGAAATCTTTGAACGCGATGGTGAGCCGTTCTTTCGCGCCCGCGAAAGCGAGGTTCTGGCCCGTCTGGTGCGCGGATCGCCCTGTGTGCTGTCCACCGGCGGCGGGGCGTTTCTGGCCGAGGCAAACCGTCAGGTGATTGCCGAGGCGGGGGTTTCGGTCTGGCTGCGCGCCGATCTTGATCTGCTGTGGCAAAGGGTGCGGCACAAGACCACGCGGCCCCTGCTGCGCACCGCCAACCCGCGCGAAACGCTGCGCGGGCTTTATGAGGCGCGGGTGCCTGCCTATGCCAAGGCCGATCTGACAGTGGATGCGGCGCCGGAGCTTTCAATCGAGGAGATGGCGCTGCGCGTCGTCGAATCGCTGCGCACGCGCGGCGACGTGCTGGAAAGGATCTGAGACATGGGAATGGATGTGGTGCCGGTCGCACTGGGCGCGCGGTCCTACGAGGTGCGCATCGGGGCCGGGTTGCTGGGCCGGGCCGGGGCTGAAATCGCGCCGCTTCTGCGCCGCAAGCGCGTGGCAGTGGTGACGGATGAAACCGTGGCCGCGCATCATCTGGCAGCGCTTGAGGCGGCGCTGGCCGCCGAGGGCATCGGCATGACCGCGCTGGCCTTGCCGCCGGGCGAAGGCACCAAGGGCTGGCCGGAGTTTGCCCGCTGTGTGGAATGGCTGCTGGAGCAGAAGGTCGAGCGCCGCGATGTGGTGGTGGCCTTTGGCGGTGGCGTGGTGGGCGATCTGGTCGGCTTTGCCAGCGCCGTGCTGCGCCGGGGCGTGCGCTTCGTGCAGATCCCGACCACGCTGCTGGCGCAGGTCGACAGCTCGGTCGGCGGCAAGACCGGCATCAACACCGCGCAGGGCAAGAACCTCGTTGGCGCCTTTCATCAGCCCAGTCTGGTTCTGGCCGATATTGCGGTGCTGGACAGCCTGCCGACCCGCGATTTTCTGGCCGGTTATGGCGAGGTGGTGAAATACGGTCTGCTGGGCGACGCGGCCTTCTTTGACTGGCTGGAGACGCATGGCCCGGCCATGGCCGCAGGCGATGGGGCAGGGCGGCACCATGCCGTGCTGCGCTCGGTGCAGATGAAGGCCGATATCGTGGCGCGCGACGAAACCGAAGAAGGCGACCGGGCGCTGCTGAATCTGGGCCATACCTTCTGTCATGCGCTGGAAAAGGCAACAGGTTACGGCGACCGGCTGCTGCATGGCGAAGGCGTGGCCATCGGCTGTGCGCTGGCGTTCGAACTGAGCCAGCGGCTTGGCCTTTGTGCGCAGGAAGCCCCCAGCCGCGTGCGCGCCCATCTGCGCGCCATGGGCATGAAGGTCGACATTGCCGATATTCCGGGTGATCTGCCGGGAGCCGAGGCTTTGCTGGCGCTGATGGCGCAGGACAAGAAGGTGATCGACGGCAAGCTGCGCTTCATCCTGGCCCGTGGCATCGGGCAGGCCTTCGTGGCCGAGGATGTGCCGGGCGACGCGGTTCTGGGCCTGCTGACCGACGCCCTGGCGCAGCGCCGCTGACACCAGCAAACGACCGGGGGCGCAAAGCCCCCGGACCAGCAGATTTTGACCTGCATCGCAGGCGTTTCTGTCTGTCATGTGAAGGATGATTTGGCTGGGGCGCTAGGATTCGAACCTAGGTATGGCGGTACCAAAAACCGCTGCCTTACCACTTGGCGACGCCCCAACCGTGAGCGGGTGTTTAGCCAAGCTGCACGGAGGCTGCAAGAGCGTTTTTGCGAAAATCCTGCCCGTTGCCGTGCCGCAGCGATCCGTCTAGAAACGCCCCATGACAGAAGTGGATACAGTCGTTCTGGGCGCAGGCGCCGCAGGTTTGTTTGCAGCGATCGAGGCCGGGCGGCGCGGGCGGCGGGTGCTGGTGATCGACCACGCCAAGGCGGCGGGCGAGAAGATCCGCATCTCGGGCGGCGGGCGCTGCAATTTCACCAATCTGGGGATCCGGGCCGAAAGCTTTCTGTCGCGCAATCCGCGCTTCGCGCTGTCGGCGCTCAAACGCTATACGCAATGGGATTTCATCGCGCGGGTCGATGCGGCGGGCATCGGCTGGCATGAAAAGACGCTGGGGCAGCTGTTTTGCGATGGCTCGGCCAAACAGATCGTGGCGATGCTGCTGGAGGATCTGCGCAAGGCGGGCGGGCAGCTGTGGCTGGAGACTGACCTCGGTGCGGTGACGCGGGTGGCGGCAGGGTTTCAGGTGGAAACCTCGCTCGGGCCGGTGCGGGCGGCCAGCGTGGTGGTGGCGACCGGCGGCAAGTCGATCCCGAAAATGGGCGCAACAAGTTACGGCTATCGTATCGCCGAAAGCTTTGGCCTGCCTCTGGTGGAGACGCGCCCGGCGCTGGTGCCGCTGACCCTGGCGGAACAAGAGCTTGAGCCGTTGCGCCAGCTTGCAGGCACTTCGGTTGCGGCGCGGGCCAGTTGTGGCGCGACCGGCTTTGACGAGGCGCTGCTGTTCACCCATCGCGGGCTGTCCGGTCCGGCCATCCTGCAGATCAGTTCCTATTGGCGCGAGGGTGATGCACTGCGGCTGGATCTGGCGCGGGGTGCCGATGCGGCACAGGCCTTGCGCCAGATGCGCCAAGAGGCAGGCCGCATCGCCATCCGCACCGCATTGGCGCGTTTGGTGCCGGAGAAGCTGGCGCGCTACCTGGAGGATGTCTCGGGCCTTCGCGGCAATCTGGCCGATCAGTCCAACGCCAATCTCGACCGGCTGGCGGCGCTGCTGCACGGCTTCACCATCACGCCGGTGGGCAGCGAAGGGTATCGCACCGCCGAGGTGACATTGGGGGGCGTGGACACCGACGCGCTGGATGCGCGCAGCCTTCAGGCCAAATCGGTGCCGGGGTTGTTTTTTGTAGGAGAAGTCGTGGATGTGACCGGATGGCTGGGCGGTTACAATTTCCAATGGGCATGGTCATCGGGCTGGGCGGCTGGTCAGGTTGCTTGAGTCCGATAATGAAGATTATGTAATATTTATACGTTCCGTGGCGGTTTATCTGATCCGCTCTTGCGTATTGCCCCATGGATCAGGCAAAGAGCCACAATCCTGAAGCCCCATGAGGTAAGCATGACCTTCACACGCGCCATAAAGATCGCGCCGTCGATCCTTTCTGCCGATTTCGCCAATTTCGGAGCCGAGTGCGAGGCCATCGAGGCACAGGGCTGCGACTGGGTGCATGTGGATGTGATGGACGGGCACTTCGTGCCGAATATCACTTTTGGGCCAAGCACTTGTGCGGCGATCCGCAAGCACATCAAGGGTGTGATGGACGTGCATCTGATGATTGCGCCGGTCGATTCCTATATCGACGCCTTCGCGGCCTCCGGTGCCGATGTGATCACCGCGCATCTGGAGGCCGGGCCGCATATCCATCGCACGCTGCAAGCCATCCGCGCCACGGGCGCAAAGGCCGGTCTGGCGCTGAACCCCGGAACCGGGATCGACGCGGTGGCGCATCTGCTGGACATGGTGGATCTGGTCTGCGTGATGACGGTGAACCCGGGCTTCGGCGGACAGAAATTCATTCAGTCGCAGGTCGACAAGATGCGCGCCTTGCGGGCCATGATCGGGGATCGTCCGATCCATATCGAGATTGACGGCGGTGTGACGGTGGAGACGGCCCCGCTGGTCGCGGCTGCGGGCGCCGATGTGCTGGTGGCGGGCTCTGCGGTGTTCAAGGGGGGCTCGGTGGCCAATCCGGCGCCTTACGGTGCCAATATCCGCGCCATCCGGGCCGCCGCCGAGGCCGCACAGGGCTGATCGCCCTGCCCTGACATCTGGCTGATCCGCTCGACAAGTCGCGGCAAAGCCAAGTATGACAGAAGCCGGATCTGAAACCAGCCTGTGCGCGGCGGTGTCACCACCCGTCGCGCCTCGGACTGAAAGCGTATCATTGTGATGACTGTTTTGCCTCTGCTGAACCGGATTGCGGCTGCGACTGCGGTGTCAGAGGTGTGGGATCTGGCGGTTTCCTATTTTGCCGACTGCGGCTTTGCGCGGGCCAATTATGGCTTCACCCGGTTCCGCCATGCGGGGTCGATCGGCAACCCGGATGACGCGCTGTATCTGACCTCGTTCAGCCCGGAATACAGCCATTTCTATTTTCGCGACGGCTTTTATGCCCGCACGCCGCTGTATCGGTGGGCGGTCGAGAATGAAGGTATCTGCACCTGGCGCTGGGTCGAAGAGCATATGGCGGCGGGCACCCTGCGCCCGGGCGAGGCCGAGGCCGTGCGGCAGAATGCCCGCCTCGGGTTGCGCGCGGGTCTCACCATCAGCTTTCCCGAAGCCTCGCAGCGACAGAAAGGCGCGCTGGGTCTGGCCGCCGATCCGGGGCTGGACCATGACGCGGTGGATGCGATCTTGCGCGACAAGGGGCCGGGGCTGGAGGCGGTGGCGCATATGATGCACCTCAAGAATTGCCAATTGCCGCTGTCCACGCGGCGGCGGCCGCTGTCTGCCCGCCAGCGCGAGGCGCTGGAATGGGTGGCGGATGGCAAGACCACGCAGGACATCGCCTTGCTGATGGGGGTTTCCCCGGCGATGGTCGAAAAACACCTGCGTCTGGCCCGCGCCGCGCTGGATGTGGAAACCACGGCACAGGCGGTGGCCAAAGGCACCTTGCTGAACCAGATTTTCCTGCTGCCGAAGGCCAATCTGCCTGCCAACCCCGACCATCCGGTCCCCTCGTTGAGCAACTGAACGGCGGCGGGTAAGGAATACCGGACTTACGCAGCGTCAATCCTTATGGCACATAGGGCATGTCCTAGAGTGGTGGCTTCGGCTGTGTGGGACATGCCAAGACAGGGTGTATATTCCGATCCTGCTCTGGCGCTCGGTCTTCGGATCGGGTGACGACCTTGGTCATGCGGTAATTGTCACCGCCTCTGGCCCGGTTTCCTTTTTGCGCTCCGACCTCATCCCCAATGAGGAGCGCGGGAAAAAACGGTGCAGTCCTGGGGACTGCACCGTTTCTTTTTTTGGCGACCCTTGCAATCCGGCCATAAAAAAACGGCGCCCGAAGGCGCCGTCTGGTCTCCGGCCAATGGCAGGATCAGCCTTTGAGGGTTTTCGCCACTTCTGCTGCGAAATCCTCTTTCTCTTTTTCGATGCCTTCGCCGACAGCCATGCGCACAAAGGCCACAACTTCGACGCCCGCGTCCTTGGCAGCCTGGCCCACGGTCACATCGGGGTTCAGCACGAATTGCTGGTTCAGCAGCGTCACTTCGCTGAAGAAACGCTTCATGCGGCCCGGGATGATGTTGTTCTGGATCACGGCTTCCGGCTTCGGTTTTGCCGAAGTCGCATTTTCTTCCAGCGCCTTCTGGGTCTGCACGGCCAGCTCACGCTCGACCACGGTCTGATCCAGATCCGCTTCCGAAAGGGCCAGCGGGTTGGTTGCGGCGATGTGCATGGCGATTTGCTTGGCAATGCCGTTGTCGGTGCCCTTCACGGCCACCAGCACGCCGATGCGGCCCATTTCGGGGGTCGCGGCGGTGTGGACATAGGCAGCAACCGAATCGCCTTCGACCACGGCCATCCGGCGCAGGGTCATGTTTTCGCCGATGATGGCGATGGCATCGGTCAGCGTGGCCTCGACGGTTTTGCCGCCCAGGTCTGCCGCTTTCAGCGCGTCGACATCAGCCACGTTCAGGGCGGCTTTGGTGAAGTTCGACACCAGCGCCTGGAAGTCTGCGTTCTTGCCGACGAAATCGGTTTCCGAGTTCACTTCGACAGCGACGCCCTTGCCACCGGACACGGCCACGCCGACCAGACCTTCGGCGGCCACGCGGTCCGCTTTCTTGGCGGCTTTGGCAAGGCCCTTGGTGCGCAGCCAATCCACGGCGGCTTCCATGTCGCCTGCGGTTTCGGTCAGTGCTTTTTTGGCATCCATCATGCCTGCGCCGGTCGAATCGCGCAGTTCTTTCACCATCTGGGCGGTGATTGTCATTTCACATCTCCTGAAAACGGATGAAACCCGGCAGAGTTAACCCCGCCGGGCAACAGTCATGCGACAAAGCCTCAGGCTTCGGCGACAGCTTCTTCTTCCGGGGCCACGTCCAGCGCGCCAAGGTCGACACCGGCGGCGCCAAGCTGCGCCGACATGCCGTCAAGGGCTGCGCGGGCGATCAGGTCGCAATAGAGCGCGATGGCACGGGCTGCATCGTCATTGCCGGGGATGATGTAATCCACGCCTTTGGGCGAGCAGTTGGTGTCAACCACGGCCACAACCGGGATGCCGAGCTTCTGTGCTTCGAGGATGGCGAGGTCTTCCTTGCCAACGTCGATGATGAAGATCAGGTCGGGCGTGCCGCCCATTTCACGGATGCCGCCCAGCGAGGCTTGCAGCTTGGACTGCTCGCGCTCCATGTTCAGGCGTTCTTTCTTGGTCAGGCCTTCGGCGCCATGCGCCATCAGCTCGTCGATCTGCTTCAGACGGTTGATCGACTGCGACACGGTTTTCCAGTTGGTGAGCGTGCCGCCCAGCCAGCGGTGGTTCATGTAGAACTGCGCGCAACGCTCTGCGGCCTCGGCGATCGGCTTCTGGGCCTGACGCTTGGTGCCGACGAACAGGATGCGACCGCCCTTGGCGACGGTGTCGCGCACGACTTTCAGCGCCTGATCCAGCATCGGAACGGTCTGCGTCAGGTCGAGAATGTGAATCCCGTTGCGGTCGCCGTAGATGAATTCACCCATCTTCGGGTTCCAACGTGCGGTCTGGTGACCGTAGTGAACGCCAGCTTCCAGCAGCTGACGCATCGAAAATTCGGGGAGCGCCATGTCCATATCCTTTTCCGGTTTGCGCCTCGGCGAAGCCTTGAGGGTTTGCACCCAACCGGCGGACTCATGAGGATGTCTCCCCCATGAAGCCCAAGCCTCGCCTGTGAAGTGGCGGTGCCATAGCCCCTGCCCGCCCGGATTGCAACCCCGCCCGCCGAAACTTGGCGCGCCAGCTCCGGCTTTTGCCAAAATACCTGTAGTCCGGCTCCCGACATGCGCCACGGACCGCCCTTGCACGCCGCCCGTGGCTGGGCGACAAGACGGGTATGACACAGCCAGACATCCTTTGCATCGGGTCTGTCCTTTGGGACATCATCGGCCGCTCTCCCACCGCGATGCGGCTGGGATCGGATGTGCCGGGCCGCATTACCCGCCTGCCGGGCGGGGTTGCCATGAATATCGCAATGACGCTGCGCCGCTTCGGGCTGGTGCCGGGTCTGCTGACCACCGTGGGCCGCGATGCCGAGGGTGACGAGCTGGTCGCCGCCTGCGCGCGCATGGGCATGATCACCGATCACATCTATCGGTCCGAAGATCTGCCGACCGACCGTTATATGGCGATTGAAGGCGCGAATGGCCTGATCGCCGCGATTGCCGATGCCCATTCCCTCGAAGCCTCGGGCGACAAGATCCTGCGCCCGCTGGCCGATGCGCGGCTGGGCAGTGCTGCTGCCCCCTGGGCAGGGTTGATCGCGCTGGACGGCAATCTGACCGAGGCCCTGCTGGCGCAGATTGCGGCCTCGCCGCTGTTTGCCGCCGCCGATCTGCGGGTGGCCCCGGCCAGCCCCGGCAAGGCAGAGCGGCTGACGCCGCTGCTGGCCCATCCGCGTGCCACGCTTTATGTGAACCTCGAAGAGGCCAGCATCCTCTGCGCGACCGAATTTCACAGCGCCCCCGAGGCCGCCGCTGGCCTGCTGGCGCGCGGCGCGCACCGGGTTCTGGTCACCCATGGCGGTGCTGTCTGCGCCGAAGGCACGCGCGGGGCCGGTGTGATCAGCGACAGCCCGCTGCCGGTTCTGGTGACCCGGATCACTGGCGCGGGCGATACTTTCATGGCCGCGCATATCGTTGCCGAACGGCGCGGCGCGGCGCGGGCCCCGGCGCTGGCCTCGGCGCTGCGCGCGGCTGCCACCTATGTTTCAGGAGAAATCGGATCATGACTGCCCCGTTGACCTATACGCCCGAAGTGGCCGCCGCCCTGAAAGAGGGTCGCCCCGTCGTCGCGCTGGAATCCACCATCATCACCCATGGGATGCCCTTCCCGCAGAATGTCGAGGCGGCCCGCGCGGTCGAGGCCGAGGTGCGCGCCCATGGCGCGGTGCCCGCCACCATCGCCGTGATGGGCGGGCGCATCCATATCGGGCTGACCGATGCCGAACTGGACGCTCTGGGCAAGGCCGATCATGTGATGAAGCTCAGCCGCGCCGATCTGGCAGCCTGTCTGGCCATGGGGCACATGGGGGCGACCACGGTTGCCGCCACGATGATCTGCGCCGCGCTGGCGGGCATCCATGTCTTTGCCACTGGAGGCATCGGCGGTGTGCATCGCGGTGCAGAAAGCTCGTTCGACATTTCCGCCGATCTGCCGGAGCTTGCTGCCTCGGCGGTGACGGTGGTGGCGGCGGGGGCCAAGGCCATTCTGGATCTTCCCAAGACGCTGGAAGTGCTGGAAACCCAGGGCGTGCCGGTCATCGCCTATGGGCAGGATGAGTTTCCGGCCTTCTGGTCGCGCTCGTCCGGCATCAAGGCGCCCTTGCGCATGGACAGTGCCGCGCAGATTGCCGCAGCACATCTGATGCGCGGCACGCTGGGCCTGCCCGGTGGGCAGCTGGTCGCCAACCCGATCCCCGCCGAGGCCGAGATTGCCCGCGAAGAGATCAACCCGGTGATCGAGGCCGCACTGGCCGAGGCCACGGCACAATCCATCGCCGCCAAGGAGGTGACACCCTTCCTGCTGGACCGCATGTTTGAACGCACCGCAGGCCGGTCGCTGGAGGCGAATATCGCGCTGGTGCTGAACAACGCGCGTCTTGGCGCGGCAATTGCGATAGAAATCGCCGCTCAACGCGGCTGAGCGCGCCAAAGACGGCGAATTTGCCGCCTTGGAGATTGTAGGTGCGCCCCGGTGCCCCTACATTCCTCCCGTCTCAGGAGGGTTCATGGAAGACCAACACCACCACCCCGCCCGCAAGCGCGGGCTGTTTGCCGGATTGCGGGCCAGTTTTCTGACAGGATTGGTGGTGGTGCTGCCGATCGGGCTGACCATCTATCTGGTCTATACGGTGGTCGGCTGGATCGACAGCTGGATCCTGCCGCTGATCCCATGGTCCTGGCGCCCCGAACAACTGGTGGAATATTACCTTGGACCGGAGGCCACCTTTCCGGTGCGGGGTGTCGGTGTCATCGTGTTTCTGGTGTTCACCGTCGCCATCGGCTGGATCGCCAAGGGGCTGATCGGGCGGTCGCTGATCGCGCAGGGCGAGGCGCTGGTGGACCGGATGCCGGTGGTGCGCTCGGTCTATGGCGGGTTCAAGCAGATCACCGAAACCTTCTTTGCCAAATCCGAAAAAAGCTTCGACAAGACCTGTCTGGTGGAATTTCCGCGCCCCGGTTCCTGGGCCGTCGGCTTTGTTGCGACCACCGCCAAGGGCGAGATCGCCACAAAACTCCCCACAGACAAACCGATGCTGGCGGTGTTTGTGGCGCTGACCCCGCTGACCTCGGGTATCCTGCTCTATGTGCCCGAAGAAGATGTGATCCTGCTCGACATGAAGGCGGATGACGCGGTGAAGCTGATCGTGTCTGCCGGGCTGGTGTCGCCCGGCAACAAAGATGTGCGGGCGCTGTTAACCGAAGAGGCCGCGTAGATCGACGGAACTGCGCTGGCCAAGGCAGGCGCGGTGTTCGGCCAGAAACGCGGTGCAGGCCGCCTGCCCCGCGGATTTCAGGCGGGTCAGCAGCGCTGGTGACGGGCTGAGTTTGCTGCCCGCGCCCAATTCGTTCATCAGGCTGTCATCCGCGATCAGATGCAGGCTCAGATCCTTCATGGATCCTCGGGGCATCCGCCCTTCGGCAATCAGCCGCTTGACGAAATTCACCGCGCGCAATTCGCCCAGCAGCGCCGCGTTGAAGCTGATTTCATTGATGCGGTTCTGAATTTCAACCGGCGTTATCGGCACCGCCTCGCGCCGCAGCGGGTTGATCGAGATGATCAGGATGTCATCGGGCAGATGCGGCTGATAAAGCGGGAACAGCGCGGGATTGCCGGTAAAGCCGCCATCCCAGAACACTTCATCCTGGCCGGTGGCCGGGTCGCGCAGCTCCACCGCCTGAAACACCGTGGGCAGGCAGGCCGAGGCCAGCAGCACCGCAGGCGAGATTTCGGCCCCGGCAAAGACGCGGATCTTGCCCGACCGCACATTGGTGGCCGAAATGAACAGATCCGGCCCCTCGCCCGCGCAGAGCTTGGTGAAATCGAACCGCGCCACCACCTCATGCAGCGGGTTCTGCCAAAGCGGCCCCCATGCGTAAGGCGTGAACAGCTGCGCGGCCAGCCCGGCAGGCGATACCGGCAGACTGGCCGCCACCGCCTCGGTCATCGCGGTGGCCAGCGGGAAGGTGGCGCTGATCCAGCGCGTCACCCGCAGATCACCCAATTCGCCCACATCGCCCCACAGCCGGTCCAGACTGTCGCGCGCGCCTTGCACCCCGCCTTCCAGCAGGCCGATCTTCAGCGCCGCCGCATTCAGCGCCCCGGCCGAGGTGCCGGTGATCCCGGCAATCTCGATGTCAGGCTCTTGCAGCAGCCGGTCCAGCACCCCCCAAGTAAAGGCGCCATGCGCGCCGCCCCCCTGCAGGGCGAGGTTCAGGCGGATTGTCACAATGCGGTCCAGCCCCCGTCAACGGATATGGTGGTGCCGGTGATCTGATCTGCCGCCGGGCTGCACAGGAACACCACCGTTCCGCCCATCTGTTCCACCGTTGCAAACTGCCGCGACGGCTGGCGTTGCAGCATCACATCGCGGATCACCGTTTCGCGGTCCATGTTATGCACCTTCATCTGATCGGGGATCTGCGCTTCGACCAGCGGGGTCAGCACATACCCGGGGCAGACCGCGTTGCAGGTGATACCCTGCCCCGCCGTTTCCAGCGCCACGGTTTTTGACAGGCCGACCACGCCATGTTTCGCGGCGATATAAGCGGATTTGAACGGCGAGGCGGTCAGGCCATGCGCCGAGGCGATATTGACCACCCGGCCCCAGCCCTTGGCCCGCATCCCCGGCAGGGCGACGGCGGTGGTGTGAAAGGCCGAATTGAGGTTGATCGCGATGATCGCATTCCACTTGTCGACCGGGAATTCATCCACCGGGGCCACATGCTGGATCCCGGCATTGTTCACCAGAATATCGCAGCCCCCGGCCTTTTCGATCAGCGCGCGGCAGTCATCGCCCTTCGACATGTCGGCAGCGATATAACGCACGGTCACGCCATAGTCGGCGGCGAGGCGTGCCGCCAGCGCATGGTCCTCGTCGCGGTCGGTGAAGCTGTTGATCACCACATCCGCCCCGGCCTTTGCCAGCTCTTCGGCAATGCCAAGGCCGATACCGGAATTCGACCCGGTGATGACGGCACGTTTACCTTTGAGGATCATCGCTTCACTCCACGTTTTGACACTTGTGGCCCCAACATAGGTGCTGCCCGGCAGGATGATAGCCCCCTCTTGCCGCAACGCAGCGCAAAGCGCGGGCGGCAGTGGTGCGGGCGGCTTTTCGCCAATCGGCGGCGGCTGGCGGGATCGTCGATTGCAGCCGGATCACAGCTGGCCCAAAAGAAAAAAACGCCGGCGCGAAGCCGGCGTTAAGTTATTGAGGCAGGTTTCATACAGGCAAGAAACCTATCGAGCAGTGAGACCCTTATACCCCTCCAAAGGCGGCTGGCCAAGTTAAAAGTTTGAAAAGGTTCAGAAGCCGCCGTAGTGTCCGGCCCAAGAAAAACAGGCGATGACGGGATTGTTGCGCGGATGAGACAGGACTTTTTCACAGCATTGCGCCGGATCTGGCTGGGTGCGGGGCTGATTTTGCTGGCATGGCCCGCGCTTGGCGACTCACCCTCGCATGCCATAGCTATGTATGGAAAACCTGCCCTTCCACCTGATTTTGTGTCGCTTCCCTATGCGAACCCCGATGCCCCCAAGGGCGGGCGCATCGTGTTCGGTGAAGGCGGCGGCTTTGACAGCCTCAACCCCTTCATCGTCAAGGGCAACGCGCCGATCCATGTGACGACCTACACGGTCGAGACCTTGCTGGGTCGCAGTCTGGATGAGCCCTTCTCGCTTTACGGGCTTCTGGCCGAATCGGTCCAGACCGATGCCGCGCGCAGCTATGTCGAATATACCCTGCGCCCGGAGGCCCGATTCTCGGACGGGTCTGCCGTGACTCCCGAAGATGTGATCTGGTCGTTCGAGACTTTGGGCACCCAGGGCCAGCCGCGCTATGCCGGGGCCTGGACCAAGATCGCCCGCGCCGAGATCACCGGACCGCAGGCCGTTCGCTTTACCTTCAACACCCCCGACCGGGAACTGCCGCTGATCCTTGGCCTGCGCCCGATCCTGAAAAAGGCGCAATGGCAGGGGCGCGATTTCACGGCCTCGACGCTGGAGGCACCGATCGGCTCCGGCCCCTATGCGGTGGCGGCGTTCGAGCCGGGACGCTTCATCAGCTTTCGCAAGCGGGCGGATTGGTGGGGCAAGGATCTGCCCTTCTATCGCGGCCAGCACAATCTGGATGAAATCCGCATCGACTATTTCGGCACCGACACCTCGCTGTTCGAGGCGTTCAAGGCGGGCAGCATTTCCAGCTATCGGGAAACCAATCCGGCGAAATGGATCAGCAATTTCACCTTCCCCGCCGTCGCCTCGGGTGCGGTGATCAAGGCCGAAATTCCGCATGGCCGCCCCTCGGGTATCGAGGGCTTTGCCTTCAACACCCGCAAGCCGCTGTTTGCCGACTGGCGCGTGCGCGAGGCGCTGATCCATGCCTTCAATTTTGAACTGGTAAACCAGACGCTGAATGGCGGGGTGCAGCCGCGCATCACCTCGTATTTCTCCAACTCGGATCTGGGCATGGGGATCGGACAGGCCCCCACAGGCCGGGTGCGGGCGCTGCTGGAGCCGTTTGCCGCCGATCTGCTGCCCGGCGCGCTGGAGGGCTACAGCCTGCCGGTGTCCAACGGCTCCGAAGCCAACCGCGCGGGCATCCGGACCGCGAGCCGCCTTCTGGCCGAGGCTGGATGGACGGTGCAGGATGGCCGGCTGCAAAACGCGGCGGGCCAGCCCTTCGCCTTTGAAATCCTGCTGACACAGGGCCAGGACGAGATGATATCCGCCGCGACGATCTATATCGAGGCGTTGAAACGGCTGGGCATCACCGCGCGCATCACCACGGTGGACAATGCGCAATACAAGGAACGCACCAACGCCTACAACTTCGACATGACCCATTTCATCCGCTCGCTGTCGCTCAGCCCCGGCAATGAACAGGTGCTGTATTGGGGCGCGCGGGGTGTGACCGAACCGGGCACTCGCAACTGGCCGGGCATTGCCTCGCCTGCAGTCGAGGCGATGATCTCGCGGATCCTGACCACCGAGGATCCCGCCGAATATGCCGCGGCGACACAGGCGCTGGACGTTGTGCTGACCACGGGTAGATATGTGATTCCGCTGTGGTATTCTAAGGTTTCCCGGCTCGCCTATCGTAAAGAGTTCCAGTATCCGGACCGCTTGCCGCTCTATGGCGACTGGCCCGGCTTTCAACCCGAAGTGTGGTGGGTGAAAAACTGACGGCACGGGGCGCACCCCGGCCTTGCGACAAGAACCAAGAAACTGAGGCAGAAGACGATGACCCTGAAGAAACTGCTGTTGATCGCAGCGCTGGCCGCGCTGGCAGGCTGCGCCACCGTGGATGGCGTCGGGCGTGATATTTCGGGCGGCGCGAACCGTGTGGCAGGCTGGCTGGGCTGACGCCGTTCAGCCCTCTGCCGCCCCCCTGTCGCGCAGACGGATCACCGTCACGCTGCAATGCGACTGCGCCACAACCTGACTGGACACCGACCCGAGATAGCGCCGGGTCGTTGAATGGCCACGCGCGCCGGTCAGGATGTGGTCAACGTGGTTGTGGCGGGCATAGTCGATGATCGCAGCCGCCGGATCGGTGTTTTCCAGCACGGTAAAGGTCAGCCGGTCCTCGCCCAGTTCAATGCCTTCGGCCCAGTGGCGCAGCGCCACCAACCGCGCGACATGCAGGTTGTTGCCCTGATCGTCCACCGCGCTGTCGATGGCGATGCGATGGGTCTTGATCACATTGACACAGGCCACCCGTGTGTCGGGTTCGGTGACCAGCATCCGCTGCACCGTATCGCGCAACTGATCGGCCAGCCGTTCCATCTCGGGCGACAGATCGACCGCCACCAGCAGGATCGGCGCCTTGCTGATCTGCGCCTGCACCGACACCGGCGCGGCAAAGCTGCGTCGCTTGCGCATCTGCCACCAGCGCCGCAGCACCACGCGCCAGCCATCGCCCTTGCGGCGCAGCGCGCGGTCGGTCAGCCGCACCTGCTGCGGATGGGTCAGATCGAACAGGATCTGTGCGGCGGTCTGATAGCGTCTGGCGGGATCGACCTCTAGCGCGCGCAGGATGATTTCCTGCAACCAGTCCGGCAGGCCGGGCACCAGCGCCGCAGGCGGCACCGGATCGCGCCACAGCCGCTTGCGCACCCCCGACAGCTTTTCCGGCTTGCCAAAGGGCAGCCGTCCGGTGGCCAGTTCATAAATCATCGCCCCCAGCGCAAAGATGTCGCTGCGCGGATCGCTGCGCGAGCGCAGATATTGTTCGGGCGCGATATAGGGAAAGGTGCCCATCGGAATGGTGAATTCTTCTGACAGCAGATCGGGCAGATGATCGTGGCGCGACAGGCCGTAATCCACCAGAACCATCTCGCCACCGGGGCGTTGCAGGAAATTTTCGGGTTTCAGGTCCAGATGGGTCACATGCTGGCGATGCAGGTCATGCACCGCCGCTGCCATGCGCGCGGCCACCTCGATCACCTCGGACAGCGGGCGCGGCGCGGTCTTGAACAGCGCCAGCATCGACTCGCCGGGGATCCGTTCGGTGACGATATAGGGCATCACCGAAAAATCACCGACGCCGAACACCCGCGGCACATGCGCTCCGTCCAGCCGCGGCAGGATCATCTGCTCCACCTCGAAACCCACGATGGTCGGGCCGTCATAGCCATCCAGGATCTTCGGCACCTTCATCACCAGCGGCGTGCGATAAAGCGCGTGTGTCACCTCCCAGATGGTGGCAAAGCCGCCTTCATGCAGCTTTTCACCAAGGGTGAAGCCGTCGATCTCCAATCCCGGATGCGGGCGGGTTTTCATCGCTCAGGCTCCTGACAGAAGACGCATGGCAAGGCTTTCGGGCAGGCCTTCGGCGCGCAGCTTTGCAACGGTGGTGGCGGTATCATAGGGGATGCGAAAGAAGGTCAGCTCGTTGCTGGTGGTGTCCATCAGCGCATAGGCGGCCAGCGGCCGCCCGTCGCGTGGCTGGCCCACCGCTCCCACCACCGCCAGCCAGCGCCGCGACCGGATCAGCGGCACCGGCATCGCAAAGGGAAAACGCTGCGCCTGCACGCCGCCGCCCATATCGCAGCTGATCAGCGCCGGCACATGCACATGGCCGCAGAAGATCACCCGCTCGGGGCAGACCCGGAACGACGGCATCGCCCGCTGGGCCGAGCTGACATAGATCCAGTCCTGCGGATCATGGGCGCTGGCATGAACGAACAGCAGATCCTCGTGCCGCTGCCGAAGCGGCAGACCGGCAAGAAACCCGGCCTGTTCTGGTGACAGGCGCGGCCGCGTCCAATCCATCGCCCGGCGGGCGGTGATGTTCATGGCGGTATCAGGTTTCAGCACCGCCGCATCGTGATTGCCCTGCACCGCCAGCGCGCCCGCCTGCACCAGCGCAATGGCGCGGGTACAGCACCACTCCGGGTCGGGGCCATAGCCGACGATATCACCCAGCAGCACGATCTGGTCCACCTTGCGGTTTTCGACATCGGCCAGAACAGCGGCAAAGGCCTCGCGGTTGGCATGGATGTCCGTCAGAATCGCAATCCGCATCGCTCATGCCTCCCCGGCCATGTCCGCAGCCTAGGCCGCGCGGCGGGCTGCGACAATCACGCGCAGCTGCGACGCAACGCCACTGGGCCGTCAGACCAGTGAAGTGACCCAGAGCAGGGTTGCATCCTCTTCGGACAGGCTGATCACATTATGCCCCATCGAGGCATCGTAATAGGCGCTGTCGCCCCGGCGCAGATCCACGGGTTCATAGAATTCGGTATAAAGCCGCACCACCCCGGTCAGCACGAACAGGAATTCCTCGCCGTCATGGCGCACCCAGCCGCCGAATTCGGCAATGTCGCGGGCGCGGATCGTGGCGCGGTAGGGCAGCATCTGCTTGGCCCGCAGCGGCCCGGCCAGCAGTTCATGTTCATAGGTGGCGGTGGCGTGATCCTGCCCCTCGCCCGATTTGGTCACGGCAAGCCGCCCGTTCACCTGCGCCTTGGAGGGCGGCGTGAACAGTTGCGGCACCGAAATCGCCAACCCCTCGGCCAGCTTTTTCAGCGCCTCATAGGTGGGCGACATCTGGCCGTTTTCGATTTTCGACAGGGTGGAGCGCGCCAGCCCGGCCTTGGAGGCCGCCTGTTCCAGCGTCCAGCCCTTGGCCTTTCGCAACTCACGCACCCGCGTGCCAAGGTTCAGCGGCTCGACCGAAGCCTCTGTTCCCGACTCGCGGGCAATACGGATCAGCGAGGGCGGTTCGATATTGCGCATGGCGCTGTGCATTACGGCAGGTCACGCTGGCTTGCAACGGTTCCCTCGGGCGGCTAGCAAGATGACATGCTGTCTGTATCCGATCCAGGGGTGTCCGTGCCCTGCCCCGCGCCGTTCAATCTGGCGCAATATGTGCTGGCAGAGGGGGCCACCCGGCCCGACCGGCAGGCGATGCAGATCGTCCGGCCCGATGGCTGTGACAGCTGGAACTACGCACGTCTGATTGCCGCCGTGCGCGGTGCGGGCCGGGGTTTGCTGGCCTTGGGGCTGGTGCCCGGCGACCGGGTGCTGCTGCGGCTGGGCAATACGCCGGATTTTCCGGTGGCCTTTCTGGGGGCGATTGCCGCCGGTCTGGTGCCGGTGCCCACCTCGTCACAGCTGACAACGGCAGAGATCACCGGCATGTCGGCGCGGGTTGACCCGCAGTTGATCATCGCGGGCGACGATGTGGCCCTGCCCGAGGCACCGGGGGTGCCGATGCTTGCCGCCGCAGCGCTGGCGGACATGGCCGCCCTCGCCCCCTGTGACTGGGCGATGGGTGACCCAGACCGCCCCGCCTATGTGATCTTCACCTCGGGCAGTTCGGGCCGACCTCAGGCGGTATGCCATGCGCATCGCGCCATCTGGGCGCGGCGGATGATGCATCAGGGCTGGGAGGGATTGCGGCCAGAGGACCGGCTGCTGCACGCCGGGGCCTTCAACTGGACCTATACGCTGGGCACCGGGCTGATGGATCCCTGGACGTTGGGGGCGACGGCACTGATCCCCGGCGCAGGCGTCACGCCAGACCAGCTGCCCCGGCTGTTGCAGCAGTATGAGGCCACGATCTGTGCCGCAGCGCCGGGCGTGTTCCGGCAGATGCTGCGCGCGCCGCTGCCTGCCCTGCCTCATCTGCGCCATGGCCTGAGCGCGGGAGAAAGCCTGCCCCCAGCCCTTCGCCAGGCCTGGCGCGCCGCGACTGGCACCGATCTGCACGAAGCGCTTGGCATGTCGGAATGTTCCACCTTCATCTCTGGCGCACCGGGCCGCCCCGCCCCCGAAGGCTGCGCGGGTTATGCCCAGCCGGGCCGCGCCATTGCCATTCTGGGGAATGACGGCCAGCCCGTGCCCCGGGACGAGGCCGGGATGCTGGCGGTATCGCGCCATGATCCGGGTCTGATGCTGCACTATGTGCAGGATCCGGTGGAAACGGCGGCGCGCTTCCGTGGCGACTGGTTTCTGACCGGCGATCTGGCGGTGATGCGTAAGGATGGCGCGCTGACCTATCTGGGCCGCGACGATGACCAGATGAACCCCGGCGGTTACCGGGTGTCGCCGCAAGAGGTGGAGGCGGCGCTGGCCGGTCTGCCCGGCGTGCAGGACATCGCGGTGACCGAGGTCGAGGTGAAACCCGGCAGCAAGGTCGTCGCCTGCTTTTATGTGGCCCCGCAACCGCTTGATCCGGCGACGCTCGCGGCCTTCGCGGCCGAGCGGCTGGCGCGCTACCGACAACCGCGCCTCTGGCAGCATGTCGTGGCCCTGCCGCGCAATGCCAATGGCAAACTGAACCGCCGCGCCCTGGCTGCGGCATGGAGACCCGAATGATCCGGCTCGATATCTTTTCCGATCCCGTCTGCCCCTGGTGTTATCTGGGCAAGGCCAATCTGGACCGCGCGCTTGAGGCGCATCCCGACCATCCGTTCACAATCGAATGGCACCCGTTCCAGCTTGCGCCGTTGATGCCTGCCGAAGGCGTGGATCGCGCAAGCTATCTGCTGCGCATCTTCGGCACGCAGGAGCGCACGGTGGCGGCCCATCTGCGGCTGGAGGAACTGGGGCGCGAGGCCGGTGTGACCTTCAACTTTGCCGCCATCCACAAGGTGCCGAATACGCTCGATGCACATCGCATGATCCATTGGGCCGGGCTTGAGGGGCGGCAAAGCGCCATGGTTTCGGCCCTGTTCCGTGCCTATTGGCGCGAGGGGCGTGATATCGGCGCGCAGGAGGTACTGGCCGATCTGGCGGCCGAGGCGGGCATGGACCGGGCGCTGGCGCTGCGGCTGCTCGCCACCGATGAAGACAAGGATGCCGTGCGCGCCCGCGAAACCCATGCCCGGCAAAAGGGCATCACGGCGGTGCCGACCTTCATTGTCGCGGATCAGCATGTGCTGTCGGGGGCGCAGCCCCCGAAACTCTGGGCGCAGGTGATCGCAGAACTGGCGCGTGGCTGATCCATGCAACCGCAGCGCCTGTCGACGACCGAATTCATCGCGCTGATCGCGATGCTGTTTGCCACCATCGCCTTTTCCATTGACGCGATGCTGCCCGCCCTGCCCGAGATCGCGCGCGAACTGACGCCGCTCGATCCGAACAGATCGCAGCTGATCGTTACCAGTTTTGTGTTGGGCATGGGGCTCGGCACGTTTTTTGCAGGCCCGCTGTCCGACAGTTTCGGGCGCAAGCCGATCATTCTGGGCGGCGCGGTGCTCTATTGCGCGGCGGCCTTTCTGGCATCGGTTGCCCCCAGTCTGGAAACCTTGCTGCTGGCGCGGGTGGTGCAGGGACTTGGGGCCTCGGGGCCGCGCGTGGTGTCGCTGGCTCTGGTGCGCGACATCTACAAGGGCCGCGAAATGGCCCGCGTCGTCAGCTTTGCCATGATGATCTTCACGCTGGTGCCGGCGGTTGCCCCGCTTGCGGGCAGCGCCATCATTGCAGGCTTTGGCTGGCGCAGCATCTTTCTGGCCTTCATCGTGTTTTCGGCGCTGTCGGTGGTCTGGCTGGGCCTGCGCCAGCCGGAGACCTTGCTGCCCACCGCCCGCCGTTCGCTGCGTCTGTCGAGCCTGTGGCAGGCGCTGCGCGAGGTTCTGTCGCATCGGGTGGTGAAAACCGCGATTGCGGCGCAAACGCTGGGCTTTGCCTGCCTCTTCGGCACGCTGTCCTCCACCCAGCAGATTTTCGATGTCACCTTTAACCGGGCCGACAGCTTTCCGCTGTGGTTTGCGCTGATCGCGGTGCTGGCGGGCAGTGCCAGCCTGATCAATGCCGCATTGGTGGTGCGGCTGGGCATGCGCTTTCTGGTGACAGTCACCTTCACCACACAGGCGCTGCTGTCGCTTGGCTTTGCGCTGCTGATGCTGGGGGCCGATCTGCCCGCAGAGGTGCAGTTCGGGCTTTATATCGGCTGGACGGTCAGCGTGTTCATGATGGCGGGGCTGACGCTCGGCAATCTCAATGCGCTGGCGTTGGAGCCGGTGGGCCATATCGCGGGTATGGCCGCCTCGGTCACCGGGGCGATTGCCACGGTTCTGGCGGTGGCGCTTGCCGTGCCGCTGGGCCTTGCCTTCGATGGCACGCCGGTGCCGCTGGCCTTCGGGATCTGTGGCCTGACCGTGCTGGGCACGCTGCTGATGCGCAGCCTGCCCCGGCGCTGACCTTGAAACTTCGCGTTTTGCGTGTGCGCCCTCAATATATGCTGATCTGAACACGCAAATTTCACAATTTCGCCTGCGTCCGACATTAACCAATGCCTCACAGGGGCAGACACAACCTTTTTTGCACACAGAGGACAAGGCATGACCACTTACACTCTTTCCGGCTTCAGCGTGACCACGACCAGCGGCACCCCGACGGGCGTTGCCGCGACCTCGCTCAATTACGTCGTGAGCGGCAACCACGCGCTCAAATACGCACTGACCACCCCGGCGTCGGGCGCATTCTCGCCGATCGAAATCCAGCTGTCCCGTGGCAGCACCGCGCCGCTGAGCGTCACGATCGGCAGCACCCGTCTGGATCTGGAAGATGATGCCAGCATCGCTGTCTATACTTGGGGCGACGGCAACCGCACGCTGGTGCTTCAAGTGGATGCAGGGACCTCCAACCAGCGCCATTTCTTCGCGCTGGGCGGCGACACGCTGCCGACCTTCGCCAGCGCCGCCGCTTACAATTCGTTCCTCAGCGGCGTGACCATCAGCTCGGCACTGACCGACATGCGCGAAAGCCCGCGTCCGGGCGCGACCTTCAAGATCGAGATGCTCGATTCCTATGACGGCAAGACCGAAAATGACGTTGTGACCGGCAACGCCCTGCATGATGACTGGAGCACGACTGCCCTCAACACCGGCGCGGGCAATGATGTCGTGACGGGCATGGCGGGCAACGACAAGATCATCCTCGGCGTGGGCAATGACGTGGCCTCGGGTGGCGGCGGCAATGACAGCATCAAGGGCGACAACGGCAACGACAGCATCTCGGGTGGCAACGGTCTGGACACGCTGGTCGGCGGCAACGGCAATGACAGCCTGCTGGGCGAAGCCAACTCCGACAAGATCCTGGCCGGTTTCGGCGATGACACCGTGTTTGGCGGCGACGGCAATGACCGCGTTGAAGCCAGCGCAGGCATCGACTTTGTGGATGGCGGCGCGGGCGATGACACCATTCTGGGCGGTGCCGGCAATGACAGCCTCGTCGGCGGCGACGACAACGATGTGATCACCGGCGGCACCGGCGCAGATGTGCTTGAGGGCAACTCCGGCGCAGACCGGATCAACGGCAACGAAGGCGCCGACATGATCTTCGGCGGCGCAGGCAATGACACGATGATCGGCGGCTCGGGCGCGGATACTTTCGTGCTGGACCTCGGCACCGGCGACGACCGCGTTATGGACTTCCGCGACAATGTCGACACCCTGTCGCTCAGCGAAGATCTGGGCTTCACCACCGCCGCAGAAGCCCTGGAATTCGCAAGCCAGAACGGCCGCAATGTGCTGTTCACGTTTGAAGATGGCGACACGCTGATCATCAACAACATGAAACTTGCCGCTCTGGAAAACGACATCTCGATCTTCTGATCAACCCACAGCGCGACAAACACCAAGGCCCGGCGGATGCCGGGCCTTGGTCATTTCTGCGCGGGAAAATCGGTTACTTGGCCTTGGGGCGCAGCACCTTTTCCGCCAACTCGCGGGCGATGGCGAAGGCCCCCTTGATCCGGTCCGCCTCGGTCGGCCAGTCCAGCGCCAGAACCACCTTGTTGTCCTTGACGCGCGCCGCCGTCCCCTGCGCTTGCAGGAAGGCCACCAGTCCGGCGGGATCGGCGAATTTGTCATTGTGGAATTGCAGCGTGGCCCCCTTCGGCCCGGCATCCAGCCGTGAGATGCCCGCGCGTTTGCACATCGCCTTGATCCGCACCACCAGCATCAGCGTGTTCACCTCTTTCGGCAGGGCGCCGAAACGGTCGATCAGTTCGGCGGCAAAGCCTTCCAACTCCACCTTCGTCGCCAATTGGCTGAGACGGCGGTAGAGACCAAGGCGGATGTCCAGATCCGGCACATAGTCCTCGGGGATCAGCACCGGCACCCCCAGATTGATCTGCGGTGCCCATTGGTCATCCATCTTGGCCAGACCCGAGATTTCGCCCGATTTGATCTTGGCAATCGTCTCTTCCAGCATGGATTGATACAGCTCGTAGCCGACTTCCTTGATATGGCCCGATTGTTCTTCGCCCAGCAGATTGCCCGCGCCGCGCAGATCAAGGTCGTGGCTGGCCAGATTGAACCCGGCCCCCAGACTGTCGAGGCTGCCCAGCAGTTTCAGCCGCTTCATCGCCTGCGGGGTCAGCGGCGCACGGGGCCGTGTGGTCAGGTAACAATAGGCGCGGGTCTTGGCCCGGCCCACCCGGCCACGGATCTGATACAGCTGCGACAGGCCGAACATATCGGCGCGATGCACGATCATCGTATTGGCGGTGGGAATATCCAGCCCCGATTCCACGATGGTGGTGGCCAGCAGCACATCATAGCGGCCGTCGTAGAATTCGTTCATCCGCTCGTCCAGATCACCGGCGGCAAGCTGGCCATGCGCGATCACATAGGTCACTTCCGGCACATGGGTTTTCAGGAAATCCTCGATCTCCGGCAGGTCGGTCAGGCGAGGCACGACGAAAAAGCTCTGTCCGCCGCGGTAGCGTTCGCGCAACAGCGCCTCGCGCAGCGTGACGGTATCGAACTCCGACACATAGGTGCGGATCGCCAGACGATCCACCGGCGGCGTGGCGATGATCGACAGATCGCGCACCCCGGTCAGGCTGAGTTGCAGCGTGCGCGGGATCGGCGTTGCGGTCAGCGTCAGCACATGGATTTCGGCGCGCATCTCTTTCAGCCGTTCCTTATGGCTGACACCGAAATGTTGTTCTTCATCAATGACAAGCAGGCCGAGGTTCTTGAAACGGATCGCCTTGGCCAGCAGCGCATGGGTGCCCACGCAAATATCCACCGTGCCATCGGCCAGCCCGGCGCGGGTGGCGGCAGCGGCCTTGGCCGACACGAAGCGCGACAGCGGCCGCACCTCGATCGGGAAGCCGCGAAAGCGTTCGGCAAAGCTGCGGTAATGCTGGCGGGCCAGCAGCGTGGTCGGGCAGATCACCGCCACCTGCATCCCGGCCAGCGCCGCGACAAAGGCGGCGCGCATCGCCACTTCGGTCTTGCCGAAGCCGACATCGCCGACGATGAGCCGGTCCATGGGGCTGCCCGCCTCCAGATCCGCCACCACATCGGAAATCGCGTTCAGCTGATCATCGGTTTCCTGATAGGGAAAGCGGGCGGCGAAGGCCTCCCACATCGCATGCGGGGCCTCGAGAATCGGCGCATGGCGCAGATGGCGTTCGGCGGCAATGCGCATCAGCCGTTCGGCAATCTCGCGGATGCGTTCCTTCAGCTTGGCCTTCTTGGCCTGCCAAGCACCGCCGCCCAACCGGTCCAGCAGGCCTTCGTCATGGCCATAGCGGCTGAGCAGTTCGATGTTTTCGACCGGCAGGTAAAGCTTGGCATCCTCGGCATAGACCAGATGCACATATTCATGCGGCGGGCCGGGTTTGTTGGAGGGCAGCTGCGGCACCCGCAGCGTCTCCAGCCCCATGAAGCGGCCGACGCCATGTTCGACATGCACCACCAGATCGCCGGGCGACAGGGTGCCGATTTCCTGCAGGAAGTTTTCGGCTTTGCGCTTCTTGCGCGGTTTTGCCACCAGCCGGTCACCCAGAACATCCTGCTCCGAGATGACCACCAGCCCCGGTGCGGCAAAGCCTTCCTCCAGCGCCCAGACCGCCAGAAACAGCCCGCCACGGCCTTCGGGCACCTCGCGCAGATCGCGGATTTCGCGGGCACCCAGCAGGCCCTGATCTTCCATCAGGCCTTTCAGACGCTCGCGCGCGCCTTCAGACCAGCTGGCGATCACCACCTGGCGATCCTCGCGCATCGCGCGAATATGGTCTGCCAAGGCACCGAAAAGGCTGATGTTTTCAATCTGTCGTTCGGGCGCGAAGCTGCGCCCGATCCGCCCGCCCGCATCCAGAACACCCGGCCCCGGCGATTGCGCCAGTGGTGAAAGCTGGATCACGCGATGCCCGGCAACCGCCGCCTCGAAGGCGGTATCCTTCAGATACAGCAGCTCTGGCGGGGCCGGTTTGTATACCGTATCCAGCCGCCCCTTCGCGCCCAGTTGTTCGCGCCGCGCCTCGTATTGATCCGCGATGCCCTCCCAGCGCGACAGGCGCGCCGAGGTCACCTGATCGTCCAGCATCACGGCAGCCGTGGGCAGGTAATCGAACAGCGTTTCCAGCCGGGTATGGAACCACGGCAGCCAATGTTCCATGCCCTGATGTTTGCGCCCGGCGCTGACCGCCTCATACAGCGGGTCTTCCGATCCCGCGGCGCCAAATTCGATGCGGTAGGTCTGGCGAAAGCGGGTGATCGCCGCCTCGTCCAGCACAATCTCCGACATGGGCGCAAAATCGACTGCTGTCAGCTTTTCGGTGGTGCGCTGTGTTTCGGGATCAAAGCGCCGCGCGCCATCCAGCACATCGCCAAAGAAATCGAGCCGGACCGGCCCATGATCGCCCGGCGGGTAAATATCGACAATGCCGCCACGCACCGCGTAATCGCCCGGCTCGGTGACGGTCGTGACAAGGGAAAACCCCATGCGCGCCAGAAACTGCCGCAGCGCCGCCTCGTTCACCCGGTCGCCCACCCGCGCGGTGAAAGAGGCCCCCGCCACCACATCGCGCGCCGGAATACGCTGGGTCGCCGCCGTCATCGTGGTCAGCAGCACGAAGGGCCCGGGAACACCATGCGCCAATGCGGCAAGCGTGGCCATGCGGCGGGCCGAGATTTCAGGATTGGGCGAAACCCGGTCATAGGGCAGGCAATCCCAGGCCGGAAAATCCAGCACCAGCGCCTCGGGGGCCATGAAGGCCAGGGCCGCGCGCATCGCCTCCATGCGCTTGTCATCGCGCGCGATATGAATGACCGGCGCGCCTCGCGCCAATTCCTTTGCCACAAGCCGCGCATCATAGCCTTCCGGCGCGCCGCCGAGAATGATCTTCATTTGTTCTGCCATAGCGGTGATTTAACCCCTGTCGCGCAGATGTAAAGCCACCCGTCGCCGCAAATCCGTTCAGCCAAACGCGCCCAACTGCATGTTCTGCCACATGCCCCAGAGCGAGGTGAACAGGATCGAGGTCATGCCGATGGCCTGTGTCGCCAGCCGCAGCCGCAGCAGCCGCCCGTGCAGCGCCTCGCCCTGATGCGCGCCATCGGCAATCCGGTGCGCCGTGCGCAGCGACAGCAGGCTGACCAGCAGCATCGGAAACACCAGACAGAACACCGCCTGCGCAAATTCCAGATCATAGACAAAGCCCAGCAGGATCAGCGCCGTCAAGATGAAGCCGGCAAAGCCGGTGATCCACAGCCCCGACACATGGGCGATATACAGCAGCCGGTTCACATTCACCCGCGCCAGCGCTTCAAGATCCGCGCTGGCCTGCCCGCCCTTGCGGCGGGCGCGCAGCACCAGATCATAGGGGATGCCCAGCACCCAATGGCTTGTCAGCGACCATTGCACGGCCAGAATGATCCAGAACCAGAGATTGGAGAACGACCGCATGTCGATCAGTTCAAAGATGGTTTCATACCATTGCACGCGCGAACTCCGGCAGCCAATCGCCACAGGGGCGAGCAAATCTGTGGCATTCCTATCCTTGCGATGCGCGCTTTTCCATGGCAGGCAGAAAAAAACGTGTAATGCCCGCCACGGCGTTGCCGGTGTGCCAGTTTTCGACCGCCCGATCCAGACCGCCTTTCCCGAGGAAACCCGATGCGCCCGATCCAAGCCGCCTACCCCGCCGCCCGCTTTCGCCGTGCGCGCAGCAGCGACGCGCTGCGCCGTCTGACCCAGGAAAACGTGCTGTCGGTCAATGATCTGATCTGGCCGATCTTCATCCGCGATGGCGCGGCGATCCGCGAGCCGATCGCCTCGATGCCCGGTGTGTTCCGCCTGTCGCTGGATCTGGCGGTGGAGGCGGCGGCCGAGGCGGCCGATCTGGGTATCCCGGCGATCTGCCTGTTTCCCTATACCGACCCTTCGGTCAAGACCGAGGCCTGCGAAGAGGCATGGAACCCCGACAACCTGACCAATCGCTGCATCCGCGCCATCAAGGCGGCGGTGCCGCAGATTGCGGTGATGACGGATATCGCGCTCGACCCCTACAACAGCAATGGCCATGATGGGCTGGTGCGCGATGGCCTGATCCTCAATGACGAAACGGTCGAGGCGCTGGTGAAGATGGCGCTGGCGCAGGCCGAAAGCGGCGCAGACATCCTTGGCCCCTCCGACATGATGGATGGCCGCGTCGGCGCGATCCGCAGGGCGCTGGAGGCGGCGGGCCACAAGGATATAACGATCCTCAGCTATTCCGCCAAATATGCCTCGGCCTTCTATGGCCCGTTCCGCGATGCGGTGGGGGCAACCGGTGCGCTGAAGGGCGACAAAAAAACCTACCAGATGAACCCTGCCAACAGCGACGAGGCGCTGCGCCTGATCGAACGCGATCTGCGCGAGGGCGCGGATATGGTGATGGTCAAGCCGGGGATGCCCTATCTGGATATCTGCCGCCGGGTGAAGGACACCTTCGGCGTGCCGACTTATGCCTATCAGGTGTCGGGCGAATATGCGATGATCCGGGGCGCGGCAGATCATGGCTGGATCAATGGCGAGGCGGCGATGATGGAAAGCCTGATGGCGTTCAAACGCGCGGGCTGTGATGGCATCCTGACCTATTTCGCCCCCGAGGCCGCCCGGCTTTTGCGCGGCTGACCGGGGCGCCGACGGGGTGGCGGCTTGTTGCCGAATATCGCAAGTTTCGGTGACATGCGCTTGAATATGCGCTATATCTTGGGAAACGGGGCCGCAGAGCCCTAATCCCGAGGTAGCGAGGCAGAGCATGTTTTCCAATTCCAGAATGACACGTCGGTCCATGATCGTGATGGGCGGGGCTGGGTTTGCACTGGCCGCCTGTGGCAATGGCATCGGCACCAATGGCGGGCCGACGATTGACGCGCGGGTGGACGAGACCCGCAACTACCTGTTCAACCGCTATCCCGGCACGCGCGAACTCGCGGGCAAGGCCTATGGCGTGCTGTATATGCCGCTGGTGACAGAGGCCGGTTTCGGCATCGGCGGGGCCTTTGGTCGCGGCTCACTGCGCATCAATGATGCGACGGTGGATTATTACTCTGCCGCCAAGGCGACCATCGGCTTTCAGATCGGCGCGCAGCAATATGCCCATGCGCTGTTCTTCATGACACAGGACGCGCTGACCGAATTCCGCCGCTCGCCCGGCTGGGCCGCAGGTGCGGATCTGAAATATGCAACGCCCGAACAGGGCGCCTCGCTGGGCAAGGACACCACCGAAATCTCGCCGGTGATCGCGCTGGTATTTGGTCAATCGGGGCTGATCGCCGGGGCCACGTTGTCGGGCACCAAATACACCCGTATCATTCCGTAATCGCGTTGGGGAGCGTGGCAGGCCACGCCCCCCCCAGTAGTTCACTTAGGGCCGGTCGACAGACGCCGGATCAAGCTGGACGTATCATTGCGCCCGCCGCCCATCAGCTGCACATCCTTGTAGAACTGGTCGATCAGCGCGGTGATGGGCAGGCTTGCGCCGATCTCATCTGCGGTGGCAAGGCAGATGCCCAGATCCTTGCGCATCCAATCAACCGCAAAGCCGAAATCAAAGCTGTCGGCCAGCATGGTCTTGTGGCGGTTTGCCATCTGCCAGCTTCCGGCAGCCCCCTGACTGATCACCTCGACCACGGCCTCGCCGTCAAGCCCGGCTTTCTGACCAAAGGCCAGCGCCTCGGCCAGCCCCTGCACCAGCCCGGCGATGCAGATCTGGTTCATCATCTTGGCCAGCTGCCCGGCCCCGCTGTCGCCCAGACGGCGGCAGATCCGCGCATAGGCGGCAATCACCGGCTCGGCCCTGGCGTAATCGGCCTCCGGCCCGCCGCACATCACCGACAGCACACCATTCACCGCACCGGCCTGCCCGCCCGACACCGGTGCATCGACAAAGCCCTTGCCCTGATCTGCGGCCACGGCAGCCAGCTCGCGCGTGACCTGTGCCGAAACGGTGGTGTGATCCACGAATACAGCGCCCGGTTTCATGCCCGCAAAGGCCCCGTCCGGCCCAAGGCAGATGCTGCGCAGATCATCGTCATTGCCGACACAGGCCATCACGAAATCCGCCGCTTCCGCCGCCGCGCGCGGGGTTGCCCCCCAGCCGCCACCATGTTCGGCCACCCAGGCTTTCGCCTTGGATTCGCTGCGGTTATAGACGGTCACCTGATGCCCCTTGGCGACCAGATGCCCCGCCATCGGGTATCCCATCACTCCCAAGCCAAGAAACGCCACATTCGCCATGGTGAACTCCCTCGCAATTGCCCCCGGACGCGGGATCGACTAGGAACCCATCTCGGATACAAGGTCAAGGACAGGCCCCCATGCTTTCGCTCTTCCGCTGGCTGCTGCGCATTTTCACCGGCTTGGTGGTTCTCAGCCTGCTGGCCGTGCTGATCAGCTATTATTTCCTGTCGCGGTCCTTGCCCGACTATAACGAGGATTTCACGCTGGCGGGCATTTCCGCCCCGGTGGAAATCGTGCGCAACAATGACAATGTGCCGCATATCTTTGGCAAGACAGATGAAGATGTGTTCTTTGCGCTTGGCTTTGCCCATGCGCAGGATCGGCTGTGGCAGATGACCATGCTGCGCCGCACGGCGCAGGGCCGCCTGTCCGAAGTCTTTGGCAACCGCACCGTCAAGATTGACGAATTGCTGCGCCGCTATGACCTTTACACCTACGCCCGCGAGGCTGTGGCGGTGCAGGACGCGCCGACCACGGCGGCGCTGGAGGCCTATGCGCGCGGCGTCAATGCCTGGATCTCCGAGGTGAATATCAATGCGCGCGGTCGGGGCGCGCCGGAGTTCTTTTTCTTTTCCAATGAAATCGCCGCCTGGCAACCGGCGGACAGTCTGGCCCTGCTCAAGCTGATGGCGCTGCAACTCTCGGGGCATCTGGAGGATGAGGTGCTGCGCGCCCGCGTGTCACTGCTGCTGCCCGATGCCCGCCTGCGCGACATCCTGCCCGATGACCCCGGCAGCGCCGTGGCCGCCCTGCCCGATTATGCCAGCCTCGTGCCCGGCACCTATCCGGCGCAGGTGCCGCGCCGCATGGCCGACGACAGCCTGTCGCCCTTCCCGCGCCGCGGCCTTGCGGGGGCATCAAACTCCTGGGCTGCGGCCCCGAACCGCTCGGCGGCGGGCGGATCTCTGCTGGCCAATGACCCGCATCTGGGCTTCACCGCGCCGACGCTGTGGTATCTGGCCCGGCTGGAGCTGCAATCGGGCGGCGTGATCGGGGCCACCATTCCGGGCATCCCTTCCGTGCTGATCGGCCGGTCCGAAGCGCTGGGATGGGGCCTCACCTCATCGTATCTCGATGATCAGGATCTGTTCATCGAAGAGGTGAACCCGGAAAACGCCGAAGAATATCGCACGCCCGATGGGTGGAAACGCTTCGAGACGCGCCGCACCATCATTCAGGTGAAAGATGCCGAGCCGGTAACGATTACCCTGCGCTGGACCGACAATGGCCCGGTACTGCCCGGCTCGCATTATGATCTGGCAACAATCACCCCGGCCCGCCATGTCACAGCACTCGGCTGGACGGCGCTGACCGGGCAGGACACGACGATGACCGCAGCGATGCGGCTGATGGCCGCGAAATCGACCGAGGCGGCAATCGAGGCCGGGCGGCTGTTTGTGGCACCGGCGCAGAACCTGATGCTGGCCGACCGCAATGGCGTGGCGATGCAGATGATCGGGGCGATGCCGCAGCGCGATCCACGCCACCAGAGTCAGGGTCGGATGCCAAGCCCCGGCTGGCTGGCCGAAAACCGCTGGAAAGGCATCTTTCCCTATGAGCAGAACCCGCGCTTCACCAACCCGACCAGCGGGATCCTGGGCAATACCAACAACAAGATCGTCGATGCCGCCTTCCCGGCCCATGTCAGCTTTGACTGGGGCGATACGCAGCGCATCCAGCGCTGGCTGACCCTGATGAAAACCCGCGAGGTGCATACCCGCGAAAGCTTCATCGAAGCGCAGCTGGATACCGTCAGCTTCACCGCGCGGTCGTTGTTGCCGCTGATCGGGGCGGATCTGTGGTTCACCGGCGAGGCGGCCCCGGATGGCACGCCCGAACGCCTGCGCCAGCGCGCGCTGGAGATCATGGCGAAATGGAATGGCGAGATGAACGAACATCTGCCAGAGCCGCTGATCTACATGGCCTGGGTCCGCGCCTTGCAGGACCGGCTGATCCGCGACGAGATCGGGCCGATGGCGGATGAATTCACCCATGTGGAGCCGATCTTCATGGAACGCGTCTATCGCAATATCGACGGCGCGGCGGTCTGGTGCGATGTGATCCAGTCGGCGGTGGTGGAAAGCTGTGCCGATCTGGCCCGCATCGCGCTGGATGACGCGCTGCTGGGCCTGTCGGAAACCTATGGGCCGAATGTCGAAAGCTGGCGTTGGGGTGATGTGCATCAGGCGGCGCAGGATCACCCGGTTCTGGGCGATGTGCCGGTGCTGCGCTATTTCGTGAACATCCGCCAAAGCACCTCGGGCGGGGACAATACGCTGATGAGGGGCCGCACCAAGGGCAGTGCGCCCGATCCGTTCCTGAACGTGCATGGCGCGGGGTATCGCGGCGTCTATGATTTTGCCGATCCCGACAGTTCGGTGTTCATCATCTCCACTGGCCAGTCAGGCCATCCGCTCAGCCGTCATTATGACAATCTGGGCGAACGCTGGCGGCGTGGCGAATATATCCCGATGTCGCTGGATCCCGAACTGGCGCGGGCGGCGGCGGTGGGCGACATGGTGCTGACCCCGGCGGGGCAGCCATGATCCGGACCGCCCGCCTGACCCTGCGCCGCGCGACATGGGACGATCTTGATGCCACTCACCGGCTGTTTTCCAACCCGTGGTGATGCGCTACTGGTCACGCCCCGAACATGAAACGCTGGAGGAAACCCGCCGCTGGCTGCGTGAACTGGTGGAGCCCGGGCCGGACAGTCTTGATTTTCTGATTGAAAAGGACGGTGCGGTGATCGGCAAGGCCGGGGCTTGGCGTCTGCCGGAAATCGGCTATCTGCTGCATCCCGATCACTGGGGTCAGGGTCTGGCGCAAGAGGCGATGACGGCCCTCATCGCCCATCTGCACCACATCCGCCCCGAGCTGACCCATCTGATCGCCGAGGTGGATCCGCGCAACACCGCCTCGCTGCGGCTGCTGACCCGGCTGGGCTTTGTGGAAACCGGGCGCGCGGAACGCACGATGCGGTGGCGCGACGAATGGTGCGACAGCATCTATCTGCGGCGGGACTACTGACGGCCCCGCCCGCTTAATTGGCCCTTACAGCCCGCGCCAGCACGCCTCTTGCCGCGCCGTCCAGCGCAGATCCAGCTGCCAGCCCTCATCAAGCTGCCGTTCAGCCAGCACCACGCCCTCGGCGTGCAGCCAGGCGTGTTTGCGGCCTTCGGAGAACGGCAGGGTGAGCGTGAGGTCGGTCTTTTCTTCGTCGAAGGCGGTGCTGACAGCCTCAAGCAGCCGGTTCAGCCCCTCGCCGGTCAGGGCAGAGACGGCAAAGACATGCTCGCGCGCCTCGGCCTGCCGGATCAGCCCGTCATGGGTGGTGGCATCGACCAGATCAAGCTTGTTCCACACCTCGAACATCGGCGTGGCGGCCTTTACCCCGAGGCTGGCCAGAATATCGGTGACATCCGCCGCCTGTTCCGCGCTTTCCGGGTGGGCGATGTCGCGCACATGCAGGATCAGATCTGCCTCCAGCACCTCTTCCAGCGTGGCGCGGAAGGCGGCAACCAGTTGCGTCGGCAGATCCGAAATGAAGCCCACCGTATCCGACAGGATCACCTTGCGCCCCGAGGGCAGCGTGACGCCGCGCATCGTGGGATCGAGCGTGGCAAACAGCATGTCCTTGGCCAGAACCTCGGCCCCGGTCGCGCGGTTGAACAGCGTGGATTTGCCGGCGTTGGTATAGCCGACCAGCGCCACAATCGGGAACGGCACCTTGCGGCGCGCGGCGCGGTGCAACTCGCGGGTGCGCACCACCTTGTCGAGCTGGCGCTTGATGCGGATGACCTGATCGTCAATCGCGCGCCGGTCGGCCTCGATCTGCGTCTCGCCGGGGCCTCCGACAAAGCCAAACCCACCGCGCTGGCGTTCAAGGTGGGTCCAGGCGCGGACCAGCCGGGTGCGCTGATAGGACAGCGCCGCCAGCTCCACCTGCAACACACCCTCGCGGGTGCGGGCGCGATCCGCAAAAATCTCAAGGATCAGGCCGGTGCGGTCGAGCAGTTTGACGCCCCATTCCTTTTCCAGATTGCGCTGCTGCACCGGGCTGACCGGGCCGTCCACCAGCACCAGTTCGACCTCTTCGGCGGCAAAGCGCGCCTTCAGCTCGGCCACCTTGCCCGATCCGAACAACATGCCCGGTTGCAGGCGCGGCAGGCGCACGACCTCGGCCCCCAGAACCTCCATCCCCGGCAGCGCTGCGGCCAGCGACACCGCTTCGGCCAGCCCGTGTTCGGGCAGCCGACGGGCCTTGTCGGCGCGGATATCCGGATGCAGCACCCAGGCCCGTGTCGGGCGGGCGGCGGTCTCATAGGCGTCGATCCCGCTGCCGTCTCGCAACAGCGGGTCGAACTCGTCCTCATCGTCTGGAAGATCGGAAATCAGTCTTCACCTTCATAAAGGTTGATCGGTGCGCCCGGCATGATCGTGGAAATCGCGTGTTTATACACGAGTTGCGATTGCCCATCGCGGCGCAGAAGCACGCAGAAATTGTCAAACCAGGTGATGACGCCCTGAAGCTTCACCCCATTGATCAAAAAAATCGTGACCGGAACTTTCGCCTTCCGCACATGATTGAGAAAAGCGTCCTGCAAATTCTGTTTGTCGGCAGCCATTTTTTTTTGCCTTTTTTTATCGCGCGGTCCTGATGCGCCACCCGTCCTCGTTCTGGTTTGGCAGCAGAATCAGTATGTCTGGCCTCGCAGGGAGATTCCAGCCCAAAAACAGCCCGTTATACGGGCAATTGCCTATTCATTTCCGCCATTGCTCGGGCGTCAGCAGCGCCAGAACCGCCAGCGCCTCGATCCGGCCCAGAACCATGGCAACGCCCAGAATCACCTTGGCGTCAAAGCCCAGTTCGGCAAAGCGCACGGGAACCTCGCCCGCCAGCGCTGCCAGCGGCCCGGTATTGGACAGCGCGGCAATCGCAAGGATCAGCGCCGGATCAAAGCCGATGCCCACCAAAGTCAGCGCCGCCACCACGGCGGCGATCGACAGCGCAAACAGCATGAAGAACACCCAGGCGACATGCGCGCCCTCGCCGCGCAGCCGCCGGGCCGAGGCCCCGGCCCCGCCGACCGAATGGGGATGGATCAGCCGCTCCATCTCGCGCTGGCCATGGCGGAACAACGCATAGACGCGCAACAGCTTGACCCCGCCCGCCGTCGTGGCCACGCCACCGCCAATCACCGCAAGCCCCAGCAGGATCAGGCCATGAGTCTCCAGCCCCGACCAGATCCGTGCCGAGGCCCATTGATCGGCAGCAAATCCGGTGGTGGTCAGGAAGGACAGTGCGGTGAAGGCAGTGCCCCACAGAACGTGGAAAAACGCAGGCAGATCCTGCCCTTCGGCGTTTTCAATGGCCCCGACCCAGTGGCGCAGGAACAGCACGACCGTCACCACCGCCACCAGCCCCGCCGCCATGCGCACCTCGGGGTCGCGATAAAGCGGCAGGCCACGATCCGCAAAAAACGCCCCCGGATAGGCGCGGCGGGTGATGCCCAGCGTCAGGAACAGCGCAATCAGCATCTCGCCCGGCACCCCGGCCTGCGCGGCGGTCAATCCGGCATCCGGCGTGATGCCACTGGTCGACAGCGTGGCCATGGCAAGGCACAGCGCCACAAAACCGCTTTCTCCCGCCATCGCCAGCCCGATCCACAGCAGCAGGGTGAAGCCCGCATAGGCCGGAAACAGCAGGATGGCAAAGCGCGTCACCCGTTCGGACGGATCGGCGATGCGGGTGATCTGCGGCGCGCCTGCGTCGCCTGCGATACGCCCGCCCAGAACCTCCATGCCGCCAAGATTCATCGGCATCAGCACGGCCACGCCCATCAGCAGGATATAAAACCCGCCCAGCCAGCCCACCAGCGAGCGCCACAGATGCAGGCTGGGCGCCAACCGGCCCGGCGTGTCATACAGCGTCGCCCCGGTGGTGGTGAAGCTCGACAGCATCTCGAACCAGGCGTTCGCAAAGGTGGTATCCGGCACCGCCTCGTGAAACGGGATGGCGAGCATCAGCGGCAACACCAGATAGGCCCCGACCAGCGCCTTCAGATGGCTGCGCCGTGGGTCGCGCGGCCGGGCATTGGCGGTGGCCAGCGCAATCATGCCGGTGAACATCAGCAGGATCAGCGCCGAATAGAAGAACGGCCGCCCGACATCATGCTGGCGCAGCGCATAGGCGTGCATGCTCGGCACCAGCATGGACACCGAGGCAATCGCCATCAGGATGACGATCAGCGGCAGATCAAGAAGGCGGCGCAGGATCATGGCTCAGAAAAAGTCGATGGAGACTTGCAGCAGCCGCTCCACTTCCGGCACGTCCTTGGCCATGGCGAACATGGCAATGGCATCGCCCTCGTCGATGCGCAGATCGCCGGTGGGTTTCATCACCTTGTCGCCCTTCATCACCGCGCCGACCAGCACGCCTTCGGGAAATTCGATATCCCGGATCAGGCGGCCCGCCAGCGGCGAGGTGCCCAGAACCTGCGCCTCGATCACCTCGGCCTCGGCATCGCCGATGGAATAGATCGCCCGCACCCGGCCATGCCGGATGTGGCGCAGGATCGAGCTGACGGTGGTGGCGCGCGGGTTGATATAGGCGTCAATGTCCAGTTCGGCCATCAGCGGCACCAGCGTCGGGTCGTTGACCAGTGCGATGGCCATCGGACAGCCCGCCGATTTGGCCCGCACCGCCACCAGCATATTGGTCTTGTCATCATCGGTGACGGCCAGAACCGCATCGGCCCGGTCAATCGCCGCTTCCATCAGCAGGTCGATATCCATGCCGTCGCCGTTCAGCACGATGGTGCGTTGCAGGTTGTCGGCGGCATATTCGGCGCGGGCGCGGTTCTTTTCGATCACCTTGGCGCGGATCCGGTCGGTCCGCGCCTCCAGCGCGCGGGCCACGGCCAGACCGACATTGCCGCCACCGATGATCACCACCCGCTCTTGTTTCTTGGTGCTTTTGCCAAAGATATCCAGCGTGCGGTTTACATCCTCGATATGGGCCAGCACATAGATCTGATCTTCGGCAAACAGCTGATCCCCCGGTTCGGGCGCGAACAGCCGCCCCTTGCGGCGCACGCCGACCACGATGGCGCGCAGGGTGGAAAACAGCTCGTTCAACTGGCGCAAGGGCGTGTTCAGCGCCGGGCAATCGGCATCCAGCGCGATGCCCAGAAGCTGCGCCTTGCCGCCAAAGAAGCTTTCGGTATCAAAGGTGGCGGGGGCCGCCAGCCGCTGCATCGCCGCCTCGGCCACCTCGCGCTCGGGCGAGATCACCACATCAATCGGCAGATGGTCGCGGCGGTAGAGATCGGAATAGATCGCATCCAGATAACTTTGAGCCCGCAGCCGCGCAATCTTGCGCGGCACGCCGAATATGGAATGGGCCACCTGACAGGTGACCATGTTCACCTCGTCGGAATAGGTGGCGGCGATGATCATGTCGGCATCGCGTGCCCCGGCCTTCTCCAGCACATCGGGATAGCTGGCAAAGCCGGTGATGCCCTGCACATCCAGCGTTTCGGTGGCGCGGCGCACCAGATCGGCGTTGCTGTCCACCACCGTCACGTCATTGCGTTCGCCCGAGAGGTGGCGGGCGATCTGCCAACCCACCTGCCCTGCGCCACAGATGATCACCTTCATGGGAAAGCCCTCGTTTGGATCGGGTCAGGCATGGCATGGGTGGGGGATGGGGTCAACACGCGAGCTGAGCGGCGACCTTGCGGAACCGCGCAGCTTGGCTGCCATCACCTGTCCGGGGATGCGCCGATCACTCGTCGCCATCCTCCTCCTCATCATCCTCCAGCCGCGCCATGCGGCCGCCAGATTTGGCGGTGGTCACCACCCCCAGCGATTTCAGTTTGCGGTGCAGGGCCGAGCGCTCCATGCCGACGAAATTCGCGGTGCGCGAGATATTGCCGCCAAAGCGGTTGATCTGCGTCAGCAGGTATTCCTTTTCGAACAGTTCGCGCGCCTCGCGCAGGGGCAGCGTCGCCATGGCACCACCCAGCACCATGCGGCCCTCGTCGCTGCCCGGCGTCTCGCGGCCCGGCAGTTCTTTGGCCTCGACCGGGCCGGTGCCATCGCCCAGGATCAGCACCCGTTCGATCACATTGCGCAACTGGCGCACATTGCCCGGCCATTGCATCGTTTGCAGCATCGCTTCGGCATCCGGCGTCAGATTGCGCAGCGGCAGACCTTGCGAGCGGTGGAACATATCAATGAAATGCCGCGTCAGTTCAGGGATGTCTTCGCGGCGTTCCTCAAGGCTCGGCACGCCGATCGGCACCACGTTCAGCCGGTCATACAGCTCCTGCCGAAACCGGCCTGCGGTGATTTCATGGCGCAGATCGCGGGTGGTCGAGCTGATCACCCGCAGATCGACGCGCACCTTGTCGGCCCCGCCTGCGCGGGTGAATTGCTGATCCACCAGCACCCGCAGGATCTTCGACTGAGTGCCCAGCGGCATATCGGCCACTTCATCGAAATAGACCACACCACCATGCGCCTGTTCCAGCAGACCCGGCTCGACGCCCCGCTCGGGCGTTTCACGTCCGAACAACACTTCTTCCATGCGTTCGGGTTCAATCGCCGCCGACGAGACCGAGATGAACGGTGCCGAGGCCCGGTTGGAATTGGTATGGATAAAACGCGCTGCCATTTCCTTGCCCGATCCGGCAGGCCCGGTCAGCATCACGCGACCATTGGATTTCGTCACCTTTTCCAGCTGCGCCTTCAAGGCACGGAAGGCGGGTGAATTGCCCAGCATTTCCGAGGCAGTCACATCGCGGCGGCGCAATTCGCTGTTTTCACGCCGCAGCCGCGAGGTTTCCATCGCGCGGCTGACAACGACCATCAACTGATCAATGTTGAAGGGCTTCTCGATGAAGTCATAGGCCCCCTGTTTGATCGCGGCCACCGCAATCTCGATATTGCCATGGCCGGAAATGATTACCACCGGCACATCCGGGTTGTCGCGTTTGACGGTTTTCAGAATGTCGATCCCGTCCATCCGGCTGTCTTTCAGCCAGATGTCGAGGATCATCAGCGCCGGGGCCTCGGCATTGATCGCGGCGATACATTCATCCGCATTGGCGGCGAGCCGCACCTGAAACCCTTCGTCGCGCAGAATATCCCCGATCAATTCCCGGATATCGCGTTCGTCGTCCACAATTAGAATATTGCTCATGCGTCCCCCTGGCCGTCCATGGCCGATGCTTTGCCCCGTGTGCGGGTCGGGCGCAGGGCCCGTGGCAGACGGATCTCCGCCAGCGCGCCCGCATGGGCATTGCCGTCAAATATCGGCGCGTCGGTCAGGATGAGCGACCCGCCATGTTCCTCGATGATCTTCTTCACGATGGGCAGGCCAAGGCCGGTGCCCTTTTCGCGGGTGGTGACATAGGGCTCGAACAGCCGCGCCCGGTCGGGCGGCAGGCCCACGCCATTGTCGGCAATGGTGATCAGCACATCCGCCTCGCTGGCCACGCAGGCCACGCGGATTTCCGGCTGAAACCCTGCCGGCGCCCCTTTTTCGATCAGACCTTCAATCGCTTCACCCGCATTCTTGATCAGATTGGTCAAAGCCTGTCCGATCATGGTGGCATCCAGATCCAGCAGCAAGGGCGCATCCGGCAGATCGGCCTGAAGCCGCACATCGGGAAGCCCCACATCCTGCAACACCACCGCATCGCGCAGCAGTCTGGTCAAATCGGTTTCACGACGATCCGGTTCCGGCATCCGCGCGAATTTTGAAAACTCGTCGACGATGCGGCGCAGGTCATTGGTCTGGCGCACAATCACGTCAGTATACTGCTCCAGATCTGCGGGTTCGGCCACCTGGCTGCGGAACTTGCGTTTGATCCGCTCGGCAGAGAGCTGGATCGGGGTCAGCGGGTTCTTGATCTCATGCGCGATGCGCCGGGCCACATCGCCCCAGGCCGCCATACGCTGCGCCGATACCAGATCGGTCACATCGTCAAAGGCCACCACATAACCTTCCAGCCGCCCACTGTCGTTGCGCCGCACCGACATGCGCACCAGCAGGCTTTCCATCCGGCCCTGACGTGTCAGCCGGATTTCCTCTTGCACCGCCCCGCCGCCGCCCTGGCGCAGCCGTTCCAGCAGGGCCCCGAATTCCGGCACAGCGACGGCGAGCGCCACATCCGCCTTGCCCTCGTGGAAATCCAGCAGCCGTTCTGCCGCACGGTTGACGAAATCCACATCGCCATCGGCATCCAGCCCGATCACCCCGGCCGTCACCGAGGACAGCACGGAATCAAACAGCCGCCGCCGCCGCTCGGTCTGGCGGTTGTTCTCCATCAACGCATCGCGCTGGCCCTTCAACTGGCGGGTCATCTGGTTGAACACGCGGCCCAGCGTGGCGATTTCGTCATCGCCCTCTTCCTCGATCACCTGCACATCCATATCACCCGCGCCGACGCGCTGCGCCGCACCGGCCAGCCGCCCGACCGGGCGCGCCAGCCGTTCCGCAAACCACAGGCCCAGCCAGACCGCCGCCAGAATGAGGATCAGCGCAAAGCCCAGATACAGCAGCCCGAATTCAAACAGCAGCCGACCGCGCGCCGTTTCCACCTGCTGATAAAGGCGCACGGTTTCCTTGGTTTCATCCAGCAGGCTGAGCAGTGATCCGTCCACTGCGCGCGAGACATAGAGATAGCGGTCGGCATAGGCCTCAAGATGCACCAGCGCGCGAAACTCGTTATTCGCCCAGTCCTGAATGATCACCGTTTCGCCCGATTGCGCCTGCGCGATCTGTTCCGGCGTCGGTTTTTCAAAATCGAAGAGATAGGATTTGTCGCCGCGCGTGCGCAACTCGCCGCCGCCGTCGATCAGAAAGGCCTCGCGCAGACCGCGCTGGATCCGCTCCTGCGCCTGCGTCAGCAGCGGGCGCAGTTGCGTGTCGTCCAGAAAGAAGGTCGATTTCTTGGCAACATTCAGAAAGGCGGCGAAGGCCTGCGCGTCTTCGGTCAGATCTTCACGGTGTTCGCCCTCATAGGCCTCGGCAGCGGCCAGCGAGGCCCCGACCACGCGCTGCACCCGGTCTGAAAACCAGCCCTCAAGGCCGATATTCACCGTCAGCACCGCAAAAACCGCCACCAGCACCGTGGGTGTCAGCGCCACCAACGCAAAAACCCCGGTCAGCCGCATGTGCAGCCGCGATCCAGCCGATTGCTTGCGCCGGTCGGCCACCATGCGTGCCACGCGGGCCAGCACAAGGGCGGCCACCAGCGCGACATAGACAAAGTCGATCAGAAGGATGATCCGCAGCAGCGTCGATCCGGCCCCGCCATCCAGCGGCCCCAGCGCCAGCAGGGTCGAGACGACCAGCACCGGCCCCAGCACGACAAGGCTCAGCGTCAGCAGGGTCTGCACCCGACGCTGACGCCGCAGCCGTGTCAGCCGCAGAACCCAGGTGTTGCTATGTGCCACAGCCCGCAAAATACCAAAGCCCCCAAAACATGAGGGCGATTCCGCCCCCGCAGCCATATCTTGTTGCGTGAATCGGGGCTCGGCCCGCAAGACACGCTATATGTTGCGGTTTTACATCAGCTTGCGCCGCCGTGTCACGCGAATATCCAGCTCGGTGATCTTCTTGCGCAAGGTATTGCGGTTGATGCCCAGCAGGTCGGCACATTTGGCCTGATTGCCGCCGGTGGCATCCAGCGCGATTTCGATCAGCGGTGCCTCCACCTCGCGCAGGATGCGGGTATAGACGCCGGGCGGCGGCAATTGGCCGCCATGCAGATCGAAATACCGCTTCAGATGCCGTGCGACCGAGGCCGAGAGCTTGTCGCCCTCACCCGCGCCCTTCATCGGCTCTGGCAAGGGCTGGCTGCCCAGGGCGGCCTCAACCTCGGCGCGGCTGATATCCGGCTCGGACGAGGTGACCATCAGGCGCTTGAGCGTGTTTTCCAGCTGCCGCACATTGCCCGGCCAGCTATAGGCGCGCAGAATTTCGCGCGCATCGGGCGACAGGCGGCGCACCGTGCCGAAATCGCGTTCACCGCGCGCAAGGAAGTGTTCGGCCAGCAGCGGAATGTCATCCACCCGCTCGCGCAGGCTGGGCACATGCAGCGTGACGCCGCCCAGACGGTAGAACAGATCCTGCCGGAAAGCCCCCGCCTCCATCCGGGCCGCCAGATCGCTCTGGCTGGTGGCCATGATGCGCGGCGCATTGTCGCCCAGCATATCCAGCATACGCACGATGCGGGCCTGCGCCTCGTCATCCAGATCAGCCACTTCATCAAACACCAAAGACCCGCCCCGCGCCTTGGCCAGCAGCGCCGAAGGCCCGTCCATCCCTTGCAGATCCGCCGCCTGTGCCACCACGAAGGGCATGGTGCGCCGGTCTGAAAAGTCATGGATCGCACGGGCAATCAGCGATTTTCCGGTGCCCGACTCGCCGGTGATCAGCACCGCGAGATCGGTGTTCATCACCCGCGCCACCAGCCGGTACAGCGCCTGCATCGCCGGGGTGCGCCCCACCAGCGGCAGATCGTCGCCCGCCTCGCGCGGGGTGGCCGCCACTTTCGGCGCGCGGCGCTTCATGTCCAGCGCGCGGGCTGAGCGTTTCATCAGATCGGGCAGATCGAAGGGTTTCGGCAGATAGTCGAACGCCTCGGCCTCGGCGGCCTGAATGGCGGTCATGATGGTGTTCTGCGCCGAAATCACGATCACCGGCAGGCCGGGCCGCATGTTGGAGATCTTGGGCAAAGCCTCAAGCCCGTTACCATCGGGCATGATCACATCCGAAATCACCAGATCGCCCTTGCCCTCTTCGACCCAGCGCATCAGCGTCACCAGCGACGAGGTTGCGTGAACCTTGCATCCCGCCCGTGTCAGCGCCTGTGTCAGCACCGTGCGGATCGTGCGGTCATCATCGGCTACCAGAACCGTGCCATCCATCAGCCTGCATCCTTCTTGTGCATTTCCCGTGCCGTCGGCTCACGTGGGGCCACCGACAACGACACCCGGAACACGGTGCGACCCGGAACCGAATCCACCGCAATCCATCCGTCATGTTCCGTGATGATCTTGCTTACCAGCGCGAGGCCCAGCCCCGTGCCGTTTTCCTTGCCCGAAACGAAGGGCTCGAAGATTTCGCCCGCGATGCCGGGCGGCAGGCCGGGACCGTTGTCGATGATCTCCACCTGCAAGGGCAGCGCCTTGCCCGGCCCGTCCTTGCGGCGCAGCCGCAGCGACAGGTCATAGCGGGTGCGCAGGCGGATGGTGCCGCCCTCGCCGCCCGCCGCCTCGGCCGCGTTCTTGATCAGGTTCAGGAACACCTGCATCAGCTGATCGGGGTCGGCATAGGTCGGCGGCAACGAGGGATCATATTCCTCGATGATCTTCATGCGCGCGGCAAAACCGACCAGTGCCGATTTGCGCGCCCGGTCAAGCGCGTCATGGATATTCACCGCGCGACGGTCCGGCGGGCGCAGATTGCCGAATTGTTCGACCTGCTCCAGCAGCTTCACGATGCGCCGGGTTTCCTCGACAATCAGCTCGGTCAACTCGCGGTCCTCGGGGCCCAGCCCCATCGACAACAGCTGCGCCGCGCCGGAAATGCCCGCCAGCGGGTTCTTGATCTCATGCGCCAGCATCTCGGCCATGCCGATGGCCGATTTTGCCGCCGTTTTCGCCGCCCCCGCCCGGCCCAGCCGATCCGCGATTTCGCGCGGGCTGATCAGCAGCATCAGCACATGCGGATCATCGGCCATCGGCGCGATCTGCACCGTGCATTGCATGGGGGGCTTTTCGCCGCTGGTCACATCGACATCATTGATGAACAGCGCCGATTGATTGGCCCGCGCCCGTGCAAAGGCCTCGTCCATCTGCGCGTCGATATGCACCCGGTCAAACACCGGCTGGCCCTTCAGATTGCGCGACGAGGCGTTCAGAAACAGCTCTGCCGCCGGGTTGGTTTCCAGAATGGCGCCGGATTCGTCGATCAGCAGCGCCGGAATCGGCAAGGAGGCCCAGATCACCCCCGGCACAGGATAGGGTTGGCGAAAGCCCTTCATGCCGCGACCCTTTCCTGATGTGCAAACGCATGGCGCAGCGCCACAATCACCTGTGCCGGGCTGTCGCCGGTCAGGATCGGGGCGCGGTATGCCTCCAGCCCCGCCGTTTCCAGATACCAGCCCAGATGCTTGCGCGCGATCTTGATGCCCAGTTCGGTGCCGTAGAAGGCCAGCATCGCCTCGTAATGCCCAATCACCAGATCGGCCAGCGCATCGCCCTGTGGCACCACCGGCGCGGGCGTGCCATACAGCGCCGCCGCCACCTGCGCCAAGAGCCAGGGCCGCCCCTGCGCGCCGCGCCCGATCATCACGCCCTCTGCCCCCGACAGGCGCAGCGCCTCGGCCGCCGTTGCGGCATCGACAATATCACCATTGGCAATCACCGGCACCGATACGGCCTGCGTCACCCCCCGGATCGCCGCCCAATCCGCCTGCCCCTTGTAGAACTGACAGCGTGTGCGGCCATGGATGGTGATCATCTTCACGCCCGCCGCCTCGGCCCGCTGTGCCAGCGTCGGCGCGTTCAGCAGCGCATCATCCCAGCCAAGCCGGGTCTTGAGCGTGACCGGCACCGAGACCGCGCCCACCACCGCCTCGATCAGGCGCAGCGCATGGTCCAGATCCTTCATCAGCGCCGAGCCGGAATAACCATTGGTCACCTTCTTGGCCGGGCAGCCCATATTGATGTCGATCACCCGCGCGCCCTGTGCCGCGACATATTTCGCGGCCTCTGCCATCCAGTAGGGTTCGCGCCCGGCCAGTTGCACCGAAGTGGCCGCCTCACCGAAGCCCAGCTCTGCCCGCGCCCGTGCCAGAGGGCGCGCCTGCACCACCTCCTGGCTTGCCACCATCTCGCTGACCACCAGCCCGACGCCGAACGAGGCGACCAGCTTGCGGAACGGCAGATCGGTGATCCCGGCCAGCGGCGCCAGAAGCACCGGAGGCGTGATGGATATTTCGGCCAATTGCAGCGGCACCTGTTGCGTCCTTGTCTGTTAATTCAGCAGCTATCCCTGCCACTGCCCTGTGACAACGGCAAGACGCCGCATTTCTGTGCGGAAAGCACGAACAGCCTAATTATTAGGCGATTTCGGCGGAATGTGCCACCGCATTGTCATGTGCAAACCCTTGGCCTATGGAGGGGCAACAGGAGATGCTGATGACGACAGCCGCCATTATCGTGGCCGCAGGGCGCGGCACAAGGGCCGGAGGCGCGGTTCCCAAGCAATGGCAAAGCCTTGCCGGTCAGCCGGTGCTGGCCCATACGCTTGCGGCCTTTGCCGGGATGCGGCGGGTTCTGGTGATCCATCCCGACGACCGGGCGCAGGCCGAAGGTCTTGGCGCCGATGTGCAGATTGTCGCGGGCGGGGCCAGCCGGACCCAATCGGTGCGCAATGCGCTGGAGGCGCTGGTGGGCAGCGGTGTGTCGCGGGTGCTGATCCATGATGGCGCAAGGCCGCTGGTCAATGCCGGGCTGATTGCGCGCATGTCTGCGGCGCTGGACCATGGCCCCGCCGCCGCCCCCGCCCTTGCCGTGACCGATGCGCTGTGGCGCGGCACCGAGGGCACGGTTGCAGGCACGCAATCGCGTGACGGGCTGTGGCGGGCACAGACACCGCAGGCCTTTCACTTCGACGCCATTCTGGCCGCCCACCGCGCCCATCCGCAAGAGGCCGCCGATGATGTCGAAGTGGCACGCGCGGCTGGCCTGCCTGTGACGATCGTGCCGGGCAGCGACGACAATCTGAAACTCACCTTCCCCGGCGATTTTGCCCGCGCGGAAGCGATCCTGAAAGGACGCCGCATGGAAATCCGGCTTGGCAATGGATTTGACGTTCACGCCTTCACGGCGGGCGATCACGTCTGGCTCTGTGGCGTCAAGGTGCCGCATGACAAGGCGCTGCTGGGCCATTCCGACGCCGATGTCGGCATGCACGCGCTGACCGATGCCATCTATGGCGCGCTGGCCATGGGCGATATCGGGCGGCATTTCCCGCCCTCCGACCCGCAATGGAAGGGCGCGGAAAGCCACATCTTCCTGCGACATGCCATTGAAACGGCGCGGGAAATGGGGTTCCGGCTGATGAATTGCGATGTGACGATGATCTGCGAGCGACCCAAGATCGGCCCCCATGCCGAAGCGATGCGCGCCTGCCTTGCCACCATCATGGGAGTGGAGCTGGCGCGTGTGTCGGTCAAGGCCACCACCTCGGAACGGCTGGGCTTCACCGGGCGCGAAGAGGGCATTGCCGCACTCGCCACCGCCACCTTGGTGCAGGCATGATCCGGGTTCTGACAACCTTTTTCGGGCTGGGCCTGCTGCGCCCGGCGCCTGGCACCTGGGGCTCTGCCGGGGCGATTGCTCTTGGGTTGGCGATTGATCGGTATCTTGGCTTCCCGGCACTGGTTTTCGCAACAATTCTGGTGACTTGCCTTGGGTTTTTCGCGTGCCGGATCGCGCTGGCCGACCGGCCGAGCGAGGACCCGTCGGAAATCGTGATCGACGAGGTGGCCGGGCAATGGCTGGCGCTGCTGTTCCCTGCCGCGGCCTTCTGGCATCGCGGCATCGAGGATTGGGCCGTGGTCGCCTATCCCGGCTGGCTGGCGGCCTTTCTGTTCTTCCGGCTGTTCGACATCTGGAAACCCTGGCTGGTGGGCCGGGCCGACCGGCGCGGTGATCCGGCGGGCGTGATGCTGGATGATCTCTGGGCGGGGCTGTTCGCGGGCCTTGCCACGCTGCTGGCCGCTGCTGTGGCGCATGGGGTACTGATGCAATGAAAGCCAGGCAAATTCTTGATCTTGCCAGAGGATCTTCAACCACCATCAGCACGGCGGAAAGCTGCACCGGCGGCCTGATCGCAGCAGCACTGACCGAGGTAGCTGGGGCGTCGGATGTGTTCGACCGCGGCTTTGTGACCTATTCCAATGCCGCCAAACAGGCGATGATCGGCGTGCAGGCCGAAACGCTGGCCGCCCATGGCGCGGTGTCCGAACAGGTGGCCGTGGAAATGGCAGAGGGCGCGCTGGCGCAGTCCAATGCCAATCTGGCGGTTTCGGTCACCGGCATCGCCGGTCCGGGCGGATCAGAGTTCAAACCCGAAGGCCGGGTGTGTTTCGGGCTGGCGCAAGAAGGCGCTGCAACCCTTTGTGAAACCGTGGAATTTGGCGCATTGGGCCGGTCTGCCGTGCGGCAGGCGGCCTGCGATCACGCGCTGGATCTGCTGTTGGGCGCGGTTCAGGAGCGCAGGCCCGCGCCATGAAGCTCCAGCGCGCGCCGCTCAAAGGCGCGCACGACCCGCTGCATCGCCTCGTTGAACACCACGCCGATGATGCCTTGCAACAAGGCGTTGCGGAATTCGAAATCCACGAAAAACTCCACCTCGCAGCCGCCGTCGACATCGCGGAAGGCCCAGTTGCTTTTCATGTGTTTGAACGGGCCATCCAGATACTCGGTGTCGATCTTCATCGCCTCGGGCCAGAGCGTCACCCGGCTGCCGAATTTCTCGCGGAATACCTTGAAGCTGATGACCAGATCCGCCTCCATCACCTCGCCCCCGGGGATCGGCTGGCGCGAGCGGATGCGCGCCGCCGCCGTCCAGGGCAGGAATTTCGGGTAAGAGCCGACATCCGCCACAAGATCGTACATCTGCTGTGCGCGATACGGCAGGACCTTTGTCTCGTGATGCGTTGGCATGGGCCCTCTTCGCGGCGTGACTTTCCCATGGGTTTTGGGTAAAGCGGGCAAGGAAATCAAGGGGCCGACATGCCGCAGAGAGCATATGTGATTGATCAGATGATTTCGGCCAAGGCGATTGCCGCCCGTGTCGAGGCGCTGGCGCGCGAAATCACCGCGCATTACCGGGGCACGGACAAGCTTGTCGTGGTGGGGCTGTTGCGGGGATCCTTCGTGTTCATCGCCGATCTGGTGCGCGAGCTGGATCTGCCGGTGGAGGTGGATTTTCTGGAAGCCTCGTCGTATGGCGATGCGATGCACTCGAGCCGAGAGGTGCGTATTCTCAAGGACTTGCGCGGCGAGATTGCCGGGCGTGATGTGCTGGTGGTCGAAGACATCGTGGATACCGGCTTCACGCTCAGCCATGTGATCCGCCTGCTGCGCTCGCGCGAGCCGAAGCGGCTGGAGGTTTGTGCCCTGCTCGACAAACCGACCCGGCGCGAGGTGGACATCCGCGCCACCTGGACCGGATTCGAGATTCCCGATGAATTTGTCGTGGGTTACGGCATCGACTTCGCGCAACGCAATCGCAACCTGCCCTATATCGGCAAGGTGCGTTTCACCGAATGATCCTGCCCGATTTTCTGCGCCCCGGCTTGCGCGCGGTTTTTTGCGGCACGGCGGCGGGCAGGGTGTCGGCGGCGCGGGGGCATTATTATGCAGGCCCTGGCAACCGCCTCTGGCCGATGCTGGCGGAAACCGGGCTGACGCCGCGGCGGCTTGCCCCCCACGAAGATCACCTGATGCCGGAATTCGGGCTGGGCCTGACCGATCTGGCCAAGACGGCCTTTGGCAGCGACATGCAGATCCCGCCAGAAGCCTATGATTCGGAAGGTCTTTTTCAGAAGATGATGCAGAACGCGCCCCGCTATCTTGCCTTTACCAGCCTGACCGCCGCGCGTCTGGCACTGGGGCGCGCGGCGCTTGCGCCCGGTGCGATCACCCCCGATCCGCGGTTGCCCGATGTGCGGCTCTGGGCGCTGCCATCCCCTTCGGCGCTGGCAAAAAGCCATTTCCGGGCCGATATCTGGCACGAATTTGCACGGGAGATACAGCGTTGAACATGACATGGCTGCTGCGCATGGCCCGCTGGGCACGCAACCCGCCGTCTCCGGCGCGGGTGAAGCTGGTGCTGGGGGTGGTGGCCGCCTGCCTGATCCTTGCCGGCATTGAATGGATCTGGGGCTGGCCCGAGGCGCTGACGCCCAACAAGATCCCGCGCAAACCCTGACCGCAGGTCACGGATCTGTGGTCGGCTGAAAATCCATCGGCAGAGACGACAAGACGCGCTAAGCTGGCCGAAGCCGATTTTGCCAGAGGTCCTTCATGCGCCTGATCCCCAGCCTTGCCTTGCTTGCCGCCCTTGGTGCCGCCGCCGGATGGTGGCTGACGGCACCAAAACCCCTGCCCGCCGCGCTGACCGCCGGACTGACCGGCGATGTGGCAAAGGGCGAACAGGTGTTCTGGGCGGCGGGCTGTGCCTCGTGCCACATGGCACCGGGGGCTACGGGCGATGCCCAGCTTCTCCTGACCGGCGGGCAGCGTTTCGCATCGGATTTTGGCACATTCCTCGCCCCCAATATCTCCACAGATCCGACCCATGGCATCGGCGGCTGGAGTCTTGCGCAATTCGCCGATGCGGTGATGTGCGGCGTCTCTCCCGAGGGGCAGCATTATTACCCGGCCTTTCCCTATGCCGCCTTTGGCAAGATGCAGGTGCAGGATGTAGCGGATCTGAAGGCCTTCATGGATACATTGCCCGCCGATGCGACGCCCAGCCTGCCGCACGAGATCGGTTTTCCCTTCAACATCCGGCGCAGCCTTGGCGGCTGGAAATTGCTGTTCCTGCACGAAGACTGGGTGATTGACGGAGAACTGACAGAACAGGAGACGCGTGGCCGGTATCTGGCCGAGGCGATGGCCCATTGCGGCGAATGTCATACGCCGCGCAACCTGCTTGGCGGGTTGCAATTGTCACGCTGGCTGGCGGGTGCACCCAATCCCGATGGCAAGGGCACGATTCCCAACATCACCCCGGCCAAGCTGGACTGGAGCGCGCCTGACATCGCAAGCTATCTGACCACCGGCTTCACCCCGGAGTTTGACAGCGTCGGCGGCCATATGGCGCATGTGGTTGAAAACTTTGCCCGCCTGCCGGAAAGCGAGGCGGCGGCGGTTGCCGCCTATCTGAAACGGGTGCCCGCCGCCGAGTGAGGGCGGGCACAGCCGGTCAGGCGCGGCCGAGCTTTTCCATCCGCGCCACACGCAGCCGGGCGAAATCATCCCCGGCGTGATAGCTGGACCGGGTGAGCGGCGTGGCCGAAACCATCAGGAACCCCTTGCCATAGGCCGCCTTTTCATAGGCACCGAATTCCTCGGGTGTGACGAAACGATCCACGCGGTGATGTTTGGGTGTCGGTTGCAGATATTGGCCGATGGTCAGAAAATCCACATCGGCGGCGCGCATGTCATCCATGACCTGCCGCACCGATTGCGCATCTTCACCCAGACCCACCATGATGCCCGATTTGGTGAACATGCCGGGATCCAGCTCTTTTACCCGTTGCAACAGGCGCAGGCTGTGGAAATAACGCGCGCCGGGGCGCACGGTCGGATAAAGGCCGGGCACGGTTTCCAGATTGTGGTTGAACACATCCGGGCGCGCCTCGACCACCTTTTCAACCGCTTCCGTCCCGCATTTCAGAAAATCGGGCGTCAGGATCTCGATCGTGGTGCTGGGCGCGCGGTGGCGGATGGCACGAATGGTCTGGGCGAAATGTTCGGCCCCGCCATCTTCCAGATCGTCGCGGTCCACGCTGGTGATGACCACATGGTTCAGCCCCAGCTTCTGCACGGCATGGGCCACCCGGCCCGGCTCGAATGCGTCCAGCGCATTTGGCTTGCCGGTGGCGATGTTGCAGAAGGAACAGCCACGGGTGCAGATGTCGCCCATGATCATCATGGTGGCGTGGCCTTGGCTCCAGCATTCGCCGACATTCGGGCAACCGGCCTCTTCGCAGACCGTGACCAGCTTGTTTTCGCGCAGCAGATCGCGCGTGTCCTTGTAGCCCTGCGATGTCGGGGCCTTCACGCGGATCCAGCTTGGTTTCTTCGGCTGGTCCTGATCGGGACGATGCGCCTTTTCAGGGTGGCGCTGATCGGGAATTGTGAGGTCGCGCATCGGATATTTCCCCCTGACGGCAGCATATCCCATGACATAAGGCTTTTGCAGGAGCCTGGCAACCTTGGCGCGACGAAGGTCGGGGGCAGGATCTGTGTACAGTATGTGTAAATTCAGGAGCGAGTATGCCGAAGAAACTGATTGCAGAAGGGTTGGGCACGATGATCCTCGTGCTGTTCGGCTGCGGTGCGGCAGTGTTGATGGGCGCAGAGATCGGCATGACCGGAATCGCGCTGGCCTTTGGTCTGGCCATTGTGGCGGCGGCCTATGGTCTGGGCGCGTTTTCAGGCGCGCATCTGAACCCCGCCGTCTCGCTGGGCATGGTGATGGCCGGGCGCATGACGGTGGGCGAGTTTGTCGGCTATGCCGTGGCGCAATGTGTGGGCGCGCTGATCGGCGCGCTGGTGCTGCTGCTGATTGCCAGCGGCAAGGCTGACTACAGCGTTGCGGTGAACGGGCTGGGCCAGAACGGCTTTGGCGCGGGCTATCTGGGCGAATACGGGCTGGGCTCTGCCCTGCTGTTTGAAGGCGTGATGACCTTTCTGTTCGTGACGGTGATCCTGGGCGCAACCGGACCCGAGGCCGCGCCGGGCTTTGCCGGGCTGGCCATCGGTCTGACACTGGCCGCGATTCATCTGGTGGGCATCAATGTTACCGGCGTGTCGGTGAACCCGGCACGCAGCTTTGGCCCGGCGGTTCTGGTCGGCGGTAAGGCGCTGGCGGATCTGTGGGTGTTTGTCGCAGCACCGCTGGCAGGTGGGGCGCTGGCCGGCATCGTTCATGCCATCGGCTTTACCCGTGCCGATGCCTGACCCCGTAGGATTGCGCAAAATCTGTGCAAAATCCTGAGGGTACGAAATTGCCGCGTCGCAGCGTCTTGACCGCTGCGGCGCGGCACATTAGCCCTGAGCGCATCAATTCCCCAAGTCTGGATGACTTTCAGAAGGATGCTCTTCATGATCTCTGGCGCAAAACTGCCGTCCGTCACCTTTCGTACGCGGGTGCGCGACGAAGCGATCGGCGGCCCGAATCCCTACCGCTGGCAGGATATGACGACCGAAGACTACTTCGCGGGCAAGCGCGTCGTGCTGTTCGCACTGCCGGGGGCCTTCACCCCGACCTGCTCCACCTATCAATTGCCGGGCTTTGAAAAGGGCTTTGCCGATTTTCAGGCGCTGGGAATCGACGCGATCTATTGCCTGTCGGTCAATGATGCCTTCGTGATGAACCAATGGGCCAAGGCGCAGGAGCTTCAGAACATCGGCGTGATTCCCGATGGATCGGGCGAATTCACCCGCCGCGTCGGTATGTTGGTGCGCAAGGACAATCTGGGTTTCGGTCTGCGCAGCTGGCGCTATGCGGCGGTGGTCAAGGATGGCGTGATCGAGGGCTGGTTTGAAGAGCCGGGTCTGGCCGACAATCACGAAGAAGACCCCTATGGCGTCTCGTCGCCGGAAAACGTGCTGGCCTGGCTGATGGCCGATGCCCAAGGCGTTGCCGCCTGATCTGTGACCGGGCGCGCGGGGAACAGCGCGCCTTTTCCTTTTGTCGCATTGATCAAGGTCAAAGCCTGCGCCACGGTTTGCGGCGATAGCTTCGCCGCAAGGGGCCTGCGCCACGGTTTGTGGCGATAGCGTCGCCGCAAGGATGGTGCCGATGAGAATGACCGCGCTTTTGTTCGCCCTGCTGGCCCTGCTGTTGACACCGGGCCCGACCAATACGCTGCTGGCGGTGGCCGGAACCGAGCGCGGCTGGCGCGGGGCGCTGTGGCTCATTCCCTATGAGCTGGCCGCCTATCTGGCCGTGACCCTGCCGCTTGTGTTGGGCGGGGCTGTGATCTTGCCGCTGTTGCCGGTGCTGAAGCCGCTGATCACGGCGGCGGCAGCGCTCTGGGTGCTGGTGCTGGCGGTCAGGCTGTGGCGGCTGCCCAAACCGGGGGCCGCGGTGCAAACCTCGGGGCAGCAGGTGTTCATGACGACATTGCTGAATCCCAAGGCGCTGATCATCGGGCTGGTGCTGCTGCCCGGTGCGCCCTTGCTGCCGCGCGTGCTGCTGTTTGCGCTGCTGGTGATCGGCGTCGCCGCGCTGTGGGCCGCCATCGGGGCCTGCCTGTCCGGCGGGCCGGATTGCCCGGCCAACCGGGCGGCCCCGCTGATCCGGCGCAGTGCCGCTGTCTGGCTGGGGGCGCTGTCGGTTGGTTTGCTGATCAGCGCCCTGCCCGCCTGACCCGGCCCTAACCGATCAGCGGGCCGGAGCGCCCATAGGTTTCATCGTAGTGGCGGCGCAGGCGCTGCAAGGCGATGCGCAGCACGATCTTGCCCGAGCGGGCGGCCCAGCCCATGCGCCGCTCTGCCACCTCCAGCCCTTCCAGAAAGCAGCACACGCGCAGCGCCACATCCCCCAGACCAGGGCCAAGATCACGCAGCGCCAGCGCCACCCGCTCGCGCGCGATGGCCGGTGCCCCCACCGGCCCGCTCTCGCCACGCGGCAGGACCATGTCGAGCCCGGTCGCGATGCGATCCCAGTTCTGCGCCATGCGCGGCCCCATTTGCGCCAGTTCAAAATCCTCGCGCAGCCGTTCCGCCGCCGTCACCAGATCCGGCTCCAGAAACACCCGCCCGTCCTTGTCGCGCCGCCGCGCCAGAACGGCCACCGGGCTTTCCGCAACCGTGCAGCGCAGCCGCCGCGCCCCGTCCTCCTCGGCCCCACACCAGACCTGTTTCGGCGCGGTGAAGCTGGCAGCGGCCTCGGCCATGCCAGGATGGCCCATGCGGCGGCGGTCCTCCTCCTCGACCATGCGCTTCAGGGCGGCACGCCCGGTCTGCGTGATGTCATAGGTGGTCAGCCGCCCCTGTTTGCGGCAGGCAATCCAGTCCTTCAGCGCGAATGCCTGTGCCACCGCCCGCTCCAGCACTGCGGTCTGCACCATGCGGCCATCGGCGGCCTCGCGCAGCACGGCGGCCTTTTCCATATCGGGGGCAATCGCCATCACCGCCCCCGGCTCGGCCATGCGGCGCAGGATGCGGCGGCCTTCGCGGGCGATGCCCGCCTCGTCCAAGGCAATGGGGGTGGGGCGCAGCGGCAGTGTCATGTCGGGGATGTCCTTCATCTGGGGATCAGCCGGGCAGACCGAACCTTGCACATTCGCCCGCGCCAGCGCGGCCAGAGCCTCGTCCACCAGCGGATCGTCGCGGCGGGCTTCATAGCGGCGCACCTGTCGCATCACGGTCGAGGCGGCAACGCCTTCCCGCCGTGCCAACTGGCGCAGCGACAGCCCCTCCTCGGTATGGTCGAGATACAGCCGCACGGCATCTGGGAGCCATGCAGGCAGCGTGAAATCTGCACTCAGGTTCGGTTCCATCGTCTCGTTTCCTGCGGCCATCCCCGGCCACCTGCCCTGATTTGGACAAATGCAACCGTGGGTGGCTTTGGTTACCTGATCGTTAACAAAATCGTGAACTCAGGCTCGAGGCCGATAATTGTTTCTAATACCTAAACAAAAGAGACCGCATCGCGCGGTGAAACGCCCCGAAACGCAACGCCCGGTTGCAGCATGCCATTGTCTGCTCATTGAAAACGGGAGACCAGAAATGACAGATTTCCGCACCCTGCTTGCCGACCTGGGCCGCCCCCGCCTGCTGATCCGCGCGGCACGATTTGGCATCGAGGATTATTGCCGCGACCGCGACCTGAAGCGCCTCTTGAACGCCGACAGCCCGGCCAGCCCCGAAAAAGCCCTGCCGCGCCTGCTGTCCGAAGAAGAACGGCTGGAGCAAACCCGCAAAGCCGGCGATGCGAGCTATTCGCTCAACCGTCATATCGAGGTGCTGATCGCGCTGATGGCCGAAGTGCGCCTGTTGCCGCGCGCGCCCCAGCAGATCTAGGCCGCCGCGCGCCCCGCATGAAAAAAGGGCCACGCATCGCGTGGCCCTTTGTTTTTAATGCGCAATCAATCAGATGAAGGCGTCCGGCTCTGCCGCCTTCTTGCGCGCCACATAATCGTCCAGTGACTCGCGGATACCCTCGTCCAGCGCGGGTTGCTGGTAATCCCCCAGCATCTTCTTCACCCGCTCCGCCGCCAGTGTTTCGGTATCGCGCGCGCCTTCCTCATCCCAGGTCTCGAACGGCTTGTAATCCAGCAGATCCGACCGCCAGAACGCACTCTTGAAATTGGCCTGCGTATGGGCACAGCCCAGATAGTGACCACCGGGGCCGACCTCGCGGATCGCATCCATGCCCTGACCGTTCTCATCCATCATCACGCCCTGCGCCAGATGGTGCAGCGTGCCCAGCTGATCGGCGTCCATCACGAATTTCTCGTAAGACGACACCAACCCGCCCTCCAGCCAGCCGCAGGCATGCAGCATGAAGTTCACGCCCGCCAGCAGCGCCATGTTCAGGCTGTTCGCCGTCTCGTAAGCCGCCTGCGCATCCGGCAGCTTGGAGCCGCAGAACGACCCGCCCGACCGATACGGCAGCCCCAACCGCCGCGCCAGTTGCCCGGCCCCATAGGTGATATGCGCGGCCTCCGGCGTGCCAAAGGTCGGCGCACCCGAGTTCATGTCGATCGAGGTCACAAAGGCACCAAAGATCACCGGCGCCCCGGGCCGCACCAACTGGCTATAGGCCACGCCCGCCAGCACCTCGGCCAGAACCTGCGTCAGCGTGCCTGCCACCGTCACCGGCGCCATCGCGCCGCCAACGATGAAGGGAGAGATGATCGCCGCCTGCCCGGCCCTGGCATAGACCTCCAGCGCGCCCATCATCGTCGAATCGAAGGTCAGCGGGCTGTTGATATTGATCAGCGAGGTCATCACCACGTTCTGATCGACGAAATCCGCCCCGAACAGCAGCTTCGACATTTCGACCGAATCGGCAGCGCGCACCGGCTCCGTCACCGATCCCATGAACGGCTTGTCGCTCAGCGTCATATGCGCGTGCAGCATGTCCAGATGGCGTTTGTTCACCGCCACATCGGTCGGCTCGCACACCGTACCGCCGGAATGGTGCAGCCATTTCGACATATAGCCCAGTTTCACGAAATTCTTGAAATCGGCCATGGTGGCATACCGCCGCCCGCCCTCACGATCCCGCACGAAGGGCGGGCCATAGACCGGGGCCAGCACCAGATTGCGTCCGCCGATCTCGACATTGCGCTCGGCGTTGCGGGCGTGCTGGGTAAAGCTGCGCGGCGCAGTGGCACAGAGCTTGCGGGCAAGGCCACGCGGAATATGCACACGTTCACCGCGCACATCCGCCCCCGCCGCTTTCCACAGCGCCAAAGCCCCCGGATTCTCGAGGAAATTCACGCCGATCTCTTCCAGAACGGTCTCCGCGTTCCATTCGATGATCTGCAACGCCTCGTCATTGAGGATCTCGAAATTCGGAATGTTGCGGCTGATGAACTTCGCCGTGTCCAGACTGACCGCCGTGCGCTCTGCCCGACGCGCCGCCCCGCCCCCGCGCGCCCGGCGCCCTGCTGCCACATCGCTCATCGAAATCCTCCGTCCCGCATCCGTCGGGTGCTGCATATTTTCTTCTATATGCCGCCTTTGGTCGCCCCCCCGCACCCTGATTGCGTCACCTGAGGCGCAAAAACGACATGCTGCTTTCGCTTTGGCAAAAATATCCTCGGGGGGAAGGCCGCAGGCCGCAGGGGGGCAGACAGCCCCCCTTTGCCACGCTTTATGCTTGCGATTTCAGTGCCGCAAAGCTAATGCCCGCGCATGACCCAAGCCGCCATTCCCCACACCCACGACCGTCTCCTCATCATCGACTTCGGATCGCAAGTGACGCAGCTGATTGCGCGCCGCCTGCGTGAGCTGAATGTCTATTGTGAAATCCATCCGTTCAACAAAGTGGACGATGCCTTTCTGGCCGCATTCGCGCCAAAGGCGGTGATCCTGTCGGGCGGGCCTGCCTCGGTCTATACCGAGGGCGCGCCGATGCCACCGGCGGGCGTGTTCACCTTGGGCGTGCCCGTGCTGGGCATCTGTTATGGCCAGCAGGTGATGATGCATTGCCTGGGCGGCCATGTCGAAGGCGGTCATGGCACCGCAGAATTCGGCCGCGCCTTTGTCACCCCCACCCCCGCGCGTCTGCCGTTGCTGGAGGGCTGGTTTGCCGAAGGCACCGAACAGGTCTGGATGAGCCATGGCGACCATGTCTCGAAACTGGCCCCCGGCTTCGAGGTCTATGGCACCTCGCCCAATGCGCCCTTCGCCGTCACCGCCGATCCGGCGCGCCAGTTCTATGCCGTGCAGTTCCACCCCGAGGTGCATCACACCCCGAAAGGCGCACAGCTTTACGCGAATTTCGTCAGGATGGCCGGGTTCAAGGGCGACTGGACCATGGGCGCCTACCGTGAAGAGGCAATCCGCAAGATCCGCGACCAGGTCGGCTCGGGCCGGGTGATCTGCGCATTGTCCGGCGGTGTCGACAGTTCGGTTGCCGCCGTGCTGATCCATGAGGCGATCGGCGAGCAGCTGACCTGTGTCTATGTCGATCACGGGCTGATGCGGCTGGGCGAATCGGAACAGGTCGTCAGCATGTTCCGCGAACATTACAATCTGCCGCTGATCCATGCCGACGAATCCGATCTGTTCCTCGGCAAGCTCGACGGCGTGTCGGATCCCGAAACCAAACGCAAGATCATCGGCGGGCTGTTCATCGAAGTGTTCGAGAAACACGCCAAGGCCATCGGCGGCGCGGATTTCCTCGCACAGGGCACGCTCTATCCCGATGTGATCGAATCGGTGTCGTTCAGTGGCGGCCCGTCGGTCACCATCAAGTCGCACCACAATGTCGGCGGTCTGCCCGAACGCATGAACATGAAGCTGGTGGAGCCGCTGCGCGAATTGTTCAAGGACGAAGTGCGCGCGCTGGGCCGCGAGTTGGGCCTGCCGCAAAGCTTCATCGGGCGGCATCCCTTCCCCGGCCCCGGCCTTGCGATCCGCTGCCCCGGCGAGATCACCCGCGAAAAGCTGGATATCCTGCGTCAGGCCGATGCGGTCTATATCGACCAGATCCGCAAACATGGTCTTTATGACGAAATCTGGCAGGCTTTCGCAGCGATCCTGCCGATGAAAACCGTGGGCGTGATGGGCGATACCCGCACCTATGATTATGCGGTCGCGATCCGGGCTGTGACCTCGGTTGATGGCATGACTGCCGATACCTACCCCTTCACCAATGAATTCCTCGGCGAAACGATGACCCGCATCATCAACGAGGTGAAGGGCGTGAACCGTGTGTTCTATGACCTGACCTCGAAACCCCCGGGCACCATCGAACTGGAATAACCGCCTTCCATCGGCACAGCCGGTCAAACCCGTCGCAGCTTCTGCGGCGGGTTTTGCTTTGCAAGGCTGGACAATCGGCACCGTCCACCGCAGGACTGGGCAATCCGCCCTGAACAAGAGCCGCCCATGCCGCAGACCTATCGCCCGCTTGCCGCCGCCCTGTGGATGATCGGCTCCATCCTGTCCTTTACCGGCATGGCCATTGCCGGCCGCGCAGTGGCCGGCGTGCATGACACATTCGAGATCATGCTCTGGCGCTCGGTCGTGGGGTTCTGTCTGGTGCTGGTCATCGCGGGGGCAGCCGGGCGGTTGCATGAGGTGCGGCGCGACCGGCTGCCGCAGCACCTGCTGCGCAATGTGGTGCATTTCTCGGGGCAGAACCTGTGGTTCTGGGCATTGACCGCCATTCCCTTAGCGCAGGTCTTCGCGCTGGAGTTCACCTCGCCGATCTGGGTGATCCTGCTGTCGCCGCTGTTTCTGGGCGAGCGGCTGACGCCGGTGCGGCTGCTGGCAGCGGCGCTCGGCTTTGCCGGAGCAATGCTGGTCGCCCGCCCGGATTTCACCGCGATCCATCCCGGTGTGCTGGCCGCCGCGGCCTCGGCCATCTGTTTTGCCGGGTCGATCATCCTGACCAAGGCCCTGACCAAGGGCGAAAGCATCGTATCGATCCTGTTCTGGCTGACACTGATGCAGACCGGGCTCGGGCTGATCGCAAGCGGCTGGGATGGCGCGATTGCGCTGCCCTCTGCCGCCACCCTGCCTTGGCTGATCCTGATCGGCGCTGCCGGGGTGATCGCGCATTTCTGCCTGACCACCGCCCTGTCGCTGGCCTCGACCACCGTGGTGGTGCCGATTGATTTTGCCCGCCTGCCGCTGATCGCGCTGGTCGGCATGGTGCTGTATGGCGAGCCGCTCGACATCTGGGTGCTGATCGGCGGCGCGGTGATTTTCGGCGCGAACTGGCTCAACATCCGGGCCGAAAACCGCCGTCAGGCACGGGCTGTTTAAGACCGTCGTAGCGTCACAAAACCCTGACGCGGCGTCATGCCGGGAGCGGGGATTGACCGAGGCAAAATGTCGCGCTTAGGGTTTCATTAACCGGATGATGACAAACCGGATGATGACGGACTGATTTTACGGGGATGGAGAACATGAAACAGCTCACAGCGCTTTGCGGTGTGCTGGCCGCGATGGCCGGTACCGCGCAGGCAGGCGGTATTGACCGATCCGGCCAACCCATCGGCATCCTGTTCGAGAAGGGCAATTATGTCGAATTGAGCTATGGCCGCATCAACCCGTCCGTCTCGGGTGTGGATCGCGCGATTGGCCCGATTCCGGCAGGCTCGCCCAGTGGCGAAGTAGCCGGGGATCACAATCTGCCGGGCCTTGCGCTGAAATACCAGTTCTCCGACCAGCTCTCTGCGGCGGTGATCTATGATCAGGCTTACGGCGCGGACATCCTCTATGCGCCGACCTCGCCCGCCTTGGGCGGCACCTATGCCGATGTGGAAAGCGCGGGCCTGACCGCCCTGCTGCGTTACCAGTTCAACGAAAACTTCTCGGTGCATGGCGGCCTTCGCGCCTCCAAGGCCTCGGGCAAGGTGGGGCTGAAGGGGCTGGCCTACGGGCTGCCGTTCGATCCGGCGAACCCGGACAGCTATCGTTCCGTCAATGGCTATGAGGCCGATCTGGCCGAAGACTGGGGCACTGGCTATGTTCTGGGTGTTGCCTATGAAAAGCCCGAAATCGCCATGCGCGTGGCACTGACCTATTTCTCCAAGGTCCGCCACAAGTTCGATACGGTTGAAACCCTGCCCGGTGGCGCTGCCGCACAGCTTGGGGTGGCCACCATCGACACCTTTACCAATGTGGATACGCCGCAGGCCGTCAATCTTGATTTTCAGACCGGCGTCGCCAAGGACACTCTGGTGTTCGGCTCGATCCGCTGGGTGGACTGGAGCGATTTTCGTATCGCACCGGATGCCTTCTTTGGCCCGACGGTGGGCAGCCTGACCGATCTTGAGGATACCACCACCTATACGCTGGGTGTGGGCCGCAAGTTCAATGAAAACTGGTCCGGCTCGGCCTTCCTGACCTATGAGCCGGGCACCGGCAAGCTGGTCTCGCCGCTGGCACCGACTGATGGCTATCGCGGTATCGGTCTGGCGGCGGTCTATACGCAGGGCAACATGAAGGTCACGACCGGCATCCGCTATCTGAAGCTGGGCAATGCCACGCCCGAAACCGGCACGCCCGATACCGAACGCGCCGATTTTACCGGCAACAGCGCCGTGGCGGTCGGCGTCAAGGTCGGCTTCACCTTCTGATCCAAACCAAATGCTGCACAGGCCCCGCCCAGGCGGGGCCTTTTGCATGGCGACGGCGTATATTTTGTGCGTGAACTTGCCCGCCTTGCGGGGTAACAGGTGCCTGTAAGACGAAAGCGGAGCCGGGACGATGATCTATCAGACTGCGGCCGAATGGCAGGCGGCCTCGAACAAGCGGGTGCTGATGTTTGGCATGTCTGGCCTGGGCAAGACCCATCTGTCGGCAATGCTGCGCGAGGCCGGTGGCTGGTTCCACTATTCGGTCGATTACCGCATCGGCACCCGCTACATGGGCGAATACATCGCCGACAATTTCAAGCGCGAGGCCATGAAAGTGCCCTTCCTGCGGGAATTGTTGCTGACCGACAGCGTTTATATCGCCTCCAACATCACCTTCGACAATCTGGCGCCGCTGTCGACCTATCTGGGAAAACCGGGTGATCCGGCGCGAGGCGGTGTGCCCTTTGCCGAATACATGCGCCGCCAGACCCAGCACCGCGATGCCGAAATCGCCTCGCTTCTGGATACGCCGCGCTTCATCAGCCGGGCGCAGGACATTTATGGCTATGGCAACTTCGTCTGCGACTGTGGCGGGTCGATCTGCGAAGTGGTGGATGCGACCGATCCCGCCGATCCGGTGATGCGCGCCCTGTCGGACAACCTGCTGATGGTCTGGATCAAAGGCAATGAGGCCCATACCGAAGAGCTGATCCGCCGCTTTGATCGCGCACCCAAGCCGATGTATTATCAACCTTATTTCCTTGAACGCATGTGGCACGACTATCGCCAGATGACGGGCGAGGCCGAAGACGCCGTGGACCCCGACGCCTTTGTGCGCTGGACCTATGCCAAGGCGCTGGCACATCGCCAGCCCCGCTATGCCGCGATGGCAAACTGGGGCGTGACCATCAGCGCCGAAGATGTGGCGCAGGTCCGCGATGTCACAGGCCTGACCAATCTTATTGCCCAGGCCATTGAAGCCCGCCATGCGCGCGCCTAATTCCTCCGCGAACGGAGACTGAAATGCCCATCACCCTGCCCGAAACCCTGCCCGCCTATGATGTCCTCAACAAAGAGGGCGTCATGGTGATGAGCCCCGAACGCGCGAACCGGCAGGATATTCGCCCGCTGCGCATTGCCCTGCTCAACCTGATGCCGAAAAAGATCCAGACGGAAAACCAGTTTGCCCGTCTGATCGGGGCCACGCCGTTGCAGATCAACCTGTCGCTGATCCGCATGAGCGAACATCAGGCCAAGAACACCGCCGCCGAACATATGGAAACCTTCTATCGCCCCTTCTCCGAAGTGGCAGACAGCGGCGAAAAGTTCGACGGGCTGATCATCACCGGCGCGCCGATCGAACATCTGCCGTTCGAAGAAGTGACCTATTGGGACGAGATGCAGCGCGTCTTTGACTGGACACAGACCCATGTCCATTCCACCTTCGGCGTGTGCTGGGGCGGGATGGCGATGGTCCACCATTTCCACGGCGTGGAAAAGCATATGCTGGAGTCCAAGGCCTTCGGCTGTTTCCGCCATCGCAATCTCTGCCCGACCTCGCCCTATCTGCGGGGCTTTTCGGATGATTTCGTGATCCCGGTCAGCCGCTGGACCGAGGTGAAACAACCCGAGGTCGATGCCGTGCCCGGCCTGACCACGCTGCTGGGCAGTGATGAGGTCGGCCCCTGCCTGCTGGAAGATCCGGCGCATCGCGCACTCTATATCTTCAACCACTTTGAATATGACCGCGATACGCTGAAGCAGGAATATGATCGGGACGTGGCAAATGGCACGCCGATCAACGTGCCGATGAACTATTATCCGCAGAATGATCCGTCGCAGCCGCCACTGAACCGCTGGCGCAGCCATGCGCATCTGCTCTATGGCAACTGGATCAACGAGATCTACCAGACCACCCATTTCGACCTGAGCATGATCGGTGGCTGAGACGCTGGTCACCGCAGCGGCGCTGGGTGCGGTGGTCTGGGCCACCGCCCGTCGCGCAGCCGCCCGCGAGGCCCGCGCCGAGGCAGACTTTCCGCCGACCGGCCAGATCCTGCAGATCGCGGGGCGCGCGGTGCATGTGCATCAGGAAGGCCAGGGCCCGGATCTGGTGCTGATCCATGGCGCCTCGGGCAATACCCGCGAATTCACCATGGGTCTGGTGGCCCGGCTGGCGCCGCAGTTCCGGGTGACGGTGTTTGATCGGCCCGGGTTGGGCTGGTCTGCCGATCTGGGGGCCGAGGGCGTGGATCCGGCAGCACAGGCACGGCATCTGCGGGCCGCAGCGGCGCAGCTTGGCCTGCGCAACCCGCTGATCCTGGGCCATTCCTACGGCGGCGCGGTGGCACTGGCCTGGGCCTTGCAAGAAGATGTCGCCGGTCTGCTGTTGCTGTCGGGCGTGGCGATGCCCTGGCAGGGCGGCCTGGGGGCCTGGTATCGGATCACCGCACATCCTTTGGGCCGGACGTTGATTGTGCCGATGGTCACCGCCTTTGCCACGCGGCGGCAGACCGAAACCACCATTGCCAGCATCTTTGCGCCGCAAGACATTCAGCCCGGCTATATTGCGCGCGCCGGGGTTGCCCTGACCCTGCGGCGCAAGGTTCTGGCGGCCAATGCCCGGCAGGTGAACGGCTTGCTGCACTTTGTGCGGCAGATGGCACCCGATTATCCCCGGCTAACCCTGCCGGTCGAGATTGTGCATGGCGACAGTGATACAATCGTGCCGCATCACATCCATGCCGTGCCGCTGGCACAGGTCTTGCCCGCCGCGCAACTGACCCTGCTGCCCGGCATCGGCCACATGCCGCACCAGACCCGGCCCGAGGCGGTGATTGACGCCGTGCACAGGCTTGCGGCCCGTGCCGGGCTGCGCCTAGACTGACAGCCCAGACGCGTGAAAGGAGCCCCCGCCATGGACCTGCCCTTCGACGGTGCGATCAGCCGCTATTTCAAGGAGGACGCGCCCAAGCACATCCGCAAAACCATCGAAAGCGCGGGGAAAGATGACATTCTTTCCAAGGGTTATCCCTATCGCACCGAAATGGCGAAGAAGGATTATGAGGCGCAGATGGAGGCGCTTCAGATTCAGCTGGTGCGCATGCAGTCGGATGTCAAGAAAACCGGCAAGCGGGTGATCGTGGTGTTTGAAGGCCGCGACGCTGCGGGCAAGGGCGGCACCATCGGGGCGATGACCGAAAACCTGAACCCGCGGGGCGCGCAGGTGGTGGCCTTGGCCAAACCTTCGGACCGCGAAGCCTCGCAATGGTATTTCCAGCGCTATGTGGATTGGTTTCCCGCCGCCGGTGAAATTGTGCTGTTCGACCGCAGTTGGTACAATCGCGGCATTGTCGAGCCGGTTTTCGGGTTTTGTACCCAGGCGCAGAAAGAGGCCTTATTTCAGCAACTGCCCGCCTTTGAACAGATGATCGTGGATGAAGGCATCGTGTTTCTGAAATTCTGGCTGGATGTCAGCCGGGCCGCGCAGTTGCAGCGGATGCTGGACCGTGAGAAAGACCCGCTGAAACAGTGGAAACTGTCGAGCATCGACGTGGACGGGCTGGCGAAATGGGATCCCTATTGCGACGCGATTGCAGAGACGCTGACCCGCAGCCATTCCGACATTGCGCCCTGGACCGTGATCCGGTCGGATGACAAGAAGCGCGCCCGCATCGCCGCCGTGCAGACCGTGCTTCAGGCTGTTGACTTCAAAGGAAAAGATCAAAAACTCATCGGCACGCCCGACCGCCTGATCTGCGGGGGGCCGGAGCTGTGGTCTGACGGCGAGAATGACTAAACGCGGCTACCACCACGGCAATCTGCGGCAGGCGCTGGTCGAGGCGGCGCTGGATCTGATTGCGGAAAAGGGGCCGCAGGGCTTTACCCTGTCCGAGGCCTCGAAGGCCGCAGATGTAACTCCCGCCGCCGTCTACCGCCATTTTGCCGGGCGCGATGATCTGCTGGCCGAAGTGGCGCGGCAGGGATACGAGATTTTCGCGGCGCTGATGGAATATGCGTTCAACGACGGCAAACCTTCGGCACTGGCCGCGTTCGAGGCGACGGGCCGCGCCTATCTTGCCTTTGCGCGCAAATATCCCGGCCATTACATGGCGATGTTTGAAAGCGGCCTCAGCCCGCAGGCCTATCCTGATCTGGCCCCGGTGGCGGCCAAGGCCCGTTCGGTGCTGGAACGCGCGGCCGAAGGGCTGTCGCAGCACCTGCCCTTTGGCAAACGCCCGCCCGCGACCATGGTGTCGGCGCATATCTGGGCGATGAGCCATGGTGTGGTAGAGCTTTACATGCGCGGCAATGGTGCCAAAAGCCCGTTCCCGCCCGAAGAACTGCTGGAAGCGGGCATTGGCATCTATCTGCGCGGGTTGGGCCTGCTGCCGCCTGATCAGTAAAACCCCTGCCCCGGATCGCCCAGCCGGATGCCTTTGGCATGCAGACGCTCCAGCACAATCGGCAAGGCGCGTGGGTGATCCTCGACACAATTCTGGCGCAGAAACCAGGTCAGGAACTTCTCGTACGGCCAATCCTTGGCCAGCGCCGCCGCAATCGCCGCCTCCAGCTTGCCCGCGTCAGTCAGCGTGATGGCGTTCTGCGCAAAATCGGTTTGCCCCGCAAGCACCACGGGTTTGCGGTGCATGAACGCCTCGAACCCCACGGCAGAGGTGAGGGTCAGCACACAGGCACAGGCCGCCAGCAGATCATGGATCGAGGCCTGCGTGACAAACACGCCCTGATCCGGGGCGTGATAACGGGCAAGCTGTGCCAGCTCTGCCATCGAATTGTTCGGATGCGGCTTGATATAAAGCACGCGGTCCTTGCGCACCGCAATCGCGGCCTCGATCAGCTCCGGCATGGTCAGATAATGCTTGTGATGGCGCGGCACCTCAAAATCCTGCGCAAACAGCGCCAGACAGCCCGGCGCAATCTCCGACTCACCACGCGGCGCTTGCCGGAATTTCGAGAAATTGCGCCCGATGAACTGCGCCGCCAGCTTGCCGTGAAACCCCTTGGCAAACCTGTCGGATAGCAACCGCTCGTCAAACCGCCGCAAGCGGTGGCTGGAATTGTTGCGGGTGCCGATCTCGTCAAAATACCAATAGCCGCGCAGATAAGAGGGCACGGCGTAAAAGGCATTGGCGGCATATCCGGGCCGGTCTTCCAGAAAGACATGCAGATGCCCGCCCTGCCGCAGACAGATCTCGGCGGCATCGGCCTGATAGGGCAGCAGTTCCACCCCCCAACCGCGCGCAATGGCGTGGTCGGCCAGTGCGGTCAACAGGCGAAAGCCGCCACGGGCAAGCGTGGCGGCCAGCTTGTCGCGGGCATGAAAGAACAGCGTGTCGGGCAGATCGTCCAGCCGACGGCGTGACAGCCAGTCGGCCGGACGCAAGTCCAGCTGCATCAGCGGAACATCACCAGCGCGCCGGGGCTCCATGCCACGCGGGTGCGGGCACCGATGTCCAACACCGGGCGGCCAAACACATTGCGCATCGACAGGCGCATGGCCTTTTCGGTGCCATCCAGTTTGACATCGTAATAGGTCATGTCGCCGTAATAGACGACCTCCTCGATGGTGGCCATGCTTTCGCGGTCGGTCGCAGTCTGGCCATCGAACAGGATGGTCAGTGTTTCCGGCCGGAAACCGACCGCCGCGCCTTCCGAGGTCGCCCCGCCCATCACCTGTGCCGAAGACAGGCTCATCCGGCCAAAGCCCTGCGCCTCGATCTCGACCTGATCGCCCTGTTCCGACAGGATCGTGGCGGGCAGGAAATTCATCGTGCCGATGAAATCCGCCACCTTGCGGCTGTTCGGGCGACGATACAGGGTTTCAGGATCGGCCAGTTGCGCGATCTGGCCTTCAAACATCACGGCAATGCGGTCAGACATGACCAGCGCTTCTTCCTGATCATGCGTCACCAGAATGAAGGTGATGCCAACCTGCCGTTGCAGCCGGATCAGCTCCACCTGCATCTGTTCGCGCATCTTCTTGTCGAGCGCCGAGAGAGGTTCATCCAGCAACAGCACCTTCGGCTTCAGGATCAGCGCACGAGCCAGGGCAACCCGCTGCCGCTGGCCGCCCGACAGGGCATGGGCGGCGCGCGCGCCATAGCCCTTGAGGCCGACCATCTCCAGCGCCTCGCCCACGCGGCGGGCCATCTCATCCTTGCTCAGCCCGTCGCGGCGCAGGCCGAAGCCGACGTTCTCCGCCACGGTCAGATGCGGAAAGATCGCATAGCTTTGGAACACCATATTGGTCGGGCGTTTGTTGGCCGGAACCGACTGCATATCCTTGCTGTCGATCAGCACGGCCCCGGATGAGATGCCTTCAAAGCCTGCAATCGTGCGCAGCAAGGTGGTCTTGCCACAGCCGGACGGGCCCAGCAGCGAGAAGAACTCACCCGCCTTGATCGTGGCATTGATGCCGCGCAAGGCGTGGTAATCACCATAATATTTATGGACATCGCGGAATTCGATCATTGTGGGGCGTTCGGTCGTCACAGGAAACCTCCGGTATCCTTGCCGCCGGCCTTGGCGATGCCGCGGCGGCGGAAATATTCAGCGATGGTCAGCAGGAAAATCGACAGGCAGACAAGGATGAACCCCAGCGCCATGATGGCGGGCACCTTCTGCGGAAAGCGGAACTGGCCAAAGATATAGACCGACAGCACCGTTTCGTTGCCACCGAGGAAATAGGCGATGATGAATTCATCCAGACTGATGGTGAAACTGATCAGCAAGGAGGAAATTATGCCCGGCATCACCAGCGGCAGGATGATCAGCCGGAAGGTGCTGAGCGGGGTTTCCCCCAGATCATAGGCCGCCTCCTCCAGCGACCGGTCGAGCGACTGGAACGCCGAGGTGAGGATCGCCACTGCAAACGGGGTGCAGATCAGCACATGCCCAAGGATGATGGTAAAGATCGACAGCGGCACCCCGACGGAGATCAGGATCACCAGCAAGGCCATTGACACGATCATTTCCGGCAGCACCAGCGGCAGCATGATCAGCCCCATGATACCCGCCTTGGCCGGGAACTTGTAGCGCGTGGTGGCCCGCGCCGCAAAGATGCCGAGCGTGGTGGCAAGGATCGAGGCGCAGACCGCGATTTTCAGCGAGTTGCCGAAGGCCTTGAACAACTGGTCATCCGCCCACATCAGCGAAAACCAGTCGGTGGTGAAGCCCGACAGCGGGAAGGCGATGACCTTGCTGTCATTGAAGGCAAAGATCGGCAGCAGGGCAATCGGCGCGTAAAGGAAGATCAGATAGGCAATGGCATAGGCTTTGAGACCGGGGCTTTTCATCACTTCTGCCCTTTCAAAAAGCGTTTGTTCAGCAACAGGAAGATGATCGACACAATCGCCACGATCAGCATGGCCGTCACGGCAATCGCCGATCCCACCGCCTTGTCATTCTGTTTCAGCATCTTGCCTTCGATCATGTTGGCAATCATCGGGATCTTGCCGCCGCCGATCAGGTCGGGCGTCACATAGTCGCCGATGGTCGGGATGAACACGATCAGCACGGCGGCAATCACGCCCGGCATCGACAGGGGCAAGGTGACGCGCCAGAAGGTCATCAATTTGCTTTCGCCCAGATCCTGCCCGGCTTCGAGGAAAGACCGGTCGATCTTTTCCAAGCTGACAAAGATCGGCAGGATGGCGAAGGGCGCATAGGCATGGGCCAGCGTCGCCACCATGGAGCCGACGGAATAGTTGATCACCGTCAGCGGCTCGTCAATCACGCCCAGGCTCATCAGCCCCGAATTGATCACCCCGTTATAGCCAAGGATCACTTTCCACAGGAAGACCCGGATCAGATAGGAGGTCCAGAAAGGAATGGTGATCAGGAACAGCCAGAGCGATTTCTTCGCTGGCGGCACATGAAAGCTGACGAAATAGGCGACGGGATAGGCCAGCAGAACCGTGATCAGCGTCACAAGGAACGACACCATCAGCGAGCGCAGCATGATCGCCTGATAGATCTTGCCGGTCCAGACCTCGACATAATTCTGCAAGGTGAAGCCCGCCGAGGCCCCCACCTTGCTGTCGACCATCAGCGAATAAACAACCACCGTGGCCAGCGGTGCGGCCAGAAGAAGAATTGCATATAATGCGGTTGGTGAAACCAGCATCAGCCCATTGGCCGCTTCGGAATTCCGAAAGCGTGCCCGTGACGATCCTTGTTGCATCATGCCCCCTGTTGGATGCCCATTTCGGGCGCGTTTGAGCGGCGTGTTTTTTCTTTTTCTGGCATAGGCCCGATCACATGAAAAGGGGCCAAATGGAAAATCCCCCCATCACAGCGGGGGGATTTGCAGAACAAAGCAACGCAACAAATTGATATTACGCCGAAAATAATTTGATCATTTTTTTGGTTGCTCAGCCGGCAACCCGTTCTACCGGAATTGCCCGTTTCTTCAGCTCATCATAAAGCGCGGGCACGACCCGCAGGGCGCCAACGGCCACGCGCAGCGCATCCGACAGGCGCGCTTCGTTCACCGCCGTTGCGTCAACACGCCACACGATCCGGCGGGCAACGCCATCGTCATAGACAATCTCGGTGCGGCCTGTGCGGTTCTTGCGCAATGCAAGGAAATCACCGCCCCCGTTGGGGGCGTGGAAAGAAAACTGGTGTCCCATTTTGGGTCTCTTTTTTTACTGCTCTGCCACAATCATGCGAACAAAACCGCAGGCCGGTCAATCGCTTGTGCTACAATTCGGCGTGAGCGGGGCGTCCGGGTCACACCGCCATATCCGAGGGCGGGCGCGACAGCAGCCGCGCCAAGGTGGCCAGCGCCGCATCAAAGCGATCCCGCGGAATGGCTCCCGCCACCGCAATGCGCAACGCATGCGGCGCGCGGCCATGGATCAGCGCATATTCATCCGCCTGCCGCACCAGCACGCCCTCCGCCTCGGCGGTGCGCGCAAAGGTGGAGGCGCGCCAGCCCGAGGGCAGCGGCAGCCACACAAAGGGCAGACCGGGCTGCCAGCTCAGATCAAAGGTGCCAAGGGCATTGACCACCGCCTGAAGCCGTTCGGCGAATTCGGCCTGAACCTTGCGGCGCAACTCCTGGGCCGCGCCGCTTTCCAGCAGATCAAGGCACAGATCCGACACCGGGCGGGCAAGCGCGAAGAAGCCGTGTTGCGCCGTCAGCCGCCCGGCCTCGCCCATGCCAGTGGGGCAGACCACATAGCCAAAGCGCAGCGCCGCCGAGACCGATTTCGACAGCGATCCCACATACCAGGTGCGTTCCGGGGCCAGTGCGCGGAGCGACGGCAGCGTGCTTTCCGCAACCGAATAACAATCATCCTCCAGGATCTGCAAATCGTAGCGGCGGGCGATTTCGGCAATCTCGGCCCGGCGCGCCACGCCCATACGGGTCGCGGTCGGGTTCTGTGCCTCGGGGGTCAGCACAAGGATCTGGGCCCCATGGCGGCGACACGCGGCCTCCAGTGCCGCCGGGATCATGCCCTGCGCGTCGATTTCGACCCCGACCACCTCGGCACGCGCCAGACGCGCGGCGTGGCGGATACCCGGATAGGCCAGATCTTCGGTCAGGATCACCGGCCGGTCGCCGCGCAGGCAGCACAGGAACACCAGCATCAGCCCGTTCTGGCCACCATGGGTCAGCGCGATGTCCTCGGCGGTCAGCGGCCCCAGCACCCGATCCGACAGCCAGGTGCAGATCGCCGCGCGCAGCGGTGCCTCGCCCCGTTGCGACGGATAGTCCAGCCAGGCTGCATCCAGCCCGCTGCCGATGCGCGCCATGGCTTCGGAAAAGGCGACACCCTGTCCCACATCCGGCAATTGCGGCGAGCGCAGATCCACCAGCCAGGGCTCCGACTTCAGATCGCGTTCCTGAAACAGCGATTGTGTCGGCCCCAGCCGGGGCGCACGGGCGGCCACAAAGGTGCCCCGGCCCACGGTCGCTGCCAGCAACCCTTCTTGTGTTGCCAGCTGATAGGCGCGGCTGACCGTGCCAGGTGTGACATGCAGCACCCAGGCCAGATCGCGCACCGTCGGCAGCTGCGAGCCGGGCTCCAGATCGCCACAGCGGATCGCCTCGCGCAGCGCCCGTGTCAGCGCCAGATACTTCGGGCCGGGATAATTGTTCAGATCTGGCTGCCAACTTGTATCAGTCACAATGTTCCTCTGGCGGTTCCGCGGCCCATATTGTATCACTTACATACGCAATATCGCGTCTTGTATCAACACAAAAGGTGCTCCCATGGCCCGGTCCCACATGACCGCCCCTACGCTGATCCTCTCCAATGCACGGGCGCTGCCGCCCGTCTCGCGGTTGATTGTGTCGCTGGCACAGACCGTCTTGACTTGGGATCTGCGTCGCCATGGCCGTCGTGCATTGCGCGATCTGGATCCGCATCTGCTGCGTGATATCGGATTGTCCGAGCAGAGCGCCGCCGAAGAAGGTGCAAAAGCCTTCTGGCGGGCCTGATTGCCCCCGAATTCCCGAGTGTACCCCTGACTGGGCCGGTTATCCGGCCCATTTTTTCATCCGCAGGTCAGACCGGTGCAAGGTCGCGGCGGATCTCGTCCAGAATACGCTTCGCCTCGGCTCCCTGAATTTTCTGGATGTCATCCTGATATTTCAGAATCGCGCCCAGCGTATCGGCAATCACCTCGGGGGTGAGCGAGATCACATCCAGCGCCAGCAGGCATTTCGCCCAGTCGATCGTTTCGGCCACGCCGGGTTTCTTGAACAGATCCTCGCTGCGCAGGCGCTGCACAAAGGCCACCACCTCGCGCGACAGCGCCTGTTGCGCCTCGGGGCAGCGGGCCGTCAGGATCTGCGCTTCGCGCGCAGCATCCGGGTAATCCACCCAATGATAAAGGCAGCGGCGTTTGAGCGCGTCATGTACCTCACGCGTGCGGTTGGAGGTGAGGATCACAATCGGTGCCTCGGGGGCCTTGACGGTGCCAAGCTCGGGGATTGTCACCTGAAAATCACTCAGCGCCTCCAGCAGATAGGCCTCAAAGGGCTCATCGGTGCGGTCCAGCTCGTCGATCAGCAGTACCGGCGCGCCACCGGGTTGCGGGCGCATCGCGGCCAGCAACGGGCGTTCGATCAGATAGTCCTCGGTGAACAACTCGGCACGCAAGGCGCTGCGATCTGCGCCGCCGCCCGCCTCGGCGGTGCGGATGGCGATCATCTGTGCCGCGAAATTCCATTCGTAAACCGCCGAAGCCGCATCCAGCCCTTCGTAACATTGCAGCCGGATCAGCCGCCGCCCCAAGGCCGCCGCGATCACCTTGGCAATCTCGGTCTTGCCGACGCCCGCCTCGCCTTCCAGAAACAACGGACGCCCGAGTTTCAGCGACAGGAACACCACCGTCGCAAGGGCACGGGCGGCGATATAGCCGTGGTCGGCCAGCAGGGCCTCCACCGCATCAATGGATTTCGGCAGATTGCTCACGGTGCCTCCCTCGTTCCGGCCATGCTGGCGGCGCGGTCAAAACCGGTCAAGCGCGAAGGCACGGTCTGCGACCAATGGACAGGGCGCGCCCCGGATCACAGCGCCGCCATTTCCTTGCGGATATAACGGTTGTCACCACGGGTCAGCACCCAGCGGCCCAGCTTTTTCGCCAGCTCCGGGCGGCCCCGGTCCATTGCGCGTTTGAACAGCTCTTTCTGATAGCGGCCAAAGCTTTTGCGCGCACGGATCATGCGGTAAAATTCCAGCTCGGTCAGCGTGCCGTTCAGCGCGCCCAGCGTGATCGGGGACAACAGGCCCATCTGTTGCAGGCTGGTGCCCAGCCGATGGCCCAGCAGCGGCGTGCGCAGTTTCATCACATTGTCATGGGTGAACCGCGCCACATGGCCCGCATCCAGTGGCTCATAGGGGTCATAGAGGATCGTCACCCGCCGCGCCGTGCGCGACACATCGGCGGCATCGCCATAATAGCCGGAAAAATCCTTGTCCCATGCCACCTTGTAACGGGATTCCCAGGGCACGAGGCTCTTGTCCAGCGTGGATTGCGGGCTGATGGCCAGCACCTCGGCCCCCGGACAGGCGGCGGCAAAGGCGCAGGCGGCATATCCCCCCATCGAGGCGCCATAAAACACGACACGTTTGTAGCGGTCGAAGAAATCGCTGGTGGCCAGATCGTCGAACTGATCCCAGACCCAGGGGTCGCGATACCAGGTCCAGCCATTCGCCATGACGCCCAGCATCGACCAGCCCTGTTTTTCGATGAAGCTGTAGCCCCAGGGCCGGCGGTCCTCGCGTTTGGTCATGGCAATGTCGAGGTTGTCGAAGGTCACCACCAGCGTATCGGACCCGCGCGGCACATAAAGAAACGAGTGGCTGTCATTGGCCCGGTAAAAGCCGTCCGGTCCCATCAGTGTCGCCGCCACCTGTGCCCAGTCATCGGTATGGACGGGCAGCAAGGCGGTGGCCGCTTTGGAGCGGAACAGCGCCCGCACCACCGCCACCCCATCCACTTCGCGGGTGCTGAGTGTGGTGCAGGCGCCATAGGCGTTCAGAAACGGATAGGCCCCCGATCCCTTGCGGATATCGGTGATCATGCGTGTTTCGGCGGTCAGGCACTGCGTCATCACCGGGTCCAGATGGCTGACCTTGTTCAGATCGCCAAAGCCCGACAGATTGGCGATCAGATCATAGGCCGACAGATCGGCGGGCCGCGTCACATGGTGGATGCGCGCGCCGTCCACGCCATGTTCGCGTAGAAACGCGGTGTATTGCGGCACCCAGGCGCTGGCGCGATCGGAGAATTGCCCCTTGTGATCCAGATCGACCAGATGAATGTCACAGCCCCAGCGCAGATGCGCGGCCAAGGCGAGGCTCTGGGCATTGCCGCCCACATCAGCAAACTGGCCCACCTGCTCCAGATCTACCTGATCGACCAGCCCGGCCTCGAACACCCGCTTGCCACGCCCCTTGATCGGCGCAGCCTCGGGGCGGATGCCATGTTTGCGGCAGGCCCGGTCAAACCAGCTGTCCGCCGGGGGCAGGCCATTGTGGCGCAGCCCCAGTTCGCGCTTGTTGGAGGCCCAGACATGCAGCGCCGTGGTGGCCTTGGTCACCGACATGTCGACCACGGCGGCCCGCCGCAAGAACTGCATCCGGTTGGGAAAGGTAACCGGATAAAACGCCTGCAACGGCTGCACCTTGTCCAACAGGCCCAGCTTGTGCACGAAATGGGTGATCATCATCGGTCCCCAGACGCCCCAGGGCTGCTGCGAGACATGCACCGGCTGGCCCTTGGCGGCGGCGGCGCGATAGTCTTCACGCTCTTCCGGTTTCAGGAATTCGGGGATGGCGAACTGATCGGCGGTAAACTCCAGCAAGGCCTGCAACAGCGGGCTGTCGGCAGGCAGGCCCAGAACCGCATTGTTCACCCGGCGGCGGCCCGGCAGTTCGAACCCCAGCACATAATCGCTGTCATAGTCCATCGGCTGCTGGCAATAGACATCGGTGTCGATCCAGATCATGCCGGGGCATTTGCGGATCATGTGCAGGCGGAACAGATCGGCAAACAGCGCGAAACTGTCTTTCTTTTCGTATTTCAGAAAATTGTCGGTATCGAGGATCTCGCGCCCGTCGCGGCGAATGACGCCCTCGGGCACATTGGGAATTTCTTCATACGAAAACAGCGTGATCTTCTGGCCCTGATCGACAAAGGATTTGAGGCACAGCTGCTCCATCCAGCTCAGGCTTCCACCGATCCAGAGCGTTCCAACCTCGCGTTGCCGTGCCATATCTGCCTGCCCGAACCATTTGAAAGGCGGTTTAGCCCGCCGCATTGATGCCATTACGGATACACTGTGGCGAAATAATCGTGATTTGCCAATCGCATTGCAAAAATCTTCTGCTGCGCAGCTTTGCCGCCATATCGGCCATGTGTTAACGGTTAAGGCAGGCCGCACTATTCGGCACGGATTGCATAAAAGGACAGTCGGCCCCATGCCGAAGCAGCAGACAGCCCGCCGCAAGGCCCCGGTCATTGTGGCACCGGGGGCCGTCGTGCTGCGCCGCAGCCTTGGTGCCCGCGCGCTGGATATGCCGGGTGTACCGCTTTTGCTGGATGCCGTGCAGACCGAGGACCGTATCCGCGCCTTTTTCGGCAATGGCACCGATATTGCGACCTTCCTGCCCGACGGCGGCGACGGCTGCGCCCTGCCGCTTGAGCTGCGGTCGCTGTCCGGCGCGGCGCTGGTGGTGGCCGAAGGCCCGCCCCGGCTGGCGTTGGCCAATGGCGGGGTTCTGGATCTGACGCCGGTTGCAGCGGAAACCCATCTGTTCCGGGGCCGCAACACCAGCTTTGGTTTCCGCCTGGAGGAAACCGGCGCGCAGGTGGCCGAAGGGCTGCGCTATCATGCCACCCATCACGGGCTGGAGGCGGCGCTGATCGTCAACCGCCTGCCCGGCCCCACGCCCGATGCCTTTGCCATCGATCTGCTGGCTGCCCTGAAGGATACACCGATCACCGTGGTGGTGCTGGATTGCCCGGTGCCCTTGGGCAAACCGGGGGTGGAGCCGGAAAACCATCTGTATCTCGCCCCCGACGCGCCGGGCAAAGACCGGATGGAACGCCCTGCCCCCGATCCCTGGCGCAGCCCGCTGGGCGAAGGCATTATCTATGAGCTGGCGAAATGGCGCTTTCTGGCCGAAGCCCGCGCCGTACTGACCCTTGATGTCACCGATATTCTGGCGCCGCGCAGCGAAGAGACTCCTTCGGCCTTTGATCTGTGTGCCGGGGCACCGGCGGGGGTGATCCTGCTGGTGGGGCATCGCATCTACCCATGGCGGGTGCGCGCAGGGCGTGATGCCCGATTTGGCGACCATATCTGCCGCCAGTTCGACGGGCGGCGCGGCATGGCGCGCTGGGGCGTGGCGCCACAGAAGGCCGGGCTGGAAAACAGCTGGCGCATGGTCCGGGTCAGCTATGCCAAGCCCGACGAAGAAGGGGTTGCGCATTTTCACCGCGCCATGGCCCTGCGGGTGCCGGGGCGCACCTCGGGCGAGCTGGCCCCGAAATCCTCGCTGATCGAGGATGCAAGCCTGCTGGCGCTGGCCACCGGCCCGCTGGGCCACAATCCGGTGCGCGCGCCGGTGTCGGCCCCGCGCACCGCCCCCGTGGCAGCCGCCGATGCCGGGCGCACCGCCATCGTCACCACGATGAAGAACGAAGGCCCGTTCATTCTGGAATGGCTGGCCTATCACCGCATGATCGGTGTGGATGATTTTCTCATCTACACCAATGACTGCACCGATGGCACCGATACGATGCTGGACCTGCTGCAACGCAAGGGGCTGGTGCAGCACCGTGAAAACCCGTTCCGCAGCATGAACCTCAAGCCGCAGCACGCGGCCTTGCAGGCGGCCGAGGCCGAGCCGATCATGCAGAATTGCGGCTGGGGCATCTGCATGGATGTCGATGAGTTCATCGACATCAAGATCGGCGACGGCACGCTGAAATCCCTCTACGAGGCGATGGGCACGGCGAACATGATTTCGCTGACGTGGCGGCTGTTCGGCAATGCCGATGTGCAGGGCTACGATGACCGCTTCCTGATCGAACAGTTCAGCCGCTGCGCGCCCGAAGTGGTGCGCAAACCGCATCAGGCCTGGGGCTTCAAGACGCTGTTCCGCAATGTCGACCTTTACAAGAAACTGGGCGTGCATCGGCCCAAGGGGCTGCGCCCGGATCTGTGGAACGAGGTGCGCTGGCTGAACGGCTCGGGCCAGCCGATGCCGATCGAGGCCTATCGCAATGCCTGGCGCTCCACGCTGGAAACCTATGGCTATGACTGGGTGCAGCTGAACCATTATGCCGTGCGCTCGGCCGAAAGCTTTCTGGTCAAGCGCGACCGGGGCCGGGTCAACCATGTCGACCGCGATCAGGGGCTGAACTACTGGTTCCGCATGAACCACAACGCCTGCGAGGACCGCTCGATCCAGCGCATGATCCCCCGGCTTCAGGCCGAGATGGACAGCCTGCTGGCCGATCCCGAAATCCGCGCCGCGCATGAGCATTCGGTGGCTTGCCACCGCGCCAAGATCACCAAGCTGATGGCGACCGAGAACTACCGCAAGTTTTATGCCGAGCTGACGGGCGACCGGATGCAGACCCTGTGTCGGCTGCAACAGCATTTCGGCTCTGCCGTGTTTGCGGCGGGCCCCGGTGTCATTCCACCGGATCTGCATCTGACCCCGATGGCACCTGATTTCTTTTTTACCGTCGAACACAGTGGCGAGGCGGAACATTGACCGATGTTTCCCGCCCCCGCATGAGGAGTGCCGCATGACAAATGGCGGATATGCTGTCATCACCACGATGAAAAACGAAGGCGCGTTTCTTGTGGAATGGGTCGCCCATCACAAGGCGCTGGGCTTTGACCATCTGGTGATCTGCACCAATGACTGCGAGGATACCACCTCGGAGATGGTGCGCCGGATGGAACGCATGGGCCTCGCCCAGCATCATCCCACCCGCTACAAACCCGGTCAGTCGATCCAGCGCCGCGCCCTGCGGCAGGCCATGCGGTTCGAGGCGGTGCAGAAGGCGGACTGGCTTTACGTCTGCGATGCCGATGAATTTCTGGCCTCGCGCGCCGGCGATGGATCGGCCCGCGCGCTGGTTGCCACCGCAAGCCCGGATGTGGAGGCAATCTCGGTGCCGTGGCGGCGTTTTGGCACCAGCGGCCAGCAAGAGTTCCGCGAAGGCCCGATCACCGCGCAATTCCTGCGTGCCAACTGGGCAACGGGACCGCAGGCGCAGCCCTATGCCTTTCCCAAGACGCTGTTCCGGGGCGATATTGTCCAGCATCTGAGCCGGCTTGGGGTGCATACGCCCGTGGTCTCGCCGGACCTCGGGCGCGACATCCGCCGCGAATTGCCGGGCGGCGTTGTGGTCGACATGGGCAGATCCAAGCTGCATGTGCAGGCGGATTATTCGGTGGCGCAGGTCAACCATTACCAACTGCGCGCGCTGGACAGCTTTCTGGTCAAATCGGCGCGCGGCAAGGTGAACCATGTCAATGACAAGATGGAATTCGACTATTGGGCGCATAATGACTGCAATGACGAGCCCTGCGACCTGATCCGCCGTTATGACGCCGCCACCGCAGGCTGGATGGCCGATCTGCTGGCGGACCGCCGCCTGAACACGCTGCACCAGCGCGCGGTCCGCTGGCATCAGAGCAAGATCGCCGAACTTCATGCCGACCCGCATTTCGCCGAGATGAAACAGAAGATCGAGGCGCATCGCAACCGCATGGCGCTGGGCGAAACGGCGATTGCCGCCGATGGCGCAGGCTATGACGGCGACGCCGATGTGCCCGATGACGAGGCCGCGTGAGCCATTGGATTGCCCCGTCAGGATGCGCAGCGTCACCGCATCCTGACGCTTTGCCACGCGGTAGTGCGGAAACAATGCCCGGCATTTGTTTCAAAACTTCTGCGAATTGCCATGGCCCTGCCCTTTTCTGTGCCCGCTTTCGACACCGGAAATTGCGATCTAAAGAGGACACTCCGGCGTTCCCGGATCACTGACAGGCAAGAAGCATGACCGCAGACGCAGCACAGACCGACTCGCATTTCGATGCCTCGCAAGCCACGGATCTGGCGAGCTGGTGCGCGCGGATGGAGGAAATCTGCGAGGACAGCGGTTATTTCGAACCGCTGGGCGACAAGCACTGGGCCTTCTTTGTCGATGAAGGATCGACCCTGCTGGTCACCTTCGAATCGCTGGACACCCTGCGCGCCACTCCGCGTCAGATGCCGATGGGCTGCACCCTGGCCGAAGCCAAAGGCTGGTCGCATCTGTGCCTGATCGCGGATGGCGAGACCTGGTATCGCGACGACCGGGTTTACCGCTATTTCGACCGGCTGGTCGATGATGCCTTCTTCGAGGATTTTGACCGGGTGGTGATCTATGGCGCGGGTCCGGGCGGCTATGCGGCCTGTGCGTTTTCCGTCTGCGCGCCGGGGGCCAGCGTTGTCGCGGTGCAGCCGCGCGCCACGCTGGATCCGGCGATTGCCGGCTGGGATCGCCGCCATCTGGCGCAGCGGCGGCTGTGTTTTACCGATCGGTATGGCTATGCGCCGGACATGATCGAAGGCACCGGCGATGTTTTCGTGATCTTTGATCCGCATCAGACCGCCGATGCGATGCACGCGGCCCTGCTCAGCAAACCCTTCGTCACCCCGCTGCGCACCCCCTTTCTGGGAGAGCGGGTCGATCACGCGCTGGCCGCCATGGATGTGCTGCCGCAGGTGATTGATCTGGCCGGTGAAGGCCGCCTGACGCGCGCCAGTTTTGCCACGCTCTGGCGCAAGCGGCGGATTTTCGGGCCATACCTGAAGAATATCCTGCATCATGCCGACACCACCGGCCACCCGCACCGCGAAGCGATGATCTGCCGGTCTGTCACGCGGCGGATGGCCGCCCCGCGGTTCCGCCGCCGACTGGCAGAGCTGGAGGCCGACACCGGCCTTGCCCTGCTGCCGGAGGAGTGAGCCAGGTTATTCTGATCCGGCCAGCTGCCACAGATCTTCGGCGCGGCTTTCAGTCAGCCGCGCCCGGCAGCCATAGATCACCATCGGCTCTGCCGATCCGCCGTGCATCATGTAGCCTTCCGCCGCGCAGGCCGCATCGCGAAAGGTGATCCAAGCCCGTTGCGCCGCCTTCAGATTGGCCTCGGCCCCTTTCTGATCCTCGGGCAGACCGGCATCTACCTGCCGCATCAGATCGCGCGCCGCGCCATAGGCATCATTCAGATCGGCATCCGCCGTCATCCATTCCTGTTCGGCGCAATAGGTCAGCTCCATCTGCGCCACGGCCTTGGCACAATCCACCTCCTGCGCCAGCGCCGGAGTGGCGGCCAGCACCAGCGCCGCAATCAGAAATTTCATACCGATCTCCCGTCATATTGAAAGGCACCCTTCGCAATCTCGCGCAGCGCGCCCTGTCCAGTCAGGTGAGGCCGTCCTGGCACCCGCCGTGATCCGCCCTCGCGCTGACAGCGGCAAGCCTAGCGCCCGCCCGAAAGGCCGTCCAGCACGGCCCGAGCCGCCCGGCTGAAAAACCCTCTGGAAAAACCGCGCCCTTTGCGGTAGCCGCACGGCCATGACCCAGCAAATCATCATCATCCGCCCCGATGACTGGCACCTGCATCTGCGCGATGGCGCGATGTTGCAAGGCGTGCTGCCCGAAACCGCGCGCCACTTTGCCCGCGCGATCATCATGCCCAATCTGGTGCCGCCCGTGGTGACGGGCGCACAGGCCAGCGCCTACCGCGACCGCATCCTTGCCGCCCTGCCGGAAGGCGCGCAGTTTGAGCCGCTGATGACGCTGTATCTGACCGAAGGCACCGATCCCGCCGATGTGCGCGCGGCCCATGCCAGCGGTCTGGTCAAGGCGGTGAAGCTTTATCCCGCCGGGGCCACCACCAACAGCCATGGCGGCGTGCGCGATTTCGACCGCGTGCGCGCGGTGCTGGAGACCATGGCCGAGATCGGCCTGCCGCTGTGCGTGCATGGCGAGGTGACCACGCCCGAGGTGGATATCTTCGACCGCGAGGCGGTGTTCATCGACACCGTGCTGGATCCGCTGCGCCGCGCCACGCCGGGCCTGCGCGTGGTGATGGAACATATCACCACCGAAGACGGCGTTGCCTATGCCCGCGCCGGTGGCCCGGATCTGGCGGCAACGATCACCACGCACCACCTTGTCATCAACCGCAATCACCTGCTGGTGGGCGGCATCAAGCCGCATTACTACTGCCTGCCGGTTGCCAAGCGTGAAAAGCACCGTCTGGCGCTGCGCGCGGCGGCGACTTCCGGCGAGGCCAGCTTCTTTCTGGGTACCGATTCCGCGCCGCATGTCGATGCGCTCAAGGAACATGCCTGTGGCTGCGCGGGCTGTTTCACCGCCACCAACACCATGCCGATCCTCGCGCATGTGTTTGAAGACGAAGGCGCGCTGGATCGGCTGGAGGCTTTCACCAGCCGCAATGGCCCGGCCTTCTATCGCCTGCCGGTGAATGAGACCACGATCCGCATGGTGAAACAGGACAGCGCCCACACCTACCCGGACAAGATCCTGACCGAAGCCGGGCCGGTGACCGTCTTTGATCCGGGCTTCCCGCTGCATTGGCACGTGGAAGCCTGAGGCACCGCGATGCACTCCGCCCCTGGCCGCATGGCCTGAGGGGCGAGGCGCATCCGGTTGAAATCCCGATATAAAGGACCGCATGATGATCCCCACCGCCTTCCCGCCGAAAGACGAAATCGCCCGCCTGACCGCCCGTGCGCTGCTGGAAATCAAGGCCGTGCATTTCAATGCGCAGACACCGTTCACGCTGGCCTCGGGCCTGCCGTCGCCCACCTATATCGACTGCCGCAAGCTGATCAGCTATCCGCGTATCCGCGCCACGCTGATGGATTTCCTGTCGGTCACCGTGATGCGCGAAGCGGGGTTCGAGGCGTTTGACAATATCGCCGGCGGCGAGACCGCAGGCATTCCGTTTGCGGCGCTGGTGGCCGAACGTCTGGCGCTGCCTATGACCTATGTGCGCAAGAAGCCCAAAGGCTATGGCCGCAACGCCCGGATTGAAGGCGTGATGACCGAGGGCGAGCGCGTGCTGCTGGTGGAAGATCTGACCACCGATGGCGGCTCGAAACTGTCCTTCGTCGATGCGATCCGGGAAACCGGCGCCACCTGCGGCCATACGGCGGTGATCTTCTATTACGGCATTTTCCCCGATACTGAGGCAAAGCTGGGCGCGCATGGCGTGAAACTGCACCACCTCTGCACCTGGTGGGACGTGCTGGCCGAGGCCCGCGCGCAAGGCTCGTTCGATGCGGAAACGCTGGCCGAGGTCGAGTCCTTTCTCAAGGCGCCGCGCGCCTGGCAGGACGCCCGCAAGGCCTGATCCGGCCGGTGGCAAATAGCCGCCGACCCTTGGCCTGCGGGCTGTGGGTGGTTTGGGGATAATGCCCGATCCGAATCGACTTTCGGCGAATTTTTTGCCCGCATGCCACATCATGTGGTAGGATGACCCATCACCTGACACAGGTTGCGCCCCTGCGGCGCAGCTTATCCACCGGCTTATAAACCGGGTTGCGAACACGTTGCGCCAGAAGGCGGATCAGCCTATCCGAAAGGGTGGGATCAACCGGACACAGACCCGGATCAGAACAGAGGCAGGCGTCATGAACGAGATTGCAGCAATCAGGCAGAACCAGCTTCCGGCTGCCCCCGCCACCGAAACTGAAGCCCTGCCGCATAACATCGAGGCCGAGCAGCAATTGCTGGGCGCGATCCTGACCAACAATGATGTCTATGACCGCATCACCAGCCTGGTGAAGGCCGAGCATTTCTTTGATCCGGTGCACCAGCGCATTTTCGAGATTGCCGCCGCCCGCATCCAGAAAAACGCCCTCGCCTCGCCGGTGACGCTCAAGGCGTTTCTGGAGGACGATCAGGGGCTGAAGGAACTGGGCGGGCCGTCCTATCTGGTGCGGCTGGCCGGGGCGGCGATCTCGGCCTTTGCCGCGCGCGATTATGCGCAGATGATCTATGATCTGGCGGTGCGGCGCGAGCTGATCTCGCTTGGCCGCGATATTTCGGCCAAGGCGGCCAAGGTCGAAGTGGCCTCGGAGCCGCGTGAGCAGATCACCGAAGCCGAACAGCGCCTCTACAAGCTGGGCGAACAGGGCGTGGCGGAACGGGGCTTCCAGTCCTTCCTGAAGGCCGTGACCGAGGCGGTGAACTCGGCCAATGCCGCCTATCAGCGCGGCGGCGGTCTGGCGGGCATTTCTACAGGGCTGATCGACCTCGACAAGAAGCTGGGCGGGCTGCATCCGTCCGACCTGCTGATCCTCGCCGGTCGCCCGTCGATGGGCAAAACCTCGCTGGCCACCAACATCGCTTTCAATGTTGCCAAGGCCTACAAGCGGGGCCGCACCCATGAGGGGCATGAGGGCGCGGTCGAAGGCGGGGTTGTCGGCTTTTTCAGCCTCGAGATGAGCGCGGAACAGCTGGCGGCACGGATCCTGTCGGAAGCCTCGGAAGTGCCGTCAGAGCAGATCCGCCGTGGCGACATGACCGAAACCGAATTCCGCCGTTTCGTCGAGGCGGCCAAGGCGCTGGAGGCCTGCCCGCTTTATATCGACGACACGCCCGCCCTGCCGATTTCGCAGGTGGCAGCGCGGGCGCGGCGGCTCAAGCGCACGCATGGGCTTGATGTGCTGATGGTCGACTACCTGCAACTGCTGAAAGGCACCGGCAAGGGCGACAACCGGGTGCAGGAAGTGTCCGAAATCACGCAGGGCCTGAAGGCGATAGCCAAAGAGCTCAACATCCCGGTCATCGCCCTGTCGCAGTTGAGCCGGGGCGTCGAAAGCCGCGAGGACAAGCGCCCGCAGCTGTCCGACCTGCGCGAATCCGGCTCGATCGAACAGGATGCCGATGTGGTGATGTTCGTCTATCGTGATGAATATTATAAGGAACGCGAAAAGCCCGGCGATCACGAGATGGAAAAGATGGCCGCCTGGCAGGTGGTCATGGAACAGGTGCATGGCAAGGCCGAAGTCATCATCGGCAAGCAGCGCCACGGGCCCATCGGCTCGGTGGAGCTGAGCTTCGAGGGCCGCTTTACCCGCTTCGGCAACCTGGCACGAACCTGGCAGCAGGGCAGCGAGGACGTGGGCTTCTGATCCCCGTCGCTGCACCGCAGCGGGCAAGACCGTTGTTTTTGCTGCACGATTGCCGCTAAACCGGGCAGCATGAGCATGTCCGCGCCCCCTGTCCCACCGCTTGGCACCAGATTCGATCTGGTGATCTTTGATTGCGATGGCGTGTTGATTGACAGCGAGATCATTTCCGCTCGGATGCTGATTGCCGAACTGGCCAAGCTGCGGGTGCGCATTGATCTCGACTATGTGTCGCGCCACTTTCTGGGCCGCAGCTATCCCACGGTGATGGCAACGATCCGGCGCGAATTCGGGCTGGATCTGCCCGAGGATTTCGAGGCGAAGTACCGCGCGGCGCTGCTCGCGGCCTTCGAGACCGAGTTGCGCATCATGCCGCATGTGCGCGCCGCGATTGACGGGCTGCGCCTGCCCTATTGCGTTGCCACCTCCTCCAGCCCGATCCGGGTTGCGAAATCGCTGGGGCTGGTGGGCTTGGGTGATCTGGTCGGGCCAAGGCTGTTCACCGCCTCCATGGTGGCGCGGGGCAAGCCGGCGCCGGATCTGTTCCATCTGGCCGCCGCGCACTGCGGTGTGGCACCCGAGCGCTGTCTGGTGATCGAAGACAGCCTGACCGGCATCCGTGCGGGCCTTGCCGCCGGGATGGAGGTCTGGCGTTTCACCGGTGGCAGCCATATGGCTGGGGCGCAGGGTGCCGTGCCCGTGCCCCCCGAACCCGATGACGCCCGCCCACACCGCCATTTCGCCAGCTTTGCCACGTTCCTGTCCCTTCACCCCGATTTTCAGAGATGCACATGAGCCGCGCTGACCCCGAACCCACCTTGCAGGACGAGGCCGCCCGTGCAGGCTGGCTCTATTATGTCGGCGGGCTGACGCAGGATCAGATCGCCTCGGAGCTTGGGGTCAGCCGCCAGCGGGCGCAGCGTCTGGTCAGCCGGGCGATGGCGGACGGGCTGATCCAGGTGCGGCTGAACCATCGGATCGGGGCCTGTCTGGATCTGGAGGCGGCGCTGCGCGACCGCTTCCGCCTGACCCGCTGCCGCGTGGTGCCCGGGCTTGGCCCCGGGGCCGATCCGGTGCGCGCCATTGCCCCCGCCGCCGCGGCCGAACTGGAACGGTTCCTGCGCATGCCTGACCCGCTGGTGATCGGCCTTGGCACCGGGCGCGCCATGCGCGGCATGGTGGATGCGATGGGGCCGATGGATGCGCCGCAGCATCGGCTGGTGTCCTTGATCGGCAATATCGCCCCCGATGGCTCGGCCAGTTTCTTTGACGTGGTGATGCGCATTGCCGACAAGGTGCGCGCACCGCATTACCCGATGCCGGTGCCGGTGATCTCGCCCACGCCTGCCGAAAAGGAGGCGTTTCACGCGCTGGCCCCGGTGCGCAAGGTGGCCGAACTGGCCCGCGCCGCCGATGTGATCTTTGTCGGCGTGGGCCAGATGGGCGGCGATGCCCCGCTGCTGGCCGATGGATTTGTGACGGCGGCAGAGCTGACGCAGATGGTAACGGCAGGGGCCGCAGGCGAAGTGGCGGGCTGGGTGTTTGATTCGCAGGGTCAATACCTCAACCTTGGGACAAATGATCGCACCGGCGGGGTTCGGGTCGAGCCGGAATTGGATCGTCCCTCGATCGGCGTTGCTGCGGGCGCATCCAAGGTGCCTGCAATTCTGGGCGCGTTGAAGTCGCGTATTCTCAATGGCTTGATCACCGACGAAGCCACAGCCGCCGCCCTTCTTTCCAAATCCTGACGCCCGCGCCTTCGCATCTGCGGCGGAAGAGAGGGCTTGACGACTCTGGCCCATATATGAGCATTTACCCACCAAGCGATGATTTGCTCATACGCTTTCAGGGAGGATACTGATGTCACTGACGCTTCGCGCGCTGCTTGGCGCGTCGGTTTCGCTCACCCTCGCGGGTGCCGCGCTGGCCGAAACCACGATCACTGTTGCCACCGTGAACAACGGCGACATGATCCGCATGCAAAAACTGATGGATGATTTCTACGCGAAATACCCCGAAATCAAAGTCGAGTGGGTCACGCTGGAAGAAAACGTCCTGCGCCAGAAAGTCACCACCGACATCGCTACCAAGGGCGGCCAGTTCGACGTGATGACCATCGGCACCTATGAGGCGCCGATCTGGGGCAAGCAGGGCTGGCTGGTGTCGCTGAACGACCTGCCCGCCGAATATGATGTGGACGACCTTCTGCCCGCCATCCGCAACGGCCTGACGGTCGATGGCAATCTGGTTGCCGCGCCGTTCTATGGCGAAAGCTCGATGGTGATGTATCGCACCGACCTGATGGAAAAGGCCGGGCTGACGATGCCTGAAGCCCCGACCTGGGATGACATCAAGGCCGCTGCCGCCGCGATGACCGACAAGGGCAACGAAGTCTACGGCATCTGCCTGCGCGGCAAGGCAGGCTGGGGCGAAAACATGGCGTTCCTGACCGCCATGTCCAACAGCTATGGTGCAAAATGGTTCGACATGGACTGGAAACCCCAGTTCGATGGCGAGGCTTGGAAGGCCACCCTTACCGATTACCTGTCTTTGATGAACGAGTATGGCCCTCCCGGTGCCTCGAACAATGGCTTCAACGAAAACCTCGCGCTGTTCCAGCAAGGCAAATGCGGTATGTGGATCGACGCCACGGTGGCCGCCTCCTTCGTGACGGGCGCGGAATCGACGGTGGCCGACAAGGTTGGCTTCGCGCTCGCCCCTGATACCGGCAAAGGCAAGCGCGGCAACTGGCTCTGGGCCTGGAATCTCGGTATTCCGGCAGGCACACAGAAGGTCGATGCCGCGAAGAGCTTTGTCGCCTGGGCCACCTCGAAAGAGTATCTGGAACTGGTCGCCTCGAAAGAAGGCTGGGCCAATGTGCCGCCCGGCACCCGCGCCTCGCTTTATGCGAACCCGGAATACCAGAAAGTGCCCTTTGCCAAGATGACGCTCGACAGCATCAATGCGGCAGATCCGACCGAACCGACCGTGGATGAAGTGCCCTATGTCGGCGTGCAATTCGTGGCGATCCCGGAATTCCAGGGCATCGGCACGGCAGTCGGGCAGCAGTTCTCGGCGGCCCTTGCAGGCAGCCTCTCGGTCGAGGACGCGCTGGCCAAGGCACAGGAAATCACCACCACCGAAATGACCAAGGCGGGTTACATCAAGTAATCCACCTCCCAAGGGCGGGGCCGGCCTCTCTCCGGCCCCGCACCCCATATCCGGGCGCCCTGCATTGGCAGGAAGCGGCCCACCCGACCCGAAGGCTGTCGCCCGCGCCGGTGCTGACCTTTCCCCGTTCACCGACCCTTTCAAGGAAACGCCATGGCTACCGAACACTCTCGGATCGCCGCGCGCCTCATGGTGTCGCCCGCCGTGATCTTGCTGCTGGCATGGATGATCGTGCCGCTGGCAATGACGATCTATTTCAGCTTCCTGCGCTACAACCTGCTCAATCCCGGCATGGAAAGCTTTGCAGGTTTCGATAACTACTACTATTTCCTGACAAATTCCGCCTTCCTTGAGGCGCTGAGCAATACGCTGATCCTGGTGGTCGGGGTCTTGCTGATCACGGTGATCGGGGGCATCGCGCTCGCGCTGCTGCTGGATCAGCCCTTCCGGGGGCAAGGCATCGTGCGGGTTCTGGTGATCGCGCCGTTCTTCGTCATGCCCACCGTGTCGGCGCTGGTGTGGAAGAACATGTTCATGAACCCCGTGAACGGCATGTTCGCCCATATCGCCAAGGCGCTGGGGATGCAGCCCTATGATTTCCTGTCGCAGGCACCGCTGGCCTCGATCATCCTCATGGTCGCGTGGAGCTGGCTGCCCTTCTCTACCCTGATCCTGCTGACCGCCCTGCAATCGCTGGACAGTGAACAGCAGGAGGCGGCAGAGATGGATGGCGCAAGCTGGACCAGCCGTTTCATCTATCTGACGCTGCCGCATCTGACCCGGTCGATCACCGTTGTGGTGCTGATCCAGACAATTTTCCTGCTGTCGGTCTTTGCGGAAATTCTGGTGACGACCAATGGCGGGCCCGGCACGGCGTCGACCAATATCCCCTATCTCGTCTATGCCCAGTCCCTGCTCAACTACGACGTGGGCGGCGGCTCTGCGGGTGGGATCATCGCTGTCATCCTCGCCAATATCGTTGCGTTCTTTGTGATGCGCATGATCGGCAAGAACCTGGAGGCCTGAGAGATGTCACGCAAAACCTCCGCCACACGCACCGCCGTTGTCACGGTTGCGGCCTGGACCATCGGATTTCTGATCTTCTTTCCGATCCTGTGGATCATCCTGATGAGCTTCAAGTCCGAGGGCGACGCGATCAAGACGCCACTGGCGATGCTGTCCGCCCCCTGGACACTGGAAAGCTATGCCGAGGTGCAGCATCGCTCCGACTACGGGCGGCACTTCTGGAACTCGGTGGTGATCTCGTTCGGCTCCACCCTCATGGCGCTGATCATCGCGATCCCTGCGGCCTGGTCGATGGCCTTCGTGCCCGGCAAGCGCACAAAGGATCTGCTGATGTGGATGCTGTCCACCAAGATGATGCCCGCCGTGGGTGTGCTGGTGCCGATGTATCTGCTGTTCCGCGATACCGGGCTGCTGGATACCCGGATCGGTCTGGTGGGCATCCTGACGCTGATCAACCTGCCGATCGTGGTCTGGATGCTTTATACCTACTTCAAGGAAATCCCCGGCGAAATTCTGGAAGCCGCGCGGATGGACGGGGCGGGCCTCAAGGCGGAAATCCTCTATATCCTGACGCCGATGGCGGTGCCCGGCATTGCCTCGACCATGCTGCTGAACGTGATCCTCGCCTGGAACGAGGCATTCTGGACCCTGCAACTGACCACCTCTGCCGCAGCGCCCCTGACCCAGTTCATCGCCAGTTATTCCAGCCCCGAAGGCCTGTTCTACGCCAAGCTTTCCGCGGCCAGCACCATGGCGATTGCCCCGATCCTGATCCTTGGCTGGTTCAGCCAGAAACAACTTGTCCGCGGCCTGACCTTCGGCGCGGTGAAATGAGGCCGTCATGGGAAAGATAACCCTCTCCAAAGTCACGAAATCCTTCGGCGACGTGACCGTCATCCCCGCGCTTGACCTGAACATCGACAATGGCGAGTTCGTGGTGTTCGTCGGCCCGTCGGGCTGTGGCAAATCCACCCTGCTGCGGCTGATTGCCGGGCTGGAGGATACCTCGTCGGGGGCCATCGCCATTGATGGCCACGACGCCACCGACCTGCCGCCCGCCAAGCGCGGTCTCGCCATGGTGTTTCAGTCCTATGCGCTTTATCCGCATATGTCGGTGCGCAAGAACATCGCCTTTCCGCTCAAGATGGCGGGGATGGAACCGGCGCAGATCGAACGCAAGGTCGATGGCGCGGCCAAGATCCTGAACCTGACCAATTATCTGGACCGCAAGCCGGGCCAGCTGTCGGGCGGGCAACGGCAACGGGTGGCCATCGGCCGCGCCATCGTGCGCGAACCGGCGGCGTTTCTGTTCGACGAACCGCTGTCCAACCTCGATGCCGCCCTGCGCGTGTCGATGCGGCAGGAAATCACCGAACTGCACCAGACGCTGAAAACCACCATGATCTATGTGACCCATGATCAGGTCGAGGCGATGACCATGGCCGACAAGATCGTGGTGCTGAACGCAGGCCGGATCGAACAGGTCGGCAGCCCGCTGGAATTGTATCGTAACCCGGCCAACCTGTTTGTCGCCGGTTTCATCGGCAGCCCGAAGATGAACCTGCTGGCCGGGCCAGAGGCCGCCAAACACGGGGCCACCACCATGGGCGTGCGCCCTGAACATATCGACGTAGGGCCGGGCGGCATCTGGCACGGTGTGGTCGGCCTGTCAGAGCATCTCGGCTCCGATACCTTCCTGCGGGTCGATGTGCCGGAGCTGGGCCCGATCACCGTGCGCACCAGTGGCGAGTTGACGCTGCGACATGGCGATGCGGTCAGCCTGTCCCCGCAGCCGGGCAAGATCTACCGCTTTGGCCCGGACGGAAAGGCCATGGCATGAGGCTCGCCGGGAAATCGGCGCTGATCACCGGGGCGGCGCGCGGCATCGGTCTGGAATTTGCCCGCGCCTATCTGGCCGAAGGCGCGCAGGTGGCGCTGGCGGATATCAACGCCACGGCGGTGGCCGAAGCTGCCGCCCGCCTCGGCCCCGGGGCCCATGCGGTTCAGATGGATGTGACGGATCAGGCCAGCATCGAGGCAGGTTTTGCGCAGGCGATCGAGAAGATGGGGAAACTCGACATCCTCATCAACAATGCCGCCCTGTTCGATGCCCAACCCTTCGCCGATATTTCCCGCACCACCTATGACAAGCTGTTTGCGGTGAATGTGGCGGGCACGCTGTTCTGTATGCAGGCAGCCGCCCGGCACATGATCGCGCGCGGCGCAGGCGGGCGGATCATCAACATGGCCAGTCAGGCCGGGCGGCGTGGCGAAAGCCTTGTCGCGGTCTATTGCGCCAGCAAGGCCGCCGTCATCTCGCTCACGCAAAGCGCCGGGCTGAACCTGATCCCGCATGGGATCACCGTCAATGCCATCGCCCCCGGCGTGGTCGAGGGCGAACATTGGGATCACGTCGACAGCCTGTTTGCCCGTTATGAGAACCGCCCGCTGGGCGAAAAGAAACGCATCGTCGGCGCCTCGGTCCCGTTTGGCCGCATGGGCACTGCCGCCGATCTCACCGGCATGGCGATCTTTCTTGCCACGCCAGAAGCTGACTATATCGCCGCGCAGACCTTCGGGGTCGATGGCGGCAATTGGATGGCCTGACCATGAATGTCCCCCTGCTTCCTGCCTATGACCGCACGGCGCTGCGCCCCGGCATCGTGCATATCGGCCTTGGCAATTTTCACCGCGCGCATATGGCCGTCTATCTGGACGACTTGTTCGCGCTGGGCCAGGACCATGACTGGGCCATTCTCGGGGCCGGTGTGCGCGCAGGCGATGCCCGGATGCGCGAGGCGCTGCGCGGGCAGGATTGCCTGTCGACCATCATCGAACTGGATCCGGCCGGCAAATCGGCCCGCCGCATCGGCGCGATGGTGGATTTTCTGCCGGTCGAGGCGGGCAATGCCAGCCTGATTGCGGCGATGGCGCAACCCGCCATCCGCATCGTCAGCCTGACCGTCACCGAAGGCGGCTATTTCATCAACCCGGCGACCGGCGCCTTTGATCCCGATGCGCCCGAGATCCGCGCCGATGCCGCCACGCCCGATCAGCCCGACACCGCCTTTGGCGCGATCCTTGCCGCGCTGCGCGCCCGGCGCGCGGCAGGTCTCGCACCCTTCGCGGTGATGAGCTGCGACAACCTGCCCGGCAATGGCCATGTGACACAGGCCGCCGTGGTTGGCCTCGCCCGCCTCAGCGACCCCGGCTTTGCCGATTGGGTGCAGGACAATGTTGCCTTTCCCAACGGGATGGTGGACCGCATCACCCCCGCCACCGGCCCGCGCGAACGCGCCCTCGCCGCCAGCTTTGGTCTGGCCGATGACCCGGTGCCCGTCACCTGCGAGCCGTTCCGCCAATGGGTGCTGGAGGATCACTTTCCCGCAGGCCGCCCGGCGCTGGAAAAGGTCGGCGTCACCTTCACCCCGCATGTCCATGCCTATGAGATGATGAAGATCCGCATCCTCAATGGCGGTCATGCGATCATCGCCTATCCCGGCGGGCTGATGGATATCGAATATGTGCATGAGGCGATGGCCCATCCGCTGATCACCGCCCTGCTTGACAAGGTGGAGCGGGAAGAGGTGATCCCCTCTGTGCCGCCGGTGCCCGATACCGATATTTCCGCCTATTACGATCTGATCCGCAGCCGCTTCTCCAACCCCGAGGTGGCCGATACCGAACGCAGGCTCTGCCTTGACGGATCGAACCGCCAGCCGAAATTCATCGTGCCCTCGGTGCGCGATGCGCTGGCGGCAGGGCGGTCGGCGCGCGGGCTGGCGCTGGTCTCGGCGATGTGGTGCCGCTATTGCGCGGGCACCACCGACAGCGGCACCGTAATCGCGCCGAATGATCCGAACTGGGACGCGCTGCAAAGCCTGTCGCTGGCGGCGCGGCCCAATCCGCAGATCTGGCTGGATCAGCGGCACATCTATGGCGATCTGGCCGATCACCCCGGATTTGCGGGCGATTTCGCCCATTGGCTGACCAGCCTCTGGGACAAGGGCACCGCCGCCACGCTGCGCGCCTATCTCTCCACCTGATCCTGCCCCGGACCGGGCAAGATGGGGTCGGCACAGCGCAAATCCTCTTGCATTTGCACTTTGCAAAAATACTCATCTTGCCCGGCCCGCCACCGCAGCCCCGGTGGCCGGTTTGCCCGCTGCCAAGGTCACAGTGCTGCCAACTGCGACGCTTGCGCCGGATTTCCCCTTGACCTTGGCGTGCGCGCTGTCAAAACCGCTTCATGGCTACTGCATCCCTCACGATTGACCTTGATGCCATCGCCGCCAACTGGCGCGCGCTGGACCGTATGAGCGACACCGGCACCCAGACGGGCGCCGTGGTGAAGGCCGATGCCTATGGGCTTGGCGCCAAACGCGTGGTGCGCGCGCTGGCCGAAGCCGGGGCGCGGCGGTTCTTTGTCGCGGTCTCCGAAGAAGGCGCCGCCGTGCGGCAGGCGCTGGGGCCGGGGCCGCAGATCAACGTTCTGTCCGGCCATATGGCCGGCGATACCGAGATGATCCATGATCTCGATCTGACGCCGATGCTCAATTCGGTCGACCAGATCACCCGCCATCTGGAAAGCCTGCCCGGTCATCCCTTCGGCATCCAGCTCGATACCGGCATGAACCGGCTGGGGCTTGAGGCCGCAGAATGGGAAGCGGTGGCAGCCCTCGTTCTGGCCGAAGAACCGGAACTGGTGATGAGCCATCTGGCCTGTGCCGATGAACCCGATCACCCGATGAATGCCGCCCAGCTGGCCGAGTTTCACGCGCTGACCGATGGCATCGGCGTGCCACGCAGCCTTGCTGCCACCGGCGGCATCCTGCTCGGCTCTGAGTATCATTTCGAACTGACCCGCGCCGGGGTCGGCCTCTATGGCGGGCGTCCCTTTGCGGATGCGCGACCGGTGGTGGCGCTGGCGCTGCCGGTGATCCAGCTGCGCGAGGTCGCCCCCGGCGAGGTGGTCGGGTATTCCTGCGGCTGGACCGCAGAACAGCCCGCGCTGATCGCCACGGTGGCCGCCGGATATGCCGATGGCCTGACCCGGCGCTATTCCAATGCGGCGATGCTCTGGGATGGTGAAGTGCCCTGCCCGATTGTCGGCCGTGTGTCGATGGACCTGATCACTGTCGATGTCAGCCATCTGCGGGAAATCCCGCGCACGCTCGACATGATCGGGCCGATGCAGGGTGTCGATGATCTGGCCGATATTGCCGGCACCATCGGTTATGAGGTGCTGACCTCGCTCGGCCATCGCTACAGTCGGCGTTATGTTTCCGCAACGACACGAGGTCAGGTGTGACCATCCTTTCCCCCGTTGCGCATCTCGGCCGCATGGTGCTGGCCGCGATGGCCAGCCTTGGCCGCGTGGTGATCTTTGCCGCGCAGGTGGTCAGCCATATTCTGCGCCCGCCGTTCTATCCGCGCGAATTTGCCCATGCGCTGATGCAGATCGGCTGGTTTTCCTTGCCGGTGGTGGGGCTGACGGCGCTGTTCACCGGCGGCGCGCTGGCCTTGCAGATCTATGCGGGCGGCGCACGGTTTTCTGCCGAGGCAGTGGTGCCCGCCATTGTGGCCATCGGCATGGTGCGCGAACTCGGTCCGGTGCTGGGCGGTCTGATGGTGGCGGCGCGGGTCGCCTCGTCCATCGCGGCGGAAATCGGCACGATGAAGGTGACCGAACAGATTGACGCGCTGGTCACCCTGTCGACCAATCCGATGAAATACCTCGCGGCCCCCCGCGTTCTGGCCGCCACGCTGGCGGTGCCGGTGCTGGTGGCGGTGGGCGATGCCATCGGCATCATGGGCGGCTGGCTGGTGGGCGTGAACCGTCTGGGCTTCAATTCGGCGGCCTATCTCAAGAATACCGTCGATTTTCTGGAAGTCTGGGACGTGTCGTCGGGCCTGCTCAAGGGTGCGGCCTTCGGCTTTCTGGTGGCGCTGATGGGCTGCTATCACGGCATGAATTCGGCACGCGGCGCGCAAGGCGTGGGCCGCGCCACCAAATCTGCCGTGGTGTCGGCCTCGGTGCTGATCTTTGCCGCGAATTACCTGCTGACGGAGATCTTCTTCTCATGATCGAACTCACGGGCGTTGCAAAATCCTTTGGCCAGAACCACGTGCTGCGCGGCGTCGATCTGACGATCCCGACCGGCACCTCGATGGTCATCATCGGCGGTTCGGGCACCGGGAAATCGGTCCTGCTGAAATCCATCCTGGGTCTGGTGCGCCCCGACAGCGGCACCATCACGCTGGATGGGCAGGATGTCACCAAAGGCGACCGCGATGCCTTTCTGGCGCGGTTCGGCATGTTGTTTCAGGGCGGCGCGCTGTTCGATTCGATGCGCGTGTGGGAAAATGTCGCCTTCCGCCTGATGCGCGGCGCGCTGAAACGCCCCAAGGACGAAGCGCGCGAGATTGCCATCGGCAAGCTGCGCCGTGTCGGGCTGGGCGCGCAGGTGGCCGATCTTTATCCGGCGGAACTGTCGGGCGGGATGCAGAAACGGGTAAGTCTTGCCCGTGCCATTGCCGCCCAGCCGGAAATCATCTTCTTTGACGAACCGACCACCGGGCTTGACCCGATCATGTCGGGCGTGATCAACGATCTGATCCGGGAAATCGTGGTGGAAATGGGTGCCACGGCAATGACCATCACCCATGACATGTCTTCGGTGCGGGCGATTGCCGATAATGTGGCGATGCTGCATGGCGGCAAGGTGCGCTGGAGCGGACCTGTAAGCGAGATGGACGCCACCTCGGATCCCTATGTTCAGCAATTCATCCATGGCCGGGCCACCGGGCCGATAGAATCGCTGCGCTGATCTGCCGGGCGCGCGGACCCGTGTTCACCCCTAGATTGCACGGACTGTTTCCACACTGGAAACAGATCCCCACAAGCTACGGATAACAAACCGTAATTCGGCAATTGCGGCAAAATTGTGTTGCGTTTTTCCCGGACCCGCGAAAAGTAGACCTGCGTGTGCGGGGGTAAACGATGTTCGACAATCCGGCCTTTCTTCTGAGACAGGCGCAATCGGTCGCGCAGTCGCTGTCCTATGTGGCCATCATCTCGCTGACCGCCTTCCTGATTTTCGCAAGCGGGCTGGCGCTTTTGGGGCAGATGCCCTGGCCCAATCTGCCACTTGCCTGGGGGCCGGTGGCCTTGCCGCAGGCGGGCATGTGGGTGCAGCTGGGCCTGACCCTGCTGATGATCTGCATCTGCTTTTTCCTGCCCGCCAATGCCCGCATGGCCCGGCTGGAAAAAAGCCACCGCACCTTCCAGATCAATATGGAGGATGTGAAACGCGCCTATGCGCTGGCCCATGCCGCCGACCGCACCGGGGTGTTTTCGCTGTCCACCGAATTCGAGGCGATGCGTCAGCGCATGGAACTGCTGCGCAAACACCCGGATCTGTCGCAACTGGAACCCGAGCTGCTGGAACTGGCGGCACAGATGAGCTTTCAGTCGCGTGATCTGGCCCGCGCCTATTCCGAAGACAAGGTGGGCCGCGCCCGCGCCTTTCTGACCGCGCGCCAGACCGAGGCCGATGCGATGGCCGAACGGATCAAGCTGGCCCGGATGATCTGCGACGAGTTGCGCCGCTGGCTGGAGGATGTGGAGGCCGAAGAGCGCCGCAACCACGACCAGATCAAACGGCTGGAGGCCGATCTGCGCGAGGTCTTGCCCAGCCTCGGCTATGATTTCGAAGACCCGCGCGAGGCGAATGTGGTGGCCCTGCCCAAACCTGCCGTCAAATCCGACGGCTTGCACTGATCGCGCAAAGCACGGATGGTCGCCGCAACCGGAGGCCCAATGCGTTACGCCAATCTGTCGCTGTTGATCCTGTTTCCCATCGCATGGTTTGCGCCGCTGTTGCGGGCGGGCCTGCTGCCGCTGTTCGGCCTGTCTGAAATTTCCGTGATCTCGGGCCTGCAATCGCTCTGGGGCACCGATGCGGCCTTGGCGCTGGTCGTCACCTTCTGCGCGATTTTCGCGCCGCTGCTGAAGGTGGTCGGGGTGGCGCTGGTGGATTTTAACCTGCTGTCAGAACGGGTTGCCCCGGCCCTGCTGATCCTTGGCAAGCTGGCGATGGCGGATGTGTTCCTGATTGCGCTCTACATCGTGGTGGTCAAGGGCGTGGGCATGGCCCATGTCGAGGTGGCATGGGGGCTTTACCTTTTCACGGGTTGCATCCTTGCCGCTCTGCTGTTCTCTTTCCGCGCATGACCCAGATCCCCCTTTCCCTTCTCGAACTCGTCCGCGTCACCGAAACGGGCGGCCCGCGCCGCGCGTTGCTGGATGCCCGCGCCATTGCCACCCATGTTGAGGCGCTGGGGTTTCAGCGGCTCTGGGTGGCGGAACATCACAATATGCAGGGCATCGCTTCGGCGGCGACCTCGGTCGTGCTGGCGCATATCGCCGAGGGCACCAGCCGCCTGCGCATCGGGGCCGGCGGCATCATGCTCCCCAACCACGCGCCCTATATCATCGCCGAACAATTCGGCACTCTGGCGCAGCTGCATCCGGGCCGGATTGATCTGGCACTGGGCCGCGCGCCCGGCACCGATCAGGCCACGCTGCGGGCCATCCGCCAGCACCCCGGCGCCTCGGCCCGCTTTCCGCAGGATGTGGTGGAGCTGATGGGCTATTTCGCGCCCGAGGATGGCACCCCCCGCATCCGCGCAGTGCCCGCTCCCGGAACCGAGGTGGCGTTCTTCATCCTCGGATCGTCGCATTTCGGGGCCATGCTGGCGGCGGAACTGGGGCTGCCCTACGGCTTTGCCTCGCATTTCGCGCCCGATTATCTGCACGAGGCGCTGCATCTCTATCGCGCGCATTTCAAGGCCACGGCGGCGCGGCCCGCCCCGCATGCGGTGGTCGGCGTCAATGTCGTCTGCGCCGAAACCGAGGCCGAGGCGCGACGCCTGTTCACCACGCAGCAGCAAAGCTTCACCGGCATTTTCCGCAATGCGCGCGGTCTCAGCCAGCCGCCGATCGACGATATCGAGAGCTTCTGGACCCCGCGCGAACGGGCGCAGGTGATGGGGATGCTGCGCTGCCATGTGGTTGGATCGCCTGAACAGGTGCGCGCGGGCTTGCAGGCGCTGGTGGCGCAGACCCAGGCGGATGAGCTGATGCTGGTCACCGACATCTATGATTTCGAGGCCCGATGCCGGTCCTTGACCCTGACCGCCGAGGCGTGGCGCTGATGGCCAAGGCTCCGAACAGCTTCAGCTGCACCGCCTGCGGTGCGGCCTATACCAAATGGGCCGGCAAATGCGAGGCCTGCGGCGCGTGGAACTCCATCGTCGAAGAAGCGCCGATGTCCACCGGGCCAAAGGCGCTGAAAGCCAAGGGCCGCACCATCCAGCTGACCGATCTGGCAACCGAAGAGGATCCGCCGCCGCGCGCCTCGTCGGGTATCGGCGAGCTGGACCGGGTGCTGGGCGGTGGTCTGGTGCCCGCCTCGGCCATTCTGGTGGGCGGGGATCCGGGCATCGGCAAATCCACCCTGCTGTTGCAGGCCGCGGCAAGTTTTGCCAACAAGGGACTGAAGTGCCTTTATATTTCGGGTGAAGAGGCCCCGGCACAGGTGCGGATGCGCGCACAGCGCCTTGGCCTGACGCAAGCGCCGGTCGGGCTTGGCGCGGAAACCTCGCTGCGCGACATCCTGACCACACTGGAGGCAGAGCGCCCCGCCCTTGCCATCATCGATTCGATCCAGACCATGTGGCTGGATACGGTCGAGGCCGCCCCCGGATCGGTCAGCCAGGTGCGCGCGGCAGCGCATGAGCTGGTCAGCTTTGCCAAACGCAAGGGCGTGGCCATCGTCATCGTCGGCCATGTCACCAAGGAAGGCGCGATTGCGGGACCGCGCGTGCTGGAACATATGGTCGATACCGTGCTGTATTTCGAAGGCGAGCGCGGCCACCAGTTCCGCATCCTGCGCGCGGTGAAGAACCGCTTCGGCCCGGCGGATGAAATCGGTGTGTTCGAGATGACCGGCGATGGTCTGGTCGAGGTGCTGAACCCCTCTGCCCTGTTCCTGTCCGACCGCGAATCCGCCACCCCCGGATCGGCGGTGTTCGCGGGTATCGAGGGCACCCGGCCGGTGCTGACCGAAATTCAGGCGCTGGTCGCCCCCTCCACCCTCGGCACGCCGCGCCGCACGGTGGTCGGGCTGGATTCCGGTCGCCTGTCGACCATCCTTGCCGTGCTGGAGGCGCGCTGCGGCATCCCCTTCACCGGGCTTGATGTGTTCCTGAACGTGGCAGGCGGCATGCGGGTTTCCGAACCCGCCGCCGATCTGGCTGTGGCCGCCGCCCTGCTGAGCGCCCGCGAGGATGTGGCAATTCCGCCAGACATGGTGCTTTTCGGGGAAATCAGCCTCTCCGGCGCGTTGCGCCCGGTCGGCCAAACCGAAAACAGGTTGAAAGAGGCGGCGAAACTTGGTTTTTCACAGGCAACATTGCCGTCGCGGTCAAAAACCGGGGCGGCGGACGGGATGCGCCTGCGGCAGATGGCAGATCTGACCGCCTTTGTCGGCGAAATGTTCGGGGCAGGATAAGCCCCGGGGGAGAGACGGAATGGAAGGTTTCACCATCATTGACGGCGTGGTGGCGGCGGTCATCGTGCTATCGGCGATCCTCGCCTATTCGCGCGGACTGGTGCGCGAAGGCATGGCGATTGCGGGCTGGATCGGCGCCGCCGTGCTGGCCTATGTCTTTGCCGCACAGGCGCAGCCGCTGGTGAAGGAATTGCCGGTGATCGGCAATTTTCTGGGCGACAGCTGCGAATTGTCGGTGATTGCCGCCTTTGCCGCCGTCTTTGCCATCGGCCTCGTGCTGGCCGCACTGTTCACCCCGCTGCTCTCGACCTGGGTGAACCAGTCGGTTCTGGGCGGGCTGGATCAGGCGCTCGGCTTCCTGTTCGGCGTGGTGCGCGGTGTGCTGCTGGTGGCCGTGGCCTTCATCGTCTATGACCGCGCTGTCGCCGCGGACACCGTGCCGATGGTCGACAATTCGCGCTCGGCCAAGGTGTTTGCGTCGTTCCAGGGCAATATCGACGAAACCATTCCCTCGGATGCGCCGGGCTGGATTGTGCAGAAATACGAAGGCCTTGTGTCGATCTGCACGGCCCCGGCTGCCGAGACCCCGCTGCAAGCGCCCGCCCCCGCGAACTGAGGGCGGCGACCGGCGCGGCCACATACCCGAATAAGTGACCGGCGCTTGCGCCTTCGGGGCGTGACACTCCGTCATCAAGCCATTACATGGGGGGCCAAAGCCCCCCTTCGGATTCGGAGCCAGCCCATGCGCCCCTTCCTCAGCACCCCGTTCGACGACGACAAGCTGAAGGAGGAGTGTGGCGTTTTCGGCGTTATCGGTGTGACCGATGCGGCGAATTTTGTCGCACTCGGCCTGCACGCCTTGCAACATCGCGGCCAGGAGGCGGGCGGTATCGTCAGCTATCATCCTGACAGCGGGTTCAACTCTGCCCGTCGCTTCGGCTATGTGCGCGACAATTTCACCAAAGCCGATGTGATGGAAACCCTGCCCGGCAGCCTCGCCATCGGCCATGTGCGCTATTCCACCGCCGGGTCGAAAGGCGCGACCGCGATCCGCGACGTGCAGCCCTTCTTCGGTGAATTCTCGATGGGCGGCTGCGCCATCGCCCATAACGGCAATCTGACCAATGCGGCAGCCCTGCGCAAGGAGCTGATCGAACGCGGCTCGATCTTCCAATCCTCGTCCGACAGCGAATGTATCATTCACCTGATGGCGCGCTCGATCCAGAAGAACCTGAGCGAACGCATCAAGGACGCGCTGCGCCGCGTCGAAGGCGCGTTCTCGGTCGTCGCCATGACCCGCACCAAACTGATCGGCGTGCGCGACGCGCATGGCGTGCGCCCGCTGGTGCTGGGCCGGATCAGCGATCACGGCTGGGCGCTCAGCTCGGAAACCTGCGGTCTCGACATCATCGGCGCCGAATTCGTGCGCGAGATCGAGCCGGGCGAAATGGTGGTGATCGAAGGCAACAAGGTGGAAAGCACCCGCCCCTTCACCCCGGCCCCGTCGCGCTTCTGCATCTTCGAACAGGTCTATTTCTCGCGCCCGGATTCGATCCTCGGCGGGCGTTCCGTCTATGAGACCCGCCGCCAGATCGGGGTCGAACTGGCCAAGGAAAGCCCGGTAGAGGCCGATCTGGTCTGCCCGGTCCCCGATTCAGGCACCCCGGCAGCGATCGGCTTCAGCCAGGAATCGGGCATCCCCTATGCCATGGGCATCATCCGCAACCAATATATGGGCCGGACCTTCATCGAACCCACAGAAAGCATCCGCAACATGGGCGTGCGGCTGAAGCTGAACGTTAACCGCGCGCTGATCAAGGGCAAGCGGGTGATCCTGGTCGACGATTCGGTGGTGCGCGGCACCACCTCGCGCAAGATCAAGGACATGATCCTTGAGGCCGGCGCCGCCGAGGTCCACTTCCGCATCGCCTCGCCGCCTACCGCCTGGCCCTGCTTCTATGGCGTCGACACGCCGGAACGCGCCAAACTCCTCGCCGCCACCATGTCCGAAGACGAGATGCGCGACTGGATCGGTGTCGACAGCCTGAAATTCATCTCGCTCGACGGCCTCTACCGCGCCGCAGGCGAAGCCGCGGGCCGCGATGCCAAGGCCCCGAAATTCTGCGATGCCTGCTTCTCGGGCGAATATCCGATCCCGCCCTCGGACAAACTCGCCGAAGGATTCGAGATGAAGGCCGCAGAATAACGCGGCCCGGGCGGCGCTGCGGCCCCCTGTCGCGCCGCGCTGCCTTGCCCTTTCATCTTGGCGCAAATATCCCACGGGGGTCCGGGGGTGTGAAACCCCCGGCGTCACCGCCATCCCCACGCCGGAGCCGCCCGCATGTCCCTCACGTCCCCCAGCACGTCCCAACGTATCGCCCTCGTGACCGGAGCCTCGCGTGGCCTTGGTGCGGCCATTGCCGAAGAGCTGGCCGCGCGCGGCTGGCATGTGGTGGCGCTGGCGCGCACGGTGGGAGGGCTGGAAGAGCTGGATGACCGGGTGAAGGCCAAGGGCCAGCCCGGCGCGGGCGAGCTGACCCTGGCCCCGATGGACATCACCAATGATGATGCCATGGCGCATCTGTGCCGCTCGATCCATGACCGCTGGGGCAAGCTCGATCTCTGGGTCCATGCCGCTGTGCATGCCGCCCCCCTCGCCCCGGCTGCCTTTGTCGATGTGAAGGACTGGGACAAATCGGTCGCGATCAACACCCGGGCCACCGGCGTTCTGATCACCATGATCGAGCCGCTGTTGCAGGCCGCAGGCGGCAGCGCCACCGCGATGTTCCTCGAGGATCCGCGCGCGGGCGAGAAGTTCTTCGGGGCCTATGGCGCCAGCAAGGCCGCGCAGATCGCGCTGGCGCGCAGCTGGCAGGCCGAAGCGGTGAAAACCGGCCCGCGCGTGCTGATCGAGACGCCGGTGCCGCTGGCCACCGCCACCCGCGCCCGGTTTTTCCCCGGCGAAGACCGGGCGCTGCTGGGTGACATCCGGGCCGAAGCCACGCGCCTGATCGCGCGGGTCTGACCTGCGGTTGGGGGGTCCACGGCCCCCTCCGCATCCCTACGGTCCTCTCTCAGACCAACTTCGCCGGAAAGCCCTCGGCGCGCAGATCGGTGCCCAGCAGATCCTCCAGCAATTTGGCGATCTGGGTCGAGGGCGCGGCGCCGCCATAGGCCGCCTTGCCCTTCAGGAAGCTCTGGCTGGCCAGCGATGCCAGATCCAGCGGCACACCGAATTCCTTGCCAAAGCCCATCGCAAAGCCCAGATCCTTCAGCGCCAGATCCATGGTGAACCCCACGTCGTAACTGCCATTCAGGATCAGCTGCCCCTCGGTCTCATGCACGAAACTGCTGCCGGACGAGGCGGTGATTGCCTCCCAGGCCGTGCGCAGGTCCAGCCCGCCGCGTTTGGCCAGCATCAGCGCCTCGGCATCGGCCAGAAGATGGATGAAGGCCAGCATATTGGTGATCACCTTGATCACCGCCGCCGATCCCAGCGGCCCCATATGGAAGATCCGCCCACCCATCGCCTGAAGGGCAGGCAGATGCGTGTCATAAAGATCGCGCGCGCCGCCGGTCAGCACGGTGATCTCGCCGCGCGCCGCCAGATGCACGCCGCCCGTCACCGGGGCCTCCATCAGCCGCACGCCCTGCTCCGAGGCCAACTGCCCCAGCCGCAGGATATCATCGCGCCCCAGCGTCGAGTTCTCGATCCAATGCGCGCCGGGCCGCATCACCGGCAAGATCTGCGCCAGCACGTTTTCCGAAATCTGCGGCGAGGGCAGGCAGGTGAACACATGGTCCACCTCGGCGGCCAGCGCCGTGGCCGAAGGTGCCACCGCCGCCCCCAGCGCCCGGTGCCGTTCGCTCAGCGCCGGATTGCGGTCATGTACCGTGACCTCGAACCCGGCCTCGATCAGCCGCGCCGCCAGATGCCCACCCAGATTGCCAAGACCGATATAGCCGTATCGCATCATGCTTCCCCATATCCGACCAGAGCCTTGGTTTCGCAAAAGTCATGGATGCCCCAGCCCGCGTATTCGCGGCCATTGCCGGATTGTTTGTAACCGCCGAAGGGCGCGAATGTATCCCAATCGGGGTAATTGAGATTCACCTGCCCCGCCCGCAGCCGCCGCCCCACCGCCCGTGCCTCGGCCAGCGGCCCCTGCACATAGGCGGCCAGACCATACACGGTGTCATTGGCCATGCGCACCGCATCCTCCACCGTGTCATAGGGCAGGATTGCCAGCACCGGGCCAAAGATCTCTTCACGCGAGATGGTCATCTCATGGGTCACATCGCCAAAGATCGTCGGCTGGGCAAACCAGCCCCGGTTCAGCCCGGCAGGCCGTCCGGTGCCACCACAGACGAGGGTCGCACCTTCGTCGATCCCGCTCTGGATCAGCCCCTGAACCTTGTCATATTGCGCCTTGGAGATCAGCGGCCCCATCGTGGTGCCCGCCGCCTGTGGATCGCCGACCACCACGGCGGCAGCGGCGGCCCGCGCCACGTCCAGCGCCTGCGCATGGGCGGCGCGCGGCACGAACATGCGCGTCGGCGCATCGCAGCTTTGGCCGCTATTGCCGAAGCAGCCCTCAACCCCGCCAGTCACCGCCGCCGCCAGATCGGCGGTAGGCAGGATGATATTGGCAGATTTGCCGCCCAGCTCCTGCGCCACCCGCTTGACCGTCGGGGCCGCCGCTGCCGCCACCGCTGTGCCGGCGCGGGTCGATCCGGTAAAGCTGACCATATCCACCTCAGGATGCGCGCTCAGCCGCGCCCCCACCACCGGCCCGGTGCCATTGACCAGATTGAACACGCCCGCAGGCACGCCCGCCGCATGGCAGACCTCGGCAAACAGCGCCCCCGACAGCGGCGCGATTTCCGATGGCTTCAGCACCATGGTGCAGCCCGCGATCAGCGCCGGGGCCACCTTGCAGGCAATCTGGTTCATCGGCCAGTTCCATGGCGTGATCAGCGCACAGACGCCAATGCCCTCATGCACGATCCGGGTGCTGCCACGCGCATAATCCCATTGCATCTCTTTCGCGGCCTGAATGGTGCTTTCGATATGCACCTGCCCCGCCCAGGCCTGTGCCCCGCGCGCCCAGTCGATCGGCGCACCCATCTCCAGACTCATCGCCTGTGCGAACTCCTCGTAGCGCGCGGTGTAGATGTCGAGGATCCGCTGCACCAGCGCGATGCGCTCCGCCACCGGCCAGAGCGTATAGGCATCAAACGCCGCCCGCGCCGCCAGAATGGCGCGATCCGCATCGGCCTCGGATCCCAGCGCCACTTCGGCGATGATGTCCTCGGTCGCCGGATTTTCCACCCCGGCCCGGTCCGTGCCCAGCGGCGTCACCCAGTCGCCATTGATGTAGAACTTCAGAAGCTTGTCAGAGATCATGGGTTTCTCACCGGAAATGGATGTTATAGGCCGCCCGGATCGCCGCATCGATCTGCGGATCAATCATGCTGCCCGCCTTGCCGAGAATATCATTCTTGCGCGCAATCGCCCGGTCTAGCAACAAGGGCTTTCCGGCCTCGTTCCATTCCTTGGGCGACATGCGGTTGCCGACCGAAGGATAGATATATTCGGTCTGCATCAGCGCCAAAGTCTGCTCCGATCCCAGATAATGCCCCGGCCCGCCCAGACAGACCGCCTTCATCGCCTCGATGCTGGTGCTGTCCTCCGTCACGTCGATGCCGCGCACACAGCGCAGCACCTGGCCCAGAATGTCATCCCCCATCACCAGGCTTTCCAGACAAAACCCCAGCAGCGAGGCATGCATGCCCACCGCCTCGTAACACATGTTCAGGCCCGACAGGCCCGCGAGCACATTGGTGATGCCCTGCTCCCAGCCCGCCTGCATATCGGGCAGCTTGCTGTCGCTGATGCCCGAGGCAGCCCCGCCGGGCAGGCCATAAAAGCGGTGCATCTGCGCGCAGCCCGCGGTCAGCAGGGCCTGTTCCGCCGATCCGCCCGACATGGCGCCGGTGCGCAGGTCACTGACGAAGGGCCAGGTGCCAAAGATTGCGGGTGCCCCCGGCCGGATCGCATTGACATAGACCACCCCGGCCAGACATTCCGCCATCGCCTGCACGATGGCCAGCGCAATCGGGGCCGGGGCCGTCGCCCCCGCCTGCCCGGCACTCAGCAGCAGCACCGGCATGCCGCGCCGCACGCAATCCTCCATGACGATGCAGCTTTCTTCGGCAAACTTCATCGGCGGCACGACAAAACAGTTGGAATTGCTGACAAAGGGCCGCGCCCGCCAGGCCGCCTCGCCGCCCGCCACCTGATGCAGCAGCTCGAAACAGCCCGCCACATGGCTCGGATCACTGAACGAGGTGCCGACATGTTTGCTCGTGCCCGACAGACAGGCATACAGCGTGTTCACATCCATGTCGTAATTGTCCAGCACGTCCCGGCAGACCATGGCGCGCTGAAAGAAATGCACATTGTCCAGATTCTGCACCAGCCGCGCCGCATCATACAGATCCTGCGCCGTCGACTCGCGATAGTCGAGCGTGACCGGATCCACGATATGCACCGCCGCCCCCGCCGTGCCGAAATGCACATTGCTGCCGCTCAGATGCAGGTCGTATTTTTCCTCCCGCCCATGCAGCGTGATGTCGCGCGCCGCCTTGGCCAGCATGTCCTCGACCAGCGCGCGCGGAAAGCGGATGCGCCCGTCATCGCCCTGCACCGCGCCTGCGCCGGTCAGGATCTCTACCCCAGAGGGCGGCGCCTGCGACAGGCCGATCACCTCCAGCGCCTCCAGCGCCTGCGCATGAATCCTGGCAATGCCCGCCTCGGTCAAAGGCCGGTATTGCCCACCCGGCATCCCGGGCCGCACCGGGCGCAAGTTCTCGGCCAGCGGTGCCGCCCGCTCGGCCACCCGCGCCGCCCGCCCGCCTGTGCGGCGCGCCCGTGCCGGTTCGCAAATATCCCCAATATCGCTCATCTCATGCCCTTTCACATTGGCATAAATATCCCGGAGGTCCGGAGGCAGCGCCTCCGGGGGCTGTCACAGGCGCACACGTTCCGATGTCGGATCATACATCGGCACCAGGGATGCGATGGCCGCATGGCGCACCCCGGCCACTTCGATCTCGTAGCGCGCGTCCAGCACCTCCTGCACCGTCTCGCCCCGGCACGGCACATAGCCCAGCCCGATCGCTCCGCCGAGAAAATGACCGTAATTGCCGCTGGTCACCGGCCCGACGATCCTGCCATCCCGCACGATCGCCTCATTGTGGAACAGCAGCGGTGCGGGGTCGGTCAGCCGGAACTGCACCATGCGGCGGTCGAGCCCCGCCTCCTGCTTGCGCAGCACCGCCTCGCGCCCCAGAAACCCGGGTTTCTTCAGGCGCACGGCAAAGCCGAGGCCCGCTTCCAGAACATGATCCTCATCGGTGATGTCATGGCCGAAATGCCGGTAGGCCTTTTCGATGCGGCAGGAATCCAGCGCGTGCAGGCCACACAGCTTCAGCCCCAGATCGGCCCCCACCGCCTCCAGCGCCTCGAACACATGCGCGGTCTGGTCGCTGCTCACATAAAGCTCCCAGCCCAGCTCGCCGACATAGGTCACCCGATGCGCCCGGGCGAGGCCCATGCCGATCTCGATTTCGCGCGCTGTGCCAAAGGGATGCGTGGCATTGCTGAAGTCATTCGGGCTGACCCGCATCAGCAGATCGCGCGCCTTCGGCCCCATCACACACAGCACCGATTCCGCCGCCGTCACATCGGTGATTACCGCAAAGGCCTCGCCCAGATGGCGGCGCAGCCATGCCAGATCGCGCTGCAAGGTCGCCCCCGGCACCACCAGCAGATAGGCGGTTTCCGACAGCCGCGTCACCGTCAGATCGGATTCGATCCCGCCCCGCGCATTGAGCATCTGGGTATAGACGATCCGCCCCACCGCCACATCCATCTCATTGGCGCAGAGGTGATTGAGGAACCGGCAGGCATCACGCCCCTCGACCCGGATCTTGCCGAACGAGGTCATGTCGAACAGGCCGACTCCGGTGCGCACCGCCATATGTTCGACGCGCTGATTGTCGAACCAGTTCTGCCGCTGCCAGGAGTATTGATACTCCCGCGCCTGCCCCGGTTCCGCGAACCAGTTCGCCCGCTCCCACCCCGCCACTTCGCCGAACACCGCGCCGCGCGCCTTCAGGTGCTCATGCAGCGGCGTGCGCCGCACCCCGCGCGCCGTCGCCATCTGCCGGTAGGGGAAGTGATCGGCATAAAGCAGGCCAAGCGTTTCGCTCACCCGTTCTTTCAGATAGCGGCGGTTTTTCTGGAACGGCTGCGCGCGGCGGATATCCACCTCCCACAGATCGAAGGGGGCTTCGCCTTCGGTGATCCAATGCGCCAGCGCCATGCCCGCCCCACCCGACGAGGCGATGCCGATGGAGTTGTAACCCGCCGCCACCCAATAGCCGCCCAGTTCCGGTGCTTCGCCCAGATAATAGCGGTCATCGGGTGTAAAGCTTTCCGGCCCGTTGAAAAAGGTGTGAATCCCCGCCGTCTGGAACAGCGGCATCCGGTGCATTGCATCTTCGAGGATCGGCTGGAAATGGTCCCAATCCTCGGGCAGCGTGTCGAATTCGAAATCCTCGCGGATGCCCGCCATGCCCCAGGGTTTGGCTTTCGGTTCAAACGCGCCGATCATCATCTTGCCCGCGTCCGATTTGTAATAGGCACATTCATCCGGCACCCGCAGCACCGGCAGATGGCCCAGACCCGCAATCGGTTCGGTGATCAGGTAGAAATGCTCGCAGGCATGCAGCGGCACCGTCACGCCCGAACCGGCCGCCAGATCGCGCCCCCACATGCCACCGCAGTTGATGACCACATCCGCCGCGATATGGCCCTGCGCCTCGCCCATCTGCCAGTTGACGCCGGTCACCCGGCGCCCGGTCGCAGTGGCGGCCTCGGTCACACCGGTAACCTTCACCCGCTCGATGATCTTCGCGCCGCGCATCCGCGCGCCCTTGGCCAGTGCCATGGCGATATTGGCCGGATCGCATTGCCCGTCCAGCGGCAGATGCACCGCACCGACCACATCCCCCACTTCCAGATGCGGGTACATCGCCTTCACCTCGGCGGGGGAAATCTCGTTCACATCCACATTGAAGATGCGCGCCACCGTGGCCTGACGCAGCAGTTCTTCGTGCCGTTCCTGCGTCAGCGCCACCGAGATGGAGCCGACCTGCCGCATCCCGGTTTCCACCCCGGTTTCGGCCGACAGTTTCACATAAAGATCGGCCGAATATTTCGCCAGCCGGGTCATGTTGGCCGAGCCGCGCAATTGCCCGATCAGCCCTGCCGCATGCCAGGTGGTGCCCGAGGTCAGGCTCATCCGCTCCAGCAGCACGATGTCGGTCCAGCCGGCCTTGGCGAGGTGATAGGCCACCGAACAGCCGGAAATGCCGCCGCCGATGATCACCGCACGCGCGGTCTGTGGAATGGGTGTCACGATCTTGCGTCCTTGTGTTCAGTCTTCTGTGCGCCTGCCCGGTCAGGGCACTGCGCGGCACTTCCTGTTGGCGCTGTCATGCGCGCAGCCGCGCATTGGCCGGATCCCACATCGGCGCATCCTCCTGCACCACCGCCCGGTGCCGGACTCCGAAAACCTCCACCTCGACCTCCACCCCCGGCACCGCCAGATCAGCGCGCAACATGCCCAGCCCGATACAGGCCCCGACGCGGTGGCCCCAATAGGCCGAAGTCACTTCGCCCACGACCGTGCCCCCCGACCAGATCGTCGACATATAGGGCGGATCAAAATCCCCGGCCTCGATCCGCAACGTGACAAAGCGTTTGGGCGACCCGACCTGCTGTTCGGCCTCCAGCGCCGCCTTGCCGCGGAACTCGGGTTTCGACCAGTCCACGAACCGCTCCAACCCGCCTTGCAGCACGGTGTAATCGGTCGACAGATCGCCCTTCCACGCGCGATAGCCCTTTTCGACCCTGAGCGCGTTCAGCGCGAACATGCCAAAGGGTTTCAACCCATGCGCCTGCCCCGCCGCCATCACCGCCGCCCAGACCTGCGGCGTATCGGCCAGACGGCTGTGGATCTCCCAGCCCAGTTCCCCGGCAAAGCTGACCCGCATCAGCACCACCTCGGCCCCGGCGATACGCGCGGTCTGCCAGGTCAGCCAGGGGCGGTGCAGATCGGCCTCCGCCACCTGGGACAGGATCGCGCGGCTGGCGGGCCCGGTCAGGATCTGTGTCGACCAGTCGGCGCTTTCATCCGTCAGCACCAGCCCCGGTGCCAGATGCTTTTGCAGCCACTCGCGGTCATGCGCCTGGGCGGTGGCCGCCGTGATCAGCCAGATTTCATCGTCGGCCAGCCGCGCCACCGACATTTCGGTGACGATGCGGCCCTTGTCATCGGCGAAATAGGCCAGCCCAAGCCGCCCGACACCCGGCACCTTGCCGGTGATCTGCTGCGCCAGCCAGTCGGCCACCCCCGGCCCCGCCACGCGGAACCGCGAAAAGCCCGGCAGATCAAGGATACCCGCCGCATCGCGCACCGCCGCACATTCTTCTGCGACCGCACCGAACCAAGGGCCGTCGCGCCGCCAGGTCTGGCTGCCCGCCTCCGAGGTGTCATCGCCCGGACGAGCATACCACAGTGCCCGCTCCCAACCGTTATAGGCGCCGTAAACCGCCCCCAGCGCCTTGGTTTCCGTATGAACCGGCGACAGTTTCCGATCACGCGCGGCGGGCCAGCTGTGATGCGGGAAATGGATGGCATATTCATGCCCATAGACTTCCATGCCCTTTGCCACGCAGTAGCCGGGATCCTCGAACCCGGTAAAGCGGCGCGGATCACAGGACCACATATCCCATTCCGTCGCCCCTTCGGTCACCCATTCCGCCAGCACCTTGCCCGCGCCCCCGGCCTGACAGATGCCAAAGGTGAACACGCAGGCCTCAAAGGCATTGGGCACACCGGGCATTGGCCCGATCAGCGGATTGCCATCCGGCGTATAGGGGATCGGGCCGTTGATCACCTTGGTCAGCGCCGCCTTTTCCAGCAGCGGCACCCGCGCCATGGCATCGGCGATATACCACTCCAGCCGCTCCAGATCGTCGGGGAACAGCTGAAAGCTGAAGTCCTCGGGGAACGGGTCATCGGGCGTGACCCAATGCGCCTTGCAGTTGCGTTCATAGGGGCCAAGGTTGAAGCCGTTCTTCTCCTGCCGCAGGTAATAGCTGCTGTCGACATCGCGCAGCAGCGGCAGCTTGTGCCCCTCGGCGCGCGACCATTGTTCCAGTTCGGGAATGGTATCAAACAGCATGTATTGATGGCTCATCACCATCATCGGCAGATCGCGGCCAAACCATTTGCCGACCTCGCGCGCATAATAGCCCGCCGCATTGACCACATAGTCGCAGCGGATCTCGCCCTTGGGCGTGCTGATCACCCAATCCTCACCCTCGCGCCGCGCGCCGGTCGCCGGGCAGAACCGTTCGATCCGCGCGCCCATCTGCCGCGCGCCCTTGGCCAGTGCCTGCGTCAGCTGCGCCGGATCAATATCGCCGTCATTCGGGTCATACAGCGCTCCGGTCAGATCATGGGTCGCCAGAAACGGATATTTCGCCGCAATCTCGTCCGGTGTCAGGATCGCCAGATCCATGCCCTGATAGCGCCCCATGCCCACGACGCGCTGAAACTCCTGCAACCGCTCGGCACTATGCGCCAGCCGGATGGAGCCGGTGACATGATAGTTCATCGGGTAATCCACCTCGGCCCCCAGACCGCGATAGAGCTGCGCCGAATAGCGCTGCATGTTCATGATCGACCACGAGGAACTGAAGGTCGGCACATTGCCCGCCGCGTGCCAGGTGGACCCGGCGGTCAGCTCGTTCTTTTCCAGCAGCACACAGTCCGTCCAGCCCGCCTTGGCCAGATGGTAAAGCGCCGACACGCCGACCGCGCCCCCGCCGATGATCACAACCCGCGCCCTGCCCGGAAAATCCGCCATGAATGCCCCCTGTTCCTGCCTGTCACTATCCGCCACCGCGCGGCAGCTTTCAATTCGGCGCAGATCGCGCTATTGATCGGTAATTCCGATCAGGAGCCGCCATGCAGATCGAACTTCTGGAAACCTTTCTCGATCTGGTCGAGACCCGCAGCTTCAACCGCACGGCGGAACGGCTGAACCTGACGCAAAGCACCGTTTCGGGCCGGATTGCGGCGCTGGAGGCGGCCTTGGGGGCCAAGCTCTTCACCCGGTCACGCGCAGGCACCGATCTGACGATGGAGGGGCGGCGCTTCGATGCCCATGCCCGCTCCCTGCGCCATGAATGGCACGAGGCGAAGCGGCGGATCCAGGTGCCGGACCGCGCCGCCCATCTGATCCGGCTGGGCATCCAGAACGATCTGGCGGCCCAGCATATCGGTGATTGGGTGGCCGATTTCCGCCGCGCCCTGCCGGATGCCGCCTTTTACATCGAGCCGGATTATTCCAACCAGATGTGCGCCGATCTGTTGACCGGGGTGCAGGATTTCGCGGTGATGTTTTCGCCCAAGCCGCACCCGGATCTGCATTTTGAAACCGTGGGCGATGTGCCCTATCACATGATTTCATCCGAGGCGGACCGGCTGGCCGATGTCGCGCCCGACAGTTTCATCTTTGCGCATTTCTCGCCCGCCTTCGAGGCGATGCACCGCGCTGTCACGCCCGATCTGGCCGCCTCGGCCATCTCGGTCGGGCAAAGCGGCACGGTGGCGGCGCTGCTGACTGCCATGGGCGGTGCGGGCTATGTGCTGGAGAAAACCGCCGACAGCCTGATCGGCGGCGGTCGGTTCCGCCGGGTCGAGGATGCGCCGGTGCTGCGCCAGCCGGTCTATGCCGCGATGCACCTGCGCCACCGCATCGCGCCGATCCACCGCAGGCTGACGCGCATCGTGCAACGCCGCCTCGCCGGACGGACGGGCACCGGGCAGGCTTGATGGCCGCGCCCCAACTGCGCGGCGACATCCACCGACGGCTCTGCCTGCACCTGCAACAGCCATAGCGCATGCAGCCCCTCTTGATCTGCGCCCGGATCACCGGTGAAATGGCCCCCTTGGCCATAGGGTAGCAATGATCAGCGCGCCCGAGGCCGAACATGACAACAAATCAACAACGTTGCTCAGCCCAATGAAAAATAATGTCTTTATTTTTTGCCTCCTAGCTCGAACGAAAGGCTGACGGGGGCCTGTGGCTCGACCGTCGCGGCATTGAATCCGCAGAGCTCGCGACCGACTGCATCCTGCCCGGCGGCACCCGGTCACCCCGGCGAAAGAACTGAAGACCGATGAGACGCTGCTGGCACAATCGGCCATGCTCGCGTTCTGGAGTGCCACTGCGTCAGCGTCTGGCCGCATAAACTTGGCGCAAAACGAAGGACTGGAGACCGCCTCCGCCTGCCCCGGCTTCATGCCCACCTGTCTCCGCCCGCTGCTCTGCAAGGGCGCCGGCCCGTTCCGCTGGGGAGCCCTCTCGGATGACCGGGAAAACACCTCAAAGACCGACATTGCGATAAAAATCTCTTCCCCACACTGCCCAGCTGCACCGCTGGCCGGATCTGACGCAGGAACGGATCGCGCTTCAGGGCTATGCCGGATCAGTATCGGCAACCGCCACAAGGCCGAACTGATGTTTACCGAAATGGTCCGCTCGGGGGAACTCACGGCCCCGGCGGTGTGCGGGCGCGATCCCCTCGACAGCGGCTCCGACGCCGTGCCCGACCAGGCCGCTGCTCAACACCGCTTCGGGCGCCACATGGGTCAGCCTGCACCATGGCGGTGACGTCGGAATGGTGATCTGCCCCGATGACGCCGCACACCGCCTGCACAATGTGCTGTGGAACGATCCGGCCCCCGGCGTGATGCGCCAAGCCGACCATGACATCGCGCCCAAAAACTGCAACCTGCAACTCCCCGGGATCCTCAGCAACTGCCCCCATTCATCTTGGCGCAAATATCCTCGGGGGGTCCGGGGGGCAGACAGCCCCCCGGCCTTGCCTCACAGCGCCACCAGCCCCGCCCGGAACCGTGCCGCATTGGCGCGGTAACCCGCGGCGGATGCCAGCAAGCGCGCCTGCGCCTCGGCATCCAGACTGCGCATCACCTTGCCGGGGCTGCCCATCACCAGGCTGCCATCAGGGATCTCCTTGCCTTCGGTGATCAGCGCGCCCGCACCGATCAGGCAACCGCGCCCGACCCTGGCACCATTCATCACCATCGCCCCCATGCCGATCAGCGTGCCTTCGCCAATCGTGCAGCCATGCAGCAGCGCCTTGTGGCCAATGGTGCAATTGGCCCCGATCACCAGCGGATACCCCATATCGGTATGCAGCACGCAATTTTCCTGCACATTGCTGCCCGCGCCCACCCGGATCTCCTCATTGTCGCCGCGCAGGGTGGCGCCGAACCACACGCTCGCCCCCGCCTCCAGCACCACACGACCGATCAGATTGGCATCGGCGGCCACCCAGGCCGTCGCATCCAGCTGCGGCGCAATCCCGTCCAGCGCATAGATCATCTGGCTTCAAACTCCCCGTTCAACCCGCGCACAAAGCCAGCCAGCCCCGGCTGGCGGTCGCGGCGCATCCGTTCGGCGCGCAGGATCGTGACCAGCTCGTCAAAGGTCTGGTCCAGATCGGTGTTCACCAGAACATAGTCGTATTCCGCCCAATGGCTGATCTCGTCGCGGCTTTTCGCCATGCGGCCTGCGATCACCTCGTCACTGTCCTGCCCGCGTGTGCGCAACCGGCGATCCAGTTCCGCAATCGACGGCGGCAGCACAAAGATCGACACCACATCGCGCCCCAGCGCCGAATTGCGGATCTGCTGACCGCCCTGCCAGTCGATGTCGAACAGCGTGTCGCGGCCCTCGGCCATCGCGGCCTCCACCGGGCCTTTGGGCGAGCCGTAGAAATTGCCAAAGACCTCGGCATGTTCCAGCATCTCGCCCGCCGCCACCATCGCCTCGAATTCCGGGCGCGAACGGAAAAAATAATCCTGCCCGTCAGTTTCGCCCGGGCGCGGCGACCGGGTGGTGGCCGAAACGCTGAAGCGCAATGTCGGATCCCAGGTCATCAGCTTTTTTGCCAATGTCGATTTTCCCGCCCCTGAGGGCGACGAGAGGATAAGCAGCAAACCCTTGCGCGTCATGGTCATTCCACGTTCTGAACCTGTTCCCGCATCTGGTCGATCACTGTCTTGAGGTCAAGCCCGATGCGGGTCAGCGCCAGATCCTGCGCCTTGGAACAGAGCGTATTGGCCTCGCGCATGAATTCCTGCATCAGGAAATCGAACTTGCGGCCCACCGGCCCCGGCTCTGCCAACAGGCTGCGGGCGGCGGCGACATGGGCACGCAGGCGATCCAGCTCTTCGGTCACATCGGTTTTCACCGCCAGCAGCGCCAGCTCTTGCGCAAGGCGGGCCGGATCGGCGTCGGTCGCGCTCAGGATCCGCGCCACCGCCTCGTGCAGCAATTCGGTCTGTGTAGCCTTACGCGTGACCACCTGCGCTGTGGCGGCCTGGGTCAGCGCGTCGATCTGATCCAGCTGCGCGGTGATGACCCCCTGCAGCGCCGCGCCTTCCGCTGCGCGCATCGCGTTGAACTCGGCAAGAAGCCCCGTCAGATCGGCCAGAAGGGCCGCGCGCAGCGGCGCGGTATCCTCATCCGCCGTGCCCGCCTCGATCACACCGCGAAAGGCCAGCACATCGGCCTGCGTCGCCTGTTTCAGCGTCACCCCGGTTTCCATCGCCACCGTCTCGACCGTGCCCAGAGCCGTCAGCACCGCGCGCAGGGCGGCAAGGTTCAGCCGCAGCGCCTCGCTGCCCTCGGCCAGATCGCGGCTGACACGCAGGGTCAGGTTCACATTGCCCCGGCTCAGGGCGCGGCCCAGTTCGTTGCGCAGCGCCAGTTCCAGCCCGTCGATCCAGTCGGGCACGCGCAGCCGCAGGTCCAGCCCCTTGCCATTGACCGCGCGCAGATCCCAGGCCCAGCTGATCCCCGCGCCTTGTCCTTTGCGCGCGGCGAATCCGGTCATTGAAACGGTCATGCGACGATCCTGCTTTCTGTTATGGCACGGGCAAAAGGCCATTTTCTGCCTACCCTGCCTGAATTTACCATCCGACAAGATTCTGCCCCGAAGCCGGGCAATTTCCTGTATGTTAACTTTTGGGTAATCATGATTTGCTCAGCCCGATCCTGCTGAAACGCCCCGTCAGATCCGCCCGAAGCATGGCGTATCCCGGTCGCAGAGGCAACGGCATCACGGGGCTGCGGGCGATCTTGGGTGGGGACAGGACAATGGCGGGCATCGGGTTCGGCGGTGGCACGGGCGGCAAGGGTGGTGCGGGATCCGAACCGCCGCAGGCCTTCGCGCGTCATGCCATGATCCAGGAAGTGCGCGGTTATTGGGAGGCGTTGCGGCAGGGCGATACCCTGCCCAGCCGCGCCGACATCGACCCGCGTGGCATCAAGGGCGCGCTGACCGGGGCTTTTCTGATCGAGCATAATACGCCGGGCATCGGGCGGCTGCGCATTGCAGGCATGAATTTCACCGATTTTCTGGGCATGGATGCACGCGGCATGCCGCTGTCGGCACTGTTCGATCCGCTGGCCTGGCCCCGGCTGGCCGATGCGCTGGACCAGATGGTGCAGCGCCCCGCCATTCTGGACATGCAGCTTGAGGCAGAGGCCGGGCCGGGCCGCCCGGCCCTGCTGGCGCGGATGCTGCTGCTGCCCCTGCGCCGGGACGAGACGCGTAGCGCGATGAGCCTGGGCTGCCTTGCCCTGCCGCCGCTGTCCGCACCACCCGCGGGCCGAATGATGATCCGGCATCTGCGCGCCGACCCGGTGCTGCCGTCGCATCTGCGCGCAGTGCCCCACGCCCGGGCGCGGTTGGCCAGTTTTGCCGAAAGCCCGGCGCCGGAGTTCCGGGTCAAGCCCAGCCCCGCCGCCCGGCCCTATCTGCGCCTTGTCGATACCGACCCCGATCATCCCTGATCGCGGCGCACCGGGTTCGACCAGGCCCGCCGCCCCGCCGCATCAATCACCGTGATCCGCAGCCAGGGCGATTGTGCCAGACGGTTCAGCGGCACTTCGGTCCGTGTCATCGAGGCTCCATGCACGCCCTTGGCCGCCGTGCCCGCCCCCTGCACGATGACCGAGGCCACGGCAGAGCTTTCCACGATCACCCGATCCGGCAGCACGGTCACATCGCGCAGTTCCGGCCCCTGGCTGGAATAGAACAGCCCGGCCTTCAGGCTGGCCAGCAGCGCCTCGGGCGTGTTTTCGGTGGCTTTCACCATCACCCAGCCGCCGAAATGATCCGGTTCGCTGAAATGCGCGTCATCGGTGGCAATCAGGCTCAGGCTGCGGCCTTCGGTCAGCAGCAGGTCGGCAATGGCAAAGCCGTCAGGCCGGTCGCAACCCGCCGCGCAGCCGTGGTTATAGACCTCGACCGCATGGGCGGCGGTCACGCTGCGCGCATCGGCCAGCGTCAGCCCCGACCATTGCGGATGGGCGATGGCAACAAAGGCCCCCGCCGCCACGGCCCGCGCTGCAATCTCGGGCCCGGTTTCCATGCCCGGATGCACGCCGAAATCCGGCGCATTGCCCGGCGCGAAATCCGCGGGCAGGCCGACGGCCAGAATATGCCACAGCTCGCCATTCTGCATCGGGCCGGAATGCAGCTCGGCCCCGAGGATGGTGGTGAAGCCGGGCGTGCGGAACGGCACGGTATCGACGATCGGATAGCCGTATTGCCCCACGAAATGATCGGTCAGCGCCAGAAAATCATAGCCCTCCGCCCGATAGCGGCGGCACACCTCTTCGGGCGGCAATACCCCGTCCGAGCGGGTGGAATGGGTGTGCAGATTGCCGCGCCAGAAGCGGCCGGGGGCGGTGAAGGCAGGCAGGTGCTGAGTCATGGGGGTCTCCTTTCCGGTCAGGCTAGGCGGCGCGGATGACAGCCGCATGTCTGGCCGCGACATCGGATCAGGCGACGCGCGCCCCCAGAACCCAGGTGCCGCGCATCAGCGGCGTATCGCCATGCCGTGCCACGCGGATCAGATCGGCGCGCAGGCCCGGCGCCAGCCGCCCGCGATCCGCCAGCCCGACCGCCGCAGCGGGGGCCGCCGTCACCGTCGCCACGCCCCGCGACAGATCCCCCCACAGCGTGCCCAGCCGCAGCGCCGCCTGCAGCAGCGCCGCCGGAATGTAATCCGACGACAAGATGTCGAGCAGCCCCGCCTCGGCCAGCGCCGCCGCCGCCACATTGCCGGAATGGGATCCGCCCCGGATCAGATTGGGCGCGCCCATCATCACCGCAATGCCCTGCGCCTGACAGGCGGCGGCGGCCTCCAGTGTCGTCGGAAATTCGGCAAAGCCCGCACCATGCGCCGCCGATTGCGCCACATCCGCCGCCAGCGTGTCATCATGGCTGGCGATATGCGCGCCCATGCGCCGTGCCGCCGCCACTGCCGCCGCCTCATGCAGCGCCCCGACACGGGCCGACAGGGCGCGCCGGTCGGCGACATGCGCCGCAAACTCGGCTTCGGTAAAGCCATATTTGTCCATCAGGTAATGGCGCAGCTGCGTCAGATCGCGGAACTGCCGCTGCCCCGGCGTGTGATCCATCAGGCTGACGATGCCAACCCGATCCTGCGGGCCGAATTTGTCCAGCTCTGCCTCAAGCGTTTCCGAACAGATCTCGGCGCGCAGATGCAGGTAATGGCTGATCTTCAGCACCCCTGACGCGCGCAGGCCTAAAATCTCGTCGGCCAGCGCACGGGCATATTCGCCGTAATTGCCCTTGGTCCGCGACGGGATCGATCCGACGCGCAGCGCATCGAACACCGTCGTGATGCCGCAGCCCGCCAGCTCGGCATCATGGGCCAGAATGGCCACCTCATGCGGCCAGCCGACCTTGGGGCGGGGCTCGATATGGCGCTCCAGATTGTCGGTATGCAGCTCGATCAACCCCGGCATCAGCAGATCGCCGCCGCAATCCAGCGCCCCTGCGGGCACATCCGCCCCGGCGCGGATGTCGGTGATGCGCCCGGCCTCGACTGTCAGCGCGCCGCGCAGCACCGTTTCGGGCAGCACCAGGTCGGCATTGGCAAAGATCATCACAGCCACCGCCGCCATTTGAAATAGGTCCAGGTCAGCACCGCACTCGCCACCATCGCCAGCAGCGCCGCCGGATAACCCCAGCTCTGTGCCAGTTCCGGCATATGCGCAAAGTTCATGCCGTAGATCGACGCGATCAGCGTCGGCGGCAGGAACAGCACCGCCACCACCGACACGATGCGCACGGTGGTATTCTGGTCCAGATCAATCATGCCCAGCGTCGCATCCGAGGCCAGCGCCACCCGCGACGCCAGAAAATCGGCATGAACCTCCAGCGCCTGCATGTCGCGCTGCAAACCAGCCACAAGGGCGGTATGATCCGCCGCCGCCGGCAATTGCTGAAAGAAGCTGACCGCCCGCGCCAGCGTCATCAGCGCCAGCCGCACCTTGCCCAGCATCTCGCCCTCGCGGCCCACCCGTTGCAGCGTGACTTGCAGCCGCTCCGGCGTGCGGCGGGTCGGATCGGCGGTGTAGATCGTGGTCGTCACGGTATCGAGCCCACGGCCGGTTTCTTCCAGATGATCGGCCTGCCGCCCGATGATTTCCTCGATCAGGCCCAGAAACACCGCCGCCGGGGTGGCGCAGCCCGCCCCCATCTTGCCCGCGCGCGGCGGATAGGTGTCAAACGGGCGCGGCGTGTGGTGGCGCACCGTCACCAGCCGCTCGGGCGACAGGATGAAGGTGACTGGGCCGGTGATCCGCGCACCATCGGCGCGTTGGCCGCTCATCACCACGGTCATGTAATGCGCGCCGCCTTCGTGATAGAGCCGGTTCGACAGTTCGATCTCTTCCATGTCGGCGAGGCTCGGCACCTCCAGCCCCAGCGCGGCCACCTGTGCGGCCTCCTCTGCGTCGGGCGTCACAAGGTCGATCCATTGCGCCGTCTGCACGCTTGCGCCGGGCAGCATCCTGCCCCCCTCTGCCCGATAGGCCAAAAGCATCATCCGCCCCTTGTGTTGCCTGCGCGCCCTGCCTACAGGCCGGTTGCAGCCAAATGAACCCCGTCCGTGCCGGAGATGGTGCCGGAAGGCTCGATCTTGCCGAAAGCGCTGCTATATCCCACAAGGAAGTCCGGGGCATCGCCGCTCATCACCAAGAAAGACGCGCAGAATGAAAGATATCGTGAAGACGCCCGATGGCACGAGCGCACGCGATTTCCGGGATGCGCTGGGGCGCTTTGCCACCGGCATTACGATTGTGACCATTGCCGGGCCAGAGGGCCCGATGGGATTTACCGCCAACAGCTTTGCCTCGGTCTCGCTGGATCCGCCGCTGGTGCTGTGGTCGCCTGCCCGCGCCTCCAGCCGCTTTGACCTGTTTGCCGGGGCGCAGGATTACGCGATTCACATTCTGGCTCTGGATCAGTTCGAGCTGATTGCCCGCTTTGGCCGGTCGGGCGCAGGCTTTGCCGGGTTGGAGCATACGCTCTCGCCCGATGGCGTGCCGCGGATCCCGGGCGCGCTGGCGCGGTTTGAATGCCAACGCCACGCCGCGCATGATGGCGGCGATCATTTGATCGTCGTGGGCCGGGTCAAACGCTTTGCGCTGCGCGACGGCGCGCCCCTGGTGTTCAGCCAGGGGGCCTATGGCGGGTTTCTGCATGGCGGCTGAGCGGGATTTGAACTGGCCATGATATTCATATATGTTGATGGAAATCCGCGCTGATGACGAGTCCGACATGACGCTTCCCGCCCCCGTGACCGGCCCCGAGGCCGAAGGCTGCACCACGCTGCCCGCCGATGAAATGATGGTGCAGGCCACCGCCGCTGCCGGGTTTCTGAAGGCGCTGGCGCATGAGGGGCGGCTGATGATCCTGTGCCATTTGCAGTCGGGCGAAAAATCAGTGACGGAACTGGAACAACTGCTGTCGTCGCGGCAGGCGGCGGTCAGCCAGCAACTCGCGCGGCTGCGGCTGGAAGGGCTGGTCAGCTGTCGGCGCGAGGGCAAGACGATGTTCTATTCGATTCAGGATCCGAAAGTCGCCACTGCCATCGGCATGGTCTACGAGATGTTCTGCAAGCTGCCCTCGGGCCGCAGCTAGGCCCATTCACAGCCACGCCATTTCACGCAGCGCGAATTTCGCGCAGCCGAAGCGCCACTAAACCACAGGCATAGGCGGCACTTCGCGCACGCAACCCCCGCTTAAACCATTTGCCCGCCGATTTGACGGGAAAGAATATTGCACAGAACGCTGGCTTGCCCTTAATGGCTTGGCAAACTTGGGTAATCCCGGCACCGACCGATGGCCTGCCATCCGGGTCACGTCCTTCACGAGGGTATTTTTTCAATGACCAACATTCCCGGCAACACCTCCACCACATCGCGGATCTCCACCACCGGCCAGACCCGCTCGTCGCTGGATTTTCAGGGCGACAGCGATTGGTTCCGCATCGATCTGAAAGCCGGGCTGACCTATGATTTCCGGCTCAGCGGCGATGGCGGCCCCAGCACGCTGGACGACGGGCGCATGTATATCCGCGATGCGTTGGGCAATGTGATCGGCTCTCCGACCTATACTGACGGATTGCTGCGGATCACGCCCAGCGTCGGCGGCACCTTCTATCTGTCGATCGAGGATTACAGCTCGGACGGTCTGGCCGAGGGCAGCTATGTGATCCAGTCGAGCTTCAGCGATACCATCGTCAATAACGCCACCACGGATCGCAGCATCACCGGAACCGGCACCACCAGCAGCAGCCTGGGCCAGGAGAGCGACAGCGACTGGTTCCGGCTGGAGCTGAGCCAGGGGCTGAGCTACGGCTTTGCACTGTCGGGCGACGGCTCGGTCAATACGCTGGATGATGCGCGGATCGAGTTGCTGGACGAAAACGGCAGCCGCATCGCCTATGATTACAATGGCGGCTTGATCCGCTTCAATCCCACTGGCTCGGGCGAGTATTTCATCGCGGTGCTGGACTACAGCAGCGATGGCAGGGCCGAGGGCAATTACCGCATCACCGCGATGATGAACGACCGGATCGTGAACAATAGCGCCACCACCTCGGTTCTGGCGGCCAATGGCAAGATCACCTCGAAGGTGGATGCGCCGAACGATACCGATTGGCACAAGGTGACGCTGAAGGCCGGGATCACCTATGGCTTTGACATCAGCGGCACGGCGGCCAGCGGCCTGTCGGACCCCGATCTGTATCTGCGCGATGGCACCGGGGCCACGATCCTTGCCAATGGTGCCAATTATTACAATGCCGCTTCCGCCATCAGTTGGACCGCGCAACAGGCCGGCACCTATTTCGTGCAGGCGGGCAATATCAACGAAACCGATACCGGCGGGTATGTGCTGCGCTCTACCGCCACCGACACGGTGCGCAATGACACGCTGACCACCCAGTCGCTGCGCGATGGCGAGCGGCGGACCGGCACAATCGACGTGGCCACCGATCAGGACTGGTTCAAGCTGCAACTGACCGAAGGCCGCAGCTATACCTTCACGCTGAGCGGTGACGGCTCTGCCGATGCGCTGACCGGCAAGCATGTGGCGCTGTATGATGCCGATGGCGTGCGCCTGACCTATAGCTCTACCTCCACGGGCAGTGCTTCGGCCACGATCACTTTCACGGCCAGCGAAGGAGGCAGCTATTTCATCGGTGCTGCGGGTTATTACACCAGCGAAACTGGCGGTTTCGCCCTGCGCATCGGATCGGATGCGCGTGTGTTCACCGGCACGTCGGCGGCGAATGACATTCTGGGCAATGCGCAGAACAATGTGATCCGCGGCGCGGGCGGCAATGATCTGCTGGCGGGCAGTGGTGGCAATGACACGCTCTATGGCGATGCGGGCCGGGACCGGCTGGAGGGCGGCGCCGCCGCTGACCGGCTGTTCGGCGGCTCTGGCGCGGATACGCTAGGCGGGGGCACCGGCAATGACCGGCTGACCGGCGGCAGCGGCGCCGATGTCTTTGTGTTCGGGCGCAATGGCGATGCCGATACGATCGTCGATTTCGCCAGTGTCGATACCATCCGCCTGTCGGGCCTTGGCGTCAGCACCGTGCGCGCGGCTTTGGCCGAAGCGACCGAAAGCCGTGGCAATGTGATCTTTGATTTCGGCCGGGGCGATGTGCTGACCGTGCTGAACAGCACCAAGGCCGCGCTTGCGGATGATCTCATCTTCGGCTGAGGCACAGCGCCCCCCAAACCCCGGCCTGTCCCAAGCAAGGCCGCGCCTGCCCCCGTGATGGCACCATCGCGGGGGCCTTTTGCTGCCAGAAGCCATCGCAGCATTTGACCTGTGCCGCAGAACGCGGCAATCATCGCCGTTAGCGCAATCAGATACGGCATCCCCATGTTCCGCAACCTTGTCCAAGCTGCCCTGCTGTCCCTGACCTTGTTGGGGGCAAGCCCGGTCCGGGCCGCAGCGCCCGATGCAGGCGGCGTGCTGATCACCTGGTATCGGCTGGTGCTGGAGCTGGTGCGCCATACCCCCACCTATTCGCCGCCCGTCGCCAGCCGCGCCTTTGCCTATCTGGGCGTGACCGCCTGGGAGGTGAGCGCCTCTGCCGCGCCTGACAGCCGCACCAGCCTTGCCGGGCAGCTGCCCGAACTGCCGCCGCTGCCTGCCCGCGCCGCAGGGGCCTATGACGAGGCGGTGGTGATGCAGGCGGCGCTGACGGATTCGGTCGTGCATTTCTTTGGCAATACCGGCCCCACCGGCCAACGCGCCATGGCGGCGATGGCCGCCAAGCTGGATACGAGCCTGACCGCCGATGTCGCGCCCGAGATCGTGGCCCGCAGCAGCGCCCATGGCAAGGCGATTGCCGCGCATGTCATCGCCTGGGCTGCCAGTGACGGCGGGGCGGTGATCGACAATATGGGCTTTCCGATGACCTTCACGCCGCAACCCGGCCCGTCGCATTGGGTGCCCACCTCGAAGATCGTGCAACAGCAGGCGCCCTTGCTGCCGGACTGGGGCAACAACCGCACCTTTGCCATGCCCTCGGGCAGTGCCTGCCCGCTGCCGCCGCCGCCGGACTACAGCGAAGCGCCCGGCTCGGCCTTTTTTGCCGAGGGGAAAGAGGTCTATGATGTCAGCCAGACGCTGACGGATGAGCAGAAGCTGATCGCGCGTTTCTGGTCGGATGATCCGATGCTGTCGCCCACCCCACCCGGCCACTGGATCTCGATTGCGCTGGATCTGGCGCAGCGCGAGAATCTGTCGCCCGAACGCAGCGCCGATCTGCTGGCCCGGCTGGGCATCACCATGGCCGATTCCTTCATCGGCTGCTGGGACAGCAAGTTCGACCATGACCTGCTGCGCCCCGTCACCTATATCCGCCGGGTGATCGCGCCCAAATGGGAACCGCTGCTGATCACGCCGCCCTTCCCCGAATATCCCTCGGGCCACAGCACCCAATCCGGGGCCGCCGCCGCCGTGATGACGGCCATTTTCGGCGCAGAGTTTGCGTTTGACGATGCCACCCACGAGGCGGATGGCCTGCCAGTGCGGCATTTCTCCAGCTTTGCCGCTGCTGCCGAGGAAGCGGCGCTGTCGCGGCTGTATGGCGGCATCCATTTCCGTGCCGCGATTGAACGCGGTCTGGATCAGGGGACCTGTATCGGTGCCCATGCCACCGCCCTCCGCACCCTGAAATGAGGTTGGTCATGCGCCCTGCCCTTGCCGTCGTGCTGCTGGCCCCGCCCGCCTTTGCCGATGATCCGGCCATTCCGCAGTATGTCGCGGAAACCCTGCCCGCCGGGCTGACCCACAGCTTTACCGGCGAATGGGAGTTCATGGTGGGCGGCGGCGCAGCGGCGTTTGACTGTTCGGGCGATGACAAGCCCGATCTGCTGCTGGCCGGGGGCACGTCGCAGGCGAGCCTGTGGCGCAATGACAGCGCCACGGGCGGCGCGCTGCGGTTCAGCAAGATACAGGCCGGGGTGGAGCTGGGCGGCGTGACCGGGGCCTGGCCGCTGGATGTGGACAGCGACGGGATCACCGATCTGGCGCTGCTGCGCGTCGGGGAAAACGTATTGCTGCGCGGCCTTGGCGACTGCCGGTTTGAAAGGGCGAACGAGGCCTGGGGCTTTGACGGCGGCGATGCCTGGTCCACCGCCTTTGCCGCCACATGGGAACGCGGGGAAGCATGGCCGACGCTGGCCATCGGCAATTACATTGACCCCAGGCAGGATGCCTTTCCCTGGGGCAGTTGCACCGACAACTGGCTGCACCGCCCCGAGGGCAGCCGCTTTGCCGCCCCGCTGCCGCTGACGCCCAGCTTTTGCGCGCTGTCGATCCTGTTCACCGACTGGAACCGCGCGGGCCAGCCTGCGCTGCGCATCAGCAATGACCGCGAATATTACAAGGGCGGGCAAGAGCAGATGTGGCATCTGGATCCCGGAGCCCCGCCGCGCCTGTATACCGAGGCCGAAGGCTGGCAGCGCCTGCGCATCTGGGGCATGGGCATCGCCAGCCATGATTTCGATTTCGACGGCCTGCCGGAATATGTGTTGACCTCGATGGCCGACAACAAGTTTCAGGTGCTGACCGACCCGAAGGCGGATCCCCTGCTGCCACGCTATGCCGATGTGGCTTTGGCCAAGGGCGCGGTGGCGCAACGCCCCTATACCGGCGGCGAGGTCAAACCCTCTACCGCCTGGCACACCCAGATCGAAGATGTGAACAATGACGGGCGGGCCGATATCTTCATCGCCAAGGGCAATGTGTCGGCCATGCCCGATTTCGCCATGGCCGATCCCAACAACCTGTTGCTGCAACGCACCGATGGCACCTTCATGGAGGCGGGCGACCGCGCCGGGGTGGCCTCGATGCTGACGGCGCGTGGCGGGGCGGTGGTGGATCTGAACGCGGATGGCTGGCTGGATCTGCTGGTGGTCAACCGCAATGCCCCGGCAGAGCTGTGGCGCAATGGCGGGCTGGCGGACAGGGCGGCAGCGGCGCATTGGATCGCGCTTGAACCACAGCAACCCACCCCCAACCAGCACGCGGTGAACGGCTGGGTGGAGGTGCGCGCCAATGGCGTGACCCAGCGGCGCGAGATAACGCTGGGCGGCGGCCATGGTGGCGGGCAGCTCGCGCCGCAGCATTTCGGGCTTGGCGCCGCGCAAGAGGCCGAGGTGCGGGTGCTGTGGCCGGATGGCAGCGCCTCGGCCTGGGCCACGCTTTCGGCAGATACGCTGTGGTCCCTGCCGAAAGACGCAGCCCCGGTGGCGCGGCGTTAAACCATCCGCTCAACGGCGATGGCCGTCGCCTCGCCGCCGCCGATGCAGAGCGAGGCCACCCCGCGCGTCAGCCCGTGGGTTTCCAACGCCGCCAGCAGCGTGACCATGACCCGCGCCCCCGAAGCCCCGATCGGATGCCCCAAAGCGCAGGCACCGCCATGGATGTTCACCTTGTCATGCGGCAGATCGAGATCGCGCATGGCGGCCATGGCCACCACGGCAAAGGCCTCGTTGATCTCGAACAGGTCGACATCAGCCATGGACCAGCCAGTGCGCGCCGCAAGTTTGCGGATCGCCCCCACCGGCGCGGTGGGAAACAGGTTCGGCTTGTCGGCATGGGTGGTATGGCCAACAATGCGGGCGCGCGGGGTCAAGCCGCGCCGCTCGGCCTCGGAGGCGCGCATCAGCACCAGCGCCGCCGCCCCGTCCGAGATGCTGGAGCTGTTGGCCGCCGTCACCGTGCCGCCGTCGCGGAAGGCCGGGCGCAGCGTGGGGATCTTGTCGAGCCGCGCCTTGCCGGGCTGTTCATCGACACTGACCACCGTTTCGCTTCGGCCCGCCTTCACGGTCACCGCGCCGATTTCAGCGGCGAAATGGCCTGCCGCAATCGCCTGCTGCGCCCGCGTCAGCGAGGCGATGGCATAGGCATCCTGCGCTTCGCGCGTGAACTGATAAGACCCGGCGCAATCTTCGGCAAAGGTGCCCATCAGGCGGCCCTTGTCATAGGCATCCTCCAGCCCGTCGAGGAACATATGGTCGATCACCTGACCATGGCCCAGCCGCAGCCCCGCCCGCGCCTTGGGCAGCAGATAGGGGGCGTTGCTCATGCTTTCCATGCCGCCCGCCACGATCACCTCGGCCGATCCGGCGCAGATCAGGTCATGCGCGAACATGGCCGCCTTCATGCCCGATCCGCACATCTTGTTGACCGTGGTCGCCCCCGCGCCCAGCGGCAACCCGGCCTTCAGCGCCGCCTGCCGTGCCGGGGCCTGGCCCTGCCCGGCGGGCAGCACGCAGCCCATGATCACCTCTTGCACCGCCTCGGGGGCAAGCCCGGCCCGCGCCAGCGCCGCCGCAATCGCAACCGCGCCCAGATCGGCGGCCTGAACCGTGGCGAAATCGCCCTGAAATCCGCCCATGGGCGTGCGCGCCGCCCCCACGATGACAATCGGATCCTGTGCAGTCATGCTTCAGCCCTCCCCGTTTCCGGCCTCATTTCGGCCCCATGCGCAATGCGCCGTCCAGACGGATCACTTCGCCGTTCAACATCTGGTTTTCAAAGATATGGCGCACCAGCGCCGCATATTCCGCCGGATCGCCCAGCCGGGGCGGGAACGGCACCGACGCGCCAAGACTGTCCTGCACCTCTTGCGGCAGGCCCGACATCATCGGCGTGGCAAAGATGCCGGGTGCTATGGTGACGACGCGGATGCCATGGCGGGCCAGTTCGCGCGCCGCAGGCAGGGTGAGTGCGGCCACCCCGCCCTTGGAGGCGGCATAGGCCGCCTGCCCGATCTGCCCATCATAGGCGGCGATGGAGGCGGTGTTGACGATCACCCCGCGCTCGCCGCCGCGCCCGGCAGGCTGCGCCGCCATCGCCTCGGCGGCCAGACGCAGCATGTTGAACGTGCCGATCAGGTTGATCGACACCGCCCGCGCAAAACTGTCGAGCCGGTGCGCCCCGTCGCGGCCAAGGATCTTTTCGCCGGGCGCCACACCGGCACAATTCACCAGTGCGTCGATCCGGCCAAAGGTGGCCTGCGCCGCCGCGATGGCGGCCCGGCCCGCGGCCTCATCCGTCACATCGCAGGCGTGAAACCGCGCCTTCGGGCCAAGGGTTTCGGCCATGGCCGTGCCTGCGCCGGTGTTCACATCCAGCAGCAGAACGCTGCCGCCGCTGTCGATCACCATGCGCGCCACCGCCGCGCCCAGACCCGAGCCTGCGCCCGTGATCACCACCACCCGGTCTGTGCCTTGCATCTGTGTTCTCTCTGTCATGCCTGTGCCTGCTGTTCGATTTCGGCCTTGCGCAGCAGGAACCGCTGGATCTTGCCGCTGGGGGTCTTGGGAAGCTCTGTCACAAAGTCGATGCGCCGCGGATAGGCATGGGCCGACAGCCGATGGCGCACATGCTGCATCAACTCTTCGGCCAGCGCCGCGCTGCCCGCCTGTCCGGGCGCAAGGATGACAAAGGCCTTCACGATTTCGGTGCGCTGCGGGTCGGGCACGCCGATCACCGCCGCCTCGATCACCGCCGGATGTTCCAGCAGCGCGCTTTCCACATCAAACGGCCCGATGCGATAGCCGGACGAGGTGATCACATCATCCGCCCGCCCGATGAAGCTTATCGAACCATCCGGCTCGAACTCCACACTGTCGCCGGTGCGGTAATAGCCATCGGCAATCGCGGGCGTATCTTTGCGATGATAGCCGGTGAACCACATCAGCGGCGAGGCGGCGATATCGACGGCCAGGATGCCCGGCTGGTTCGGGCCCAGTTCCGTGCCCGCCTCGTCCAGCACCACAACGCGGTAGCCCGGCATGGCAAAGCCCGCAGACCCGGGGCGCAGCGGATGCGACAGGCCGTGGTGGTTGTTCACCACCATGCCGGTTTCGGTCTGGCCGTAGTGGTCATGGATCGGGGCGGCCAGATGTGCATCGAACCAGCGGATTACCTCGGGGTTCAGCGGCTCGCCCGCGCTCGACACCACCCGCAGCCGCCCCTTGACCTGCGCCGCCGCCTCGGGCCCTGCCGCCATCAGCAGACGATAGGCAGTGGGCGATCCGGCAAGGCTGGTGACACCCAGCCGCGTGATCAGGTCATAGGTACTGTCGGCGGTGAAACCGCCTTCGAACAGCGTCGTGGCCTGCCCCAGCAGCAAAGGCCCGGTGATCGCGTAATAAAGTCCGTAAGCCCAGCCCGGATCCGCGATGTTCCAGAACACATCGCCCTCGCGCATGCCGATGGCATCGCGCATATAGGCCGCAAAGGACAACAGCGCGCGCAGCGGCACCGGCACGCCCTTGGGCAGGCCGGTGGTGCCCGAGGTGGACATCATCAGGAACAGATCGTCACCGCGCCGCAGCACCGGGGCAAACTCTGCCGGGGCCGCCGCCATCGCCGCATGGAAATCCACATCGCCTGCGGGCAGCGCCGCCCCGGCCCCCAGCACGGTCACCACCTGCGGGCAGGCGGCTATCTCGTCCAGCTTGGCGCGGTTGGTACTGTTGGTGACCACGCATTTCGTAGCGCCGGTTTGGAGACGCTGTTCGATTGCCTTTGGCCCGAACGCGGTGAACAGCGGCTGATACACCGCCCCGGCGCGCCAGCAGCCCAGCACCGTCGCCACCAGTTCGGGCGTGCGTGGCAGCAGCCCCGCCACCACGTCGCCCGGCTTGATCCCGGCCGCAACCAGCAGATTGGCCATCCGCGCCGACAGCGCCTGCAACTGCTCGAATGTGTATTCCTCCAGCCGCCCCTCCACCGAGACCCAGCGCAGCGCGATGCGCCCCGCGCCGGTATGGCGGTCGCAACATTCGACGCAAGGATTCAGCCCCTGTGCCAGATCGCCTTGCAGACCGGCGATTGCCGCCGCGATACTGAAGCGCGCCACGGCGTCCTCATAGCGGGCGTCCCCGCCGGAAACGGGCATTTCGGTCATCAGATCTTCTCCCCCTGTCGCCCTGCCATCGGCCCGGACTCCTCTTCCGGGCAGGGCTGTCGCGCAAAAAGATACCGCAGCGCATGTTGCAAACAATGACATAGAATGTCTAAATCGGTGATCGGTTTTACCATATGCAGCGGCGGAGGCAGGCATGGAGCGGCAGATCATCAGCCCCGGCTTTGTCGAGGATGCGCTGGCCTGCCTGCGCGCGCAGGGTCTGGCACCGGGGCCGGTTCTGGCGGCAGCGGGCCTGCCCGCCACGGTGACGGATCCGATCAGCAACCAGCAATACGGGCGGCTGTGGTGGCTGATTGCCGAGGCGATGCAGGACGAATTCTTTGGCCTTGCCGCCCGACCGATGCGCCCCGGCAGCTTTGCCATGCTCTGCCATGCGGTGCTGCACGCGGGCACGCTGGAGCGGGCCTTGCGGCGGATGCTGCGCTTTCTGGCGCTGGTGCTGGACGATCCGCGCGGCGAATTGCGCGTGCGCGGCGGCGAGGCGGAAATCGTGCTGAGCGATGCCCACGGCCCCAGATCGGCCTTCGCCTATCGCACCTATTGGCTGATCGTGCTGGGCATTGCCTGCTGGCTGATCGGGCGGCGTATCCCGTTGCGGCGGCTGGATTTTGCCTGCCCTGCGCCGGATCACCGCCGCGATTACCGGCAGTTTTTCGGCGCGCCGGTGCAATTTGGCCGACCGGCCAGCCGTCTGACCTTTGACGCCGATCATCTGGCGCTGCCGCTGATCCGCAATGATGCCGCCCTGCACGCGTTTCTGCGCGAGGCGCCCGCCAATATCCTGCTGCGCTACCGGCACGAGCCGGGGATTTCTGCGCAGGTGCGCGCCCGGCTTGCCGCACTGCCCCCCGCTGACTGGCCGGGATTCGAGGCCTTGGCCGGGGCGTTGGAGGTGTCGGGCGCGACGCTGCGGCGGCGTCTGCGCGCCGATGGCCAAAGCTTTGCCGCGATCAAGGATGATCTGCGGCTGGCGCTGGCGCAGAAACTGCTGGCAGAACCGCTGAGCGTGGCCGAAATCTCGGCCCGGCTGGGCTATAGCGAGCCCAGTGCCTTTCACCGCGCCTTTGTGAAATGGACCGGGCAAAGCCCCGGTGCCCTGCGCCCCGAGGCTGTGCCACAGGCGCAGTGATCTTGGAAAACCGCGCCGCGCCCTGACGGTTCAGGGCGCGGCGCGGGGCAGATCACTCTGCCTTTTTGCGGGCCTCTGCCGCCGCCTTCATGCGGGCCAGAAGTTCCTCTTTGGTTGCACGGTCACCGAAGGGGTTCTTGTCGGTTCCCTTCGCATTGTGCTCCTTGTGCTTCGGTGCATTCTTGGCGGCCTTGCTGCCGCCGGATTTTGCATAGTCCATACCGATACCTCACGATTGGCGCTGGTTGCTGCGCTCATGCCCCAAACGCCGCGCCGCCGCAAGTCAAGCCTGCCGCGCCGCCGTCGCTGATCTGTAGCCGCTGTCAGCCTGCGGCGGGCATCCGCGCTTCGATCATGCCTGCATACCAGCTTGCCCCAAAGGGGATGGCGCTGTCATCGAAATTATAGGCCGGATGGTGCAGCATCGCCGTATCGCCATTGCCCAGAAAGATATAGGCGCCGGGCCGTTCATTGAGCATGAAGCTGAAATCCTCGGCCCCCATCAGCGGTGCCGTGTCGGTATCCACCTGCCCCGAGATGGCCTGCGCCACCGCGGCGGCATAGCCGGTATTCTCGACCGCATTGGCCGTCACCGGATACCCGCGCTGATACGAGAATTGCGCCCGCGCGCCCAAGGCCAGCGCCGTGCCCTCCACCAGCTCTTTCAGGCGCTGCTCCACCTCGGTCTGCACCGCCGGATCCATGGTGCGCACAGTGCCCTTCATCTTGACGACCTGCGGGATCACGTTATGCGCCGTGCTGTCGGTCTGCACGGTGCAGATCGACACAACCACCTGTTTCAACGGATCAATCCGGCGCGAGGCAATGGTCTGTGCCGCCACGATGATATGCGCGGCCACCACCGTGGTGTCGATACATTCATGCGGTTTGGCGGCATGGCCGCCCTTGCCGGTAACGGTGATATCAAACTGATCCGCCGCCGCCATGATCGCGCCGGGACGGATGGCAAACTGTCCGACCGGAATGCCGGGCATATTGTGCATGCCATAGACTTCCTGAATCCCGAACCGGGCCATCAGCCCGTCTTCGCACATCTCGCGCCCGCCGCCGCCGCCCTCTTCGGCGGGCTGAAAGATCACCACGGCGGTGCCATCGAAATTGCGTGTCTCGGCCAGATACCGCGCGGCCCCCAGCAACATGGCGGTATGGCCGTCATGGCCGCAGGCGTGCATCTTGCCGGGTGTCTTGCTGGCATAGGCCACTCCGGTCTGTTCGGTGATCGGCAGCGCATCCATATCGGCCCGCAGCCCGATCACCCCGCCCGTGGCGTCAGTCCTGCCCCGGATCACGCCGACAACACCGCTGCGCCCGATGCCGGTCACCACCTCGTCGCAGCCGAATCCCTGCAACAGCTCGGCCACGCGGGCCGCCGTGCGATGCACGTCGAACAGCAGTTCTGGGTTTTCGTGAAAATCCCTGCGCCATGCGATGATCTCGGGCAGCAATTCGGCAAATCGGTTCTTCGGTGGCATCTGGCTCTCCTTCCGGGGCAGACTGCGGCAGCGCGCGGCAGGTTTCAACGCCGAAAGCGACAGCGCCAGTGACAGCGATGGCCAGTTACAGCGATGGGCCGGGCGCGATTTTCGATCCGTCCGAGAAGCGGGCCAGGCGGAAGCGGTGCAGGTCATGGCCCACGGGCTGCCCGGCCACCAGATCGGCCACCACCCGGCCCATGCCGGGGCCGATGCCAAAGCCGTGCCCGCTCATGCCTGTGGCGATCACCAGACCGGGCAGATGCGCCACCCGGTCCACCACCGGCACCACATCGGGCATGGTGTCGATCATGCCCGCCCAGGCCGCCTTCAACCGGGGCCGCCCCAGCGCGGGAAAGGTATGGGCAAAGGCCTTGCTCACATCGCGGATGATCCGCGCGCTGGGGCTGGGGTTCAGCACCCGGATCCGCTCGAACGGGGTGATCTCATCCGCCGCCCAGTCGCGCGGCGTGCGCCAGCCATCGGGATAACCGGAGGGCGAGGCCGGATGAAAGCGGGTGGACCGGAAATCCTTTTTCAGCACCGGCAGATAGACCCTCGCATGGCGAAACGCATCCGGACCGATAAAGAAGTCATGCGCCGCCCCGGGTGCCAGGCTATAGCCGCCATCCTGACGACGGCGAAAGGCGAAATCGTCATCCGCCGCATTGCCGGCAAAGACCTCGGGCAAGGGCTCGGTCGCCATCACCGTCGCCTTGACCGACAGTTGCGGGAAGCGCACGCCATGGGCGCGGGCGAACAGCGCCGACCACGAACCGCCCGCCAGCACCACCTGATCACAGGCGATGCGGCCCTGTTCGGTGATGACCCCGGCCACCTTGCCCGCCGCCAGATCCAGCCTGCGCACGGCGCAGCCCTCGACGATCACCGCCCCGCGCGCCACCGCCCCCTGTGCCAGCAGCGGCACAGCCGCCCAAGGTTCCGCCCGCGCATCCGAGGGCGTGAATAGCCCGCCCTTCCAGCCCTTTTCCGCGCCCGAGATCTTGCCCGCCACATCGCCGGGGGTCATCATGCGGGTATCAAGGCCATGGGCCTTGGCATGGGTCAGCCAGGCCTCGAACCCCGCCATTTCGGCCTCGGTCTTGGCCAGATACATCACACCTTCCTGCCGGAAGCCGAGCGCCTCGCCAAATTCCTGCGCCAGCGCCTTCCAGTGGCGCAGCGCCTCGACCATGATCGGCAATTCGTCCAGATCGCGGCCCTGCTGGCGCACCCAGCCCCAGTTGCGGCTGCTTTGTTCGCCCGCAATCCGGCCCTTTTCGCACAGCACCACCCGCAGGCCGCGTTCAGCCAGATGCCAGGCAGTCATCACGCCGATCACCCCGCCGCCGATCACCACCACATCACAGGCCGCAGGCACCGGCCCGGCAAAGCGGATCGGCGTGGCGTCGGAAATCGGGAAGGTCATCATGCGGCCAGATCCTCGACCAAAGCCTGCATGAAGCGCCATCCCGCCTCGAACTGGCTGATTTCCAGATATTCATCGGGCTGATGCGCCTGCGCAATGTCGCCCGGACCGCAGACCACGGCGGAATAGCCTTCCTGTTGGAATTGCCCGGCCTCGGTGCCATAGCTGACGACCATGGTGCCATTGTCGCCGGTCAGGCGGCGCACCAGCGCCTCGGCGGCCCCCGCCGGTTCCGGCACAAGCGGCGGCACATAATACACCTCCTCCAGCGTGATGCCCGCTTCGGGGCGGACGGCCTGCATGTCCGCCTCCAGCCGTGCCGCTTCATCCCGCAGCCGGGCCACCCACTCCAGCGGGTCTTCGCCGGGCACCACCCGGAACCCGAAGCCGAAATGACAGTCGCGTGCGGTGATGTTCTCGGCGGTGCCGCCCTGAATGGTGCCCACATGCAGCGTGGTCCAGGGCGGGGTGAACATAGCTGCCAAGGGCGTGGGCCGTGCGGCGGCGTTTTCGGCATTCCTCCGGTTGGCCCAGTCGATCAGCTTTGCGCCTTCCATGATCGCACTGACCCCGGTGTGGGCCAGTGAGCTGTGCACCTCGAACCCGTCGACCTGCACCCTGAAGCCATGGCCGCCCTTGTGGCCATTGACCATCTTCATCTGCGACGGCTCTCCCACCACCACGGCGGCGGCGCGTGGCAGGCCTGCGGCCATGGCGGCAATCATCGGCTGCGCGCCGATGCAGCCCAGCTCTTCGTCATAGGACAGCGCGATTTGCAGCGGGCGCTTTACCCCAGCCTCCAGCGCCAGTGGCACGGCGGCCAGCGCCAGCGCGTTGAACCCCTTCATGTCACAGGTGCCACGCCCATAAAGCCGCCCGCCCCGTTCTGTCACCACCCAGGGGTCCGAGGACCAATCCTGCCCATCGACCGGCACCACATCGCTGTGCCCCGACAGAATCACGCCACCCGCGACCTCTGGCCCGATATGGGCATAAAGGGCGGCTTTCGTGCGGTCGGCGTTGTAAACCCGATGCGCGGTCACGCCCCAGCCGTTCAGATAAGCCTCCACCCAATCGACCAGCGCAAGATTGCTGTCGCGGCTGACCGTGGGAAAGCTGACAAGGTGGTCGAGGATCTGGCGGGCAGACAGGCGTTGCGGCATTGGACACTCCGGGATTGTCGCAAGCCTGCCGTCCGATCCGGCGAAAGGCAAGCCCCGAGCCGCCATATCGGGCACAGAGAGGCACTGCCTTGGCGGAATGCGGATTAACGATGAATGACGCTTGCGAGGGGGGCAAAAATAGCTGACACTCTGCCCGAAAGCCGCGCCGAAAGCCCACGGAATGGCATTCATTTACCAAATAAAACAAAGACCTGAGGAGGTCGACATGCCCGACGGGCCTCTGCCCGTTCCTGATCTGCTTGGCCCGAACAGCGCCGTCCCTTGCTGTCGTGGCCCGCGTCGCGCTGCAATCGTTGTCATGCCGAAACCGACAGCGGCTGTGCGCCCCGGATTGCCGCAGCCTGACAGACCCGCCCGCGTCGTGATCCCCCGGCCCGAGGGCTGCCCGCGCGTGATGGCGCGCCCCGTCCCAGCCACCGCAGCTGCCAGCATATCCCGGCCCGTTTCGGCCAATGCCCGCCCCCCATACGGAGAGTTTCCCCAATGAAAACCACGCTTCTCGGTGCCGTCGCCCTGATCGGGATTGCGCCTGCCGCCTTTGCGGATCGTGGCACGGACGGCCAGGTCAAGATCATCTACGCGCAGGCGGTTTCGACCCTGAACCCCTATCTGTCGCTGGGCACGAAAGAGGTCGATGTGGCCTCGATGATCCTGGAACCCCTTGCCAACTATGACGACAAGGGCAATGTCGTGCCACGTCTGGCACGCGAGATCCCGACGCTGGAAAACGGTGGCATTTCCGAGGATCTGAAGAGCATCACATGGCATCTGCTGCCCGGCCTGACATGGAGCGATGGCACCCCGCTGACCGCCGTCGATGCCGTCTTTACCGCCGAATATTGCATGCACCCCGAGGGCGGCTGCGCGCAGCGGTCGCGCTATGAGGGCGTTGAAAAGGTCGAAGCGCTGGATGATACCACGATCCGAGTGACTTTTGCCGAACCCAAGCCCAATCCGCTGACCGCCTTTGTCAGCGCCAGTGCGCCCTTGCTGCAAAAGGCGCAATTCGCCGCCTGTCTGGGGGCGGCGGCCTCGTCCTGCACCGAGGCCAATTTCGGCCCGATCGGCACCGGCCCGTTCCGCGTGACCGAGTTCAGAACCAATGATGTGGTGCTGATGGAGGCGAACCCGGCCTATCGTGATCCGGCCAAACCCGCCTTTGCCTCTGCCATGATAAAGGGCGGCGGCGATGCCACCTCGGCGGCGCGCTCGGTGCTGGAAACCGGCGAGTTCGATTACGCCTGGAACACCCAGATCCCGCCCGAGTTGCAAACCGCGATGGAGGCAGGCGGGAAGGGGCGCTTTGTCACCGCCTTTGGCACGCAGGTCGAACGGATCGAGATCAACCTGACGGACCCCTCACCCAGCCTGCCGGAAGGCGAGCGCTCCACCGCCAAACATCCGCATCCGATCCTGTCGGATGCCCGGGTGCGGCAGGCGCTGTCGATGGCGATTGACCGCGCGCTGCTGGTCGAGGTGGGTTATGGCGCGGCGGCGCGGCCCATCTGCAATGTGGTGCCCGCCCCGGCCCTGTTCGCCTCGGACAATACCGGCTGCCTGACGCAGGATATTGCGGGCGCAAAGGCGCTGCTCGCTTCGGCGGGCTGGGCCGATAGCGATGGCGACGGCGTGCTGGACAAGGGCGGCACGCCGCTGTCGCTGCTGTTCCAAAGCTCGGTCAACCCGGTGCGTCAGGACTTTCAGGCGCTGATCAAGGGCTGGTGGAATGAAATCGGGGTCGCGGTCGAACTGAAGGCCGTCGATGGTTCCGTGTTCTTTGGCGGCGATGCCGGATCGCCCGACACGCTGCAGAAATTCTATGCCGATGTCGAGCTGTTTGCCAAAAGCTATGACGGCACCGACCCCGAAACCTATCTGTCGCAATATACCTGCGACAAGGCCCCGACGCCGCAAAGCCAGTGGCAGGGCGAAAACGTGAACCGCTTCTGTTCGGCAGATTATGACGCGATGGTCGTGGAACTTAGCCAGACCCGCGACCTGGCCAAACGGGCCGAGCTTGCCAAAAAGATGAATGACGCGCTGACCAAGGACAGTTTCGTCGTGCTGCCTCTGGCCGACCGTGGCCGGTTTTCGGCTGTGTCGAACACGCTGGGCGGGGTTTTGCTGAATGCCTGGGACAGCGAGCTGTGGAACGTCGCCGACTGGCACCGCATCAAGTGACCACGCCACAGGCCGCAGCCTTGTCCGGCATGCCCGGCCCGTCGCCATGAGCTGCGGGGCCGGGCCATGCTGAGCTTCACGATCCGGCGGCTGCTGCTGGCGGTGCCGGTGCTGCTGGTCATCAGTCTGGTGATCTTTCTGCTGCTCGACCTCGCGCCCGGGGATCCGCTGAACCAGGTGCCGCTGACCGTACCGCCCGAGGTGCGCCGGCAGATGCGTGCGGCCCTTGGCGCCGATGCCCCGATGGCGGTGCGTTATCTGATGTGGCTCAAACAGTTTTTTGTGATCGAGCCGCTGCATGTGCTGGGGCAGCTGATCGGGCGGGATCTGCTGGGCGACGCGCCACGCATCCTGAGCTGGCAATCGCGCGCGCCGGTGGCCGATGTGATCGCGCAGCGGTTGCCCCAGACGCTGATGGTGATCGGATCGGCCTATGTGCTGGGCGTGTTGATCGCGCTGCCGGTCGGGATCTATGCGGCCTGCCACCCCGCTGGCTGGTTCGATCAGATCAGCACGGCGCTGGCGATGATCGGCTTTTCGGTGCCGACGTTTTTCAGCGGCGTGCTGCTGATCCTGCTGTTTTCGGTAGGGCTGGGCTGGTTTCCCTCGGTCTATGACACCACGCTGCGGGTGACGGATTGGCAAAGCTTTGGCGCGCAGCTGCGCCAGATGGCGATGCCGGTGGCGGTACTGGCGCTGTATAATGCCGCCGAGATCAGCCGCTACATGCGCGCCGCGATGCTGGACACTCTGGGGCAGGACTATGTGCGCACCGCGCGGGCCAAGGGCCTGTCAGAACAGGCGGTGGTGCTGAAGCACGTGCTGCGTAATGCGATGATCCCGGTGGTCACCGTCATCGCCATGGGAGTGCCCGGCATCTTTGGCGGCGCGATCATCACCGAACAGGTGTTCGGGGTGAATGGTCTGGGGCAATTGCTGATCAGCGCCATGCAGGCGCATGATCTGCCGATGGTGCAGACGCTGACCTTTCTTTTTGCCGTGCTGATCGTGCTGTTCAATCTAGTGGCCGATCTTCTGTATGGCCTGCTCGACCCGCGGATCCGCTATGACTGAAGCGCGCAGCCCCTGGCGCGCGGTCTGGCGCGGATTTAACCGCCACAAGGGCGCGCGTCTGGGCTTGATCGTGCTGGCCGCCCTGATCTTGTTCGTGCTGATCGGCCCGGCCCTGCGCGCCGCCCCGGACATGACCGTCGCCCAGCAGATCCGGCTGCGCAACCTGCCGCCGGGCGCGGCCTATCCCTTTGGCACCGATCAGCTGGGCCGCGACCTGCTGCTGCGCATGATGCAGGGGGGCCGGATTTCGCTGTCGGTCGGGCTGGCGGCCATGGCGATCTCGGTAGTTCTGGGCAGCGGCATCGGGCTGCTTTCCGGGTATTACCGCAGGCTGGACGGGCCGTTGATGCGGTTGACCGACCTGTTTCTGGCGCTGCCGCTGCTGCCCTTGCTGCTGCTGATGGTCATGCTGTTCCGCGAGCCGCTGTCGCGCCAGTTCGGGCCCGAGGGCGGCATCTTCCTGCTGATGGTCGGGGCCATCGGTCTTACAAGCTGGATGCAGGTGGCCCGGATCGTGCGCAGCGCGGTGCTGTCGCTCAAGGCGCGCGATTTCGTGCGGGCGGCATTGGCGCTTGGCACGCCCTCGGGCCAGGTGATCCTGCGGCATGTGCTGCCCAATGTGATGTCGCCTATCCTGATTGCGGCCTCGCTGGGCCTCGCCTCGGCCATCCTGACCGAAAGCGCCCTGTCGTTTCTGGGCCTCGGCTTTCCGCCCGATTTTCCAACCTGGGGGCGGTTACTGTTTGATGGCGTGGCGCAGATGCAGCTTTACCCAACCCGGGTGCTGTGGCCCGGCCTTGCCATCTCACTCACCGTGCTGAGTGTGCATTACATGGCCGAAGGCCTGCGCGCCGCCCTCGATCCGCGCAACCGGGGTCAGTGAAGCTGGCCCTGCACCGTTTCCGTCAGATCGCTGAGCGAGAAGGGTTTGGGCAGGAACACCGAATTCGGGATCCGTGACTGGCTTTCGGACAGGCAATCTTCGGCATAGCCCGACACGAAGATGACCCGCACATTCGGCCGCGTTTCCAAGGCCTTGCGCACCCAGCTTGGCCCGTCCATGCCCGGCATGACCACATCAGTCACAAAGACATCGACATCCAGCGCCGGATCCTCAAGCGTTTTCAACGCATCTTCGGCGCATTCGGCCTCCAGCACGGTATAGCCACGCAGCCGCAGGGCGCGTGAGGCAAAGGCGCGCACCGGCGCCTCATCCTCGACCAGCAGCACCACCCCTTCGCCCTGCCGCATCGCAACCTTGCGCGCGATGCGCGCATCGGCGGCATGATCCGCCACCACATTGATCGGGAAATAGAGGTGGAACACCGTGCCCAGACCCGGCTCGCTGTCGACAAAGATGAACCCGCCCGATTGTTTGACGATTCCGTAAGCGGTGGACAGGCCCAGCCCGGTGCCCTCGCCCACGCGTTTTGTGGTGAAAAACGGCTCGAAAATCTTATGCAGCCGGTCTTGCGGAATCCCGCAGCCAGTATCCAGCACACGGATCACCGCATAATCGCCCGCAGGCACCACCGCCCGATCCCGGCGCAATTCTTCCTTGAGGCTCAGCGCCTCGGTTTCGATGCGGATCGTGCCACCCTGCGGCATCGCATCGCGCGCATTGACCACAAGGTTCATCATCACCTGTTCCAGCTGCCGCTTGTCGGCGCGGATCGGCCCCAGATTGGGCGCATGGGTCAGACAAAGGCGGATCCGCTCTCCGACCAGCCGATTGAGCAGATGCGTCAGATCCGACAGCACCTCCTGCAAGTCGATGCGTTCCGGCTTCAAGGTCTGCTTGCGCGAGAATGCCAGCAATTGCCCGACCAGACTGGCAGCACGATTGGCGTTCTGATGGATCTGCACCAGATCGGCAAATTCGGGGTCGCTGCGGTCATGGCGCAGCAGCAGCAGGTCGCAATGACCGGAAATCGCCGTCAGCAGATTGTTGAAATCATGGGCAATTCCGCCTGCAAGCTGGCCGATGGCCTGCATTTTCTGGCTTTGCACAAACTGTGCTTCCAGCGTTTTCAACGCCGTTGCGTCATTCAGCACCGCCAGCACCGCGGGGCGGCCCCGTTCCACGATGCGGCGCAGGCTGATCTGAAAGAACGTGTCTTGCTCGTTCAGCCGCAGCCGCAACACCTCGGCCCCGGCGGGCACCCGCTCGGTCACGATATCGGCCAGCCAGTCAGAGACAGACCGGCCAAGCCCTTCAAAAATATCATGGAAGGCGGGGGATTCGTCGGGTTGCAGGCCAAGCGCCAGACGCGCGGCCTTGTTCGCCGCCCGCATCGACCCGTCGCCCCCGAATTTCAGCAGCGCCACCGGCACATGTTCAAAATCGGCCAGGCTGTTTTCGCCCACCGCCTGCGCAGGCACCGGCAGCAGGTAGATCTCGCGCCGTTCGCCCGGCCCGTCGACCTCGGCCAGAATGGCGCGCACCGGGCCTTCGCCCCCTGCCACCTCGATTTCCTCGCCCGAGCGCAGCACCTGTTCGGCAAAGATCCGGTCCAGCCGCTTTGGCCTGCCGCCCAGCAGCCGCCGCATCGCCTCGTTGGTGAACAGGATCACCCCGGATTTGTTGGCGATCAGCATGGGCAGGCTGAGCGTTTCGGCACCACGCCCGCCTGCGCTGCGATCCATGAACTCCTCCAGCCGCCACAGAAAGCGGGTGGTGCCGATGCGATGCACGCTCAGCCGGGTATGGCCCCGCCGCGTCACCACATCTTCGCGGGCAGAACCCCGGTTCATCGCGCGGCTTTGCAGCCGATACAGCACCGAAGCCGGGCTGGCGAAATGGTCCTGAAGGGTGGAGATCAGCGTCACCCCGTCGCGCGTGCCAAAACGCTCCCGAGCGGCACCGTTCTGAAACCCGATCACCCCGGCCCCGTCGGTGGAAAAACAGGGCGCGGTGTCATGGCCCATCAGCTGCGTCAGATCGCGTTCCAGCCGCCGCAGGCGCAGCGCGTCCACCATCACAAGGCCGCGGATCAGCAGCACGAGCATCGCCAATGTCACACCCGCCCCGCCCGCCATCACCCGCAGCGCGGGATCAGGGGCCAGCGCGACCGTGACGGCACAGCCAAAGGCCGCCGCCAGCAGAACCCAGGATTTCGGGCCAATGCTGAGGGCCGCCAGGGTGAGCGACGGCGCAGGAGCCATCATGCCATGTTCAGACGGTTGCGCCACGGTTTTGCCCACCATCCTCTGCCCTCGGGGATTCGTCACCCCGCCATTCGGCCCCGAAAAAGTTAATCCGCCCTTAACCGAGGACGGATTTTTCTGTGGCAGGCGGATCAGCGCCGGCTATCGCGCCGCAAGACAGCAACAAAGAAGCCGTCGCCACCCTCCAGCGGGGTCAGGCGGCGTTCCGACTGGCGGGTCCAGCCGGGGTTGGCGGCGAGGAAGGCGGCAATCTGCGCCTCGTTCTCCTGCGCCAGAAGCGAACAGGTGGCATAGGCAAGCCAGCCACCCGGCCGCAGCAGGGGCGCGACATCCCGCAGGATCTGCGCCTGAAGGCGGCAGAGATCCGCCAGCCGCTCGGGCGTCAGCAGCCATTTGCCCTCGGGCGCGCGGCGCCAGCTGCCCGAGCCGGAACAGGGCACATCGGCCAGAACCAGATCGAAGGGCGGTTGCCCGGCCAGTTGCGCCGTGTCCAGCAGCGAGATCTTTGCCCCGGCGCGGCGCGCCCGTTCAGGCAGATCGCGCATCCGGCGCGGATCGGCGTCATGGGCCAGCAGGCGCAGCCGGGCCGCCGCCGCCATGGCCAGCGCCTTGCCGCCGCCCCCGGCGCAATAGTCCAGCACCCGCAGCCCATCCACCAGCGGCAGTGCCGCAATCACCGCCTGCGAGGCCGCGTCCTGCAATTCCACCAGCCCCGAGCTATAGGCATCTGACGCCTGAATCCGGCGGGCATTGGCGGTGACACGCAGCGCGGTTTCGGCCAGAGGATGCGGCTCTGTCTGGATGTCATCGGCGGCGAGGGCAGCGATGGCCGCGTCGCGCGTGCCACGGTTGCGGTTGACCCGCAGGAACACCGGCGCGCGGTGGCGCAGCAGATCCATGATCGCGGGCAGATCCGCGCCCAGATCGGCGGCCAGCGCCGGGGCCAGCCAATCGGGATAATCCAGCGCCTCGGCTCCGGCCTCGGGGGGGCGCCCGTCATCCTCGGGGCGCAGCGGGGCGGGCGCATGGCCTTCGCCGGTGAACAAGGGGGCCGGGTCCCCCCCTGCGGCCCGCAAGCCACCAAGGATCAGCCCGCGCCCGGTTTCACCGCCGCCAAGCGCGGCATGGCTGCGGCGGCAGCGGATCGCGTCGAACACCAGATCGCGCACGGCATTGCGATCCCCCGACCCGGCAAAGCGGCTGCCCCGCCCCCAATTGGTCAGCGCCTGTTCCGCCGGGCTGCCTGCCAGATAGCGGTCAAGAATCTGCATCGCGGCGGACAGGCGGGCGGCGGGGGTCATCAGGAACGCTCCATTGCAAAGGCAAACGCGCCGGAGGGATTGCCCCGGCGCGTATGGGGAGTGTGGTACAAGACGCGGTCAGCCGATGCGGTAATTCGGGCTTTCGCGGGTGATCTGCACATCATGCACATGGCTTTCCTTCAGCCCCGCCCCGGTGATGCGCACGAACTGGCAATTGCTGCGCATTTCGGCCACGGTGCGGTTGCCGGTATAGCCCATCGCGGCGCGCAAGCCGCCGACCAGCTGATGCACCACGGCGGCGGCGGTGCCTTTGTAGGGCACCTGCCCTTCGATCCCTTCCGGCACCAGCTTGTCCGAGGCGGCATCCTTCTGGAAATAGCGGTCGGCAGAGCCGCGCGCCATCGCCCCGAGGCTGCCCATGCCACGATAGGATTTATAGCTGCGGCCATTCCACAGGATCAGCTCGCCCGGCGATTCATCGGTGCCCGCAATGGCCGAGCCGACCATGGCGCACGAGGCCCCTGCCGCAATCGCCTTGGCAAAATCGCCCGAAAACTTGATGCCACCATCGGCAATCACCGGAATATCGCCCGCAGCGCGCGCCGAATCCATGATCGCCGTCAGCTGCGGCACGCCCACGCCCGCCACGATCCGGGTGGTGCAGATCGAGCCCGGCCCGATGCCGACCTTGACCGCATCCGCCCCCGCCCCGATCAGCGCCCGCGTCGCCTCGGCGGTGGCAACGTTGCCTGCCACCACCTGCACGGTGTTGGACAGCTTCTTGATGCGTTCCACGGCGCGCGCCACGCCTTCGCTATGGCCATGCGCGGTGTCGATCACCACCATGTCCACCCCGGCGTCGATCAGCGCGGCAGAGCGTTCAAACCCGGCGTCCCCCACGGTGGAGGCGGCGGCCACGCGCAGGCGGCCCATCTCGTCCTTGCAGGCATGGGGGTTGAGCACCGATTTTTCGGTGTCTTTCAGCGTCAGCAGCCCGGTCAGCTTGCCCTTGCCATCGGTGACCAGCAGCTTTTCGATGCGGCGGGCCTTCATCAGGCTGATCGCGGCCTCGCGGTCGGCCGGCTCTTGCAGGATCGCCAGATTTTCCGACGACATCATCACCCGCACCGGCGTGCGGTCATCCGAGGCAAAGCGCATGTCGCGGTTGGTCACGATGCCGACAACCCGGCCCTGATCATCGACCACCGGAAAGCCGGTGACGTTGTAACGCTCTTGCAGCGCCTTGGCATCGGCCAGCGTCTGATCCGGGGTCAGGGTGATCGGCGCATAGACGATGCCGGATTCAAACCGCTTGACCCGGCGCACTTCGCGCGCCTGTTCTTCGGTGGTCAGGTTGCGGTGGATCACCCCGATCCCGCCCGCCTGCGCCATGGCAATCGCCATGCGGCCTTCGGTCACCGTATCCATCGCCGAGGACAGAAGCGGGATGTTCATGCGGATCAGCTTGGTGACATAGGTGGATGTGTCTGCATCCGAAGGCAGCACATTGCTTGCCGCCGGAACCAGCAGAACGTCATCAAAGGTCAATGCCTCGCGAATCTCCATGGGAGCCTCCTGAACGGGTCGATGGAAGGGATCGTTTGGCGGTTCCCTGTTTCACTTGTATGCGCCAAGCGCAAGATCAAAAACAGGTCGCAAACGGGATTGCGGCACCGGGTGTGCCGTGCAGGATGGGCGCGGATGCGAACAGAAGGTGGCAGATGCGGGTTGCAGTCGTCGAGAATACCAGGATCACCCATCACGGACAGGTGGGTGTGGCCCTGCATGAGGCGGGCACGCGGATCGGCCAGTATCGGCCCTATCTGGACGGGCGACTGCCCACGCTGGCAGACTATGACGCGCTTGTGGTGTTCGGCGGCGAGCAGACCGCGCTGGCCGATGACAGCCACCCCTATCTGCCGGCACTTGCAGCAACGATGCGGGCGTTTTCCGAGGCGGATCGGGCGGTGCTGGGCATCTGCCTTGGCGCGCAAATTCTGGCGCGAGGCTTTGGGGCGCAGAACCTGATCGGCACCGCCCCTGAATTCGGCTGGTGCCCGGTGCAGTTGACCGAGGCGGCGCAGACCGATCCGGTGTTGGGCGCCCTGCCCGCAACCTTCCCGATCTTTGAATGGCATTCCGATACGTTCAGCCTGCCCGACGGGGCGGTGCATCTGGCGCACTCCGCCGGGGCGGCGCATCAGGCCTATCGGCTGGGCCGCGCCACCTATGGCACGCAGTTCCACTTCGAGGCCAGCCGCCCGGTGGTCGCCGACTGGAGCCGCAGCTTTCCCACCCTCGCCGAGGCGATGCAGCCCGGTTGGGCCGCAGATCATCCGACCTTGGCCGAGAGGTTCGGACCCGAGGCGGACCGGATCGGCCTGCAGATCGCGCGGGGCTTCGTGGCGCAGATCCGCCCCGCCTGACCCCGTTCAGGCTTCGGCGGCGTTGGTCTTGGCGGCGAGGCTGCCCTTGGCCCAAGCCTGCATCACCTTGATGAGCACAAAGGGGATCAGGCCAAGCGCAAAGATCAGCAAAACCGTTGCCGTGATGTCCATATGCAGCGCAAACAGCGCCGAACACAGCGCCGCCAGCGGAAAGGTGAAAGCCCCCCACAGCGCCGAAAACCCAGTCACTGTCAGCCAGCGCGCCGATATCAGCAGCGCCAGCGCAATCAGTCCGGCCATCCCGGCACAGATCTGTGCAAACCCGGTCAGGCCCAGCCCGGCGGCCACCGTGGCGAACAGGCTGGCCGGGGCGAGGTGGATCGCCAGCAGCGGGCGCAGCGGTGCCGGAGGGATACGCCGCCAAAGCTGCACCGCCGACGCGGCCCAGATCGCCAGCGCCACCGGAATCGTGCCATAAAGCAGCGCGGTGGACAGGCCCGTCAGGCCCAGTGGCGTCGCCACCAGCCCGCCAATGATGAAACCGACAAAATGCAGATGCCAGACCGGGGTGATCTCGCGCGCCTCAACCGGCGCGGCGAAGAACAGCCGCAGGATCAGCAGCGCCAAGGCCGCATGCAGGCCCAGCCCGATGGAAAGCAGTACATGGGCGACGGTCGGCGCATAGGGCACCAGCGCCGCCGCCGTCAACAGCAACGACAGCGAGGCCGCAGCCAGCCCCGCCCGCCCCGGCAGGATCCGCAGATCCTCCAGCAGCACTGCCGGGCGGCGGGCCAGTTTCGTCACATAGGCCAGCAGCGCAAACAGATAGATGCCGACGGCCAGGCCCAGCACCAACTCGGCCAGCCCCGGCTCCACCCCCAGTGCAGGCAGGGCGCGGCGCAAGGCCAAGCCCAGCCCGAGGCTGCCCATCAGCACAGGAAAGACCGCCGGGGGCATCCGCGCAAACAGCTTGGGGCGGCGCGGCGGAAACTCCGGGGGCGGAAAGGCTTTGGGGAGAAAGGGTTTTGGGCTGGCCATGGCATGCTCCGCTTTGCTGCCCAAGCCCTAGCCTATCCCGCCCCGCACGGGAAGTGCGGCGCGTACCCGCAGGCTCAGCCGCGCAGCACCGGAAACCAGTCCTCGCGCAGCCGCGCGCCCGGCTGCATGCCATGGCCCGGATAGGGCGGCGAGGTGCGGCCCGGACGGTCGACATAGCGGGCATCCTCGCCCAGCAGCCGCAGCGAAAAGGCGCGCCGCCGGGTGCCCGCCTGATTGCCGCGCGCGCCATGCAGCGTGCGATAGTTGAAGGCGACGGCATCGCCCGGCTCCATCTGCCATTCGCGCACCGGCATGCCTTCGGCATCGGGATCGGGCACCGGCATATAGGCCTCGGGGTCCGGGTAGAAATTCGTCTCCGACATCCAGCGCGTCGGCAGCACATCCTTTTCCCACAGATGCGATCCCGCGACACAGCGCAACGAGGCCTCGCGCACCGGATCGACCGGCGACCAGAAGCTGACGGTCTGGCGGCCCTCGACAAAGTAATAGGGTCCGTCGGTGTGCCAGGGCGTGGGTTTGGAGGTGCCGGGTTCCTTGACCAGCACATGATCGTGGAACATCTGCACCCGGTCGGATTGCATCAGCTGTGCCGCGACATCGGCCACCGCACTGTCACGGATCACCTGCGCGAATTCAGGGATGCGCTCCCAGTTGCAATAGTCGTCAAAGAAACGACCGCCCTCGCCCGGTTTCAGGTTTTCGGCGGCATAGGGGCCGGGCTCGGCCATGTTGCGCTCGATCCCGGCGCGGATCACCTCCACCCAATCGGCCCAAAGGCCCTTGATCAGCACAACGCCGTCGCGCTGATAGGTGTCAATCATGTCTTGGGTCACGAGGGTCATAGCACACTCCTGTCTGGCTTGGCACAGGATGGCATGGTGGCCATCATAATCTCCAATAATATATGTCAATGATCGGAATAGGCTGATGCTATCGCTTACACTGCGCCAGCTGGAATATGCCGTTGCGGTGGCGCGGCATGGTGGCGTGACCACCGCCGCCGAGGCCCTGCATGTCAGCCAGCCCGCACTGTCGGTGGCCTTGGCCCAGTTGGAGGCGCAACTGGGCCATCCGCTGTTCCTGCGCCGGGCGGGCGGGCCGATGGTGCCCACCTCGTTTGGCCGGGGCTGGCTGGAGGCGGCAGAGGCGCAGTTGCACGGGCTGGTGCAGTTGATGGCTGGGGCGGCACCTGCCCCGCCAGTGCGCCTTGCGGTGTTCGAGGATCTGGCGCCGGTGCTGCTTGCGCCACTGCTGCGGCAGGTGCGCACGCCGGTCGCGCCGCAGGTGATGGGGTTCGAGGCGCTGGCCGAGGCCCTGCGCCGGGGCCAGACCGATCTGGCGCTGACCTGGGATCTGGGGCTGGAAGCCGGGATTGCGCGGTCTGAGTTGGCCCGCGTTGTGCCCCATGCGGTGATGGCAGCGGAGCACCCGTTGGCCGGGGCCGATCTGACCTTGGCGCTGCTGGCGGATCAGCCGCTGATCCTGGCCGATCAGGGGCTGAGCCTGGGGCATATGCGCGCGCTGTTTTCGCAGCGCGGACTGGTGCCCCGGCTGACGCATCGCTGCGCCACGCTGGAGTTGATGCGCAGCTTCGCCGCCAATGGGCTGGGGGTCGGGCTGTCCTACACCCGCCCCGCCGCCACGGTCAGCGCCGATGGCGCCCCCCTGCTGTGCCGCCCCATCACCGACGCGCCAGGCGAGCCGGTGGTTCTGGCCCATGCGCAGGCCAATCCGCTGTCTGCCGCCGCCCGGCAACTGGCCGCCGAAATCACCGGCCTGCCCCGGCTGCTGCCCTGAGCCATCGCCTTTCGCCTTAGCGATAGAGCAACGAACGCCGGTTGTGGAACAGGTGGATCTTGGCCGGATCCGCGCCCAGCCGCACCGTCTGATGCCGCAGATTGCCATGAATACCGGGCAGCTTTGCCACCACCTGCGCCGAATCGCCCTGCCGTTTGAAATAGAGCAGAGTCACCTCGCCCAAGGCTTCGGTGATCTCCACATCGCCGGTGAACAGCGGGATGCCATCGGTCGCCACCAGATCCTCGGGCCGCACCCCCAGATTGACCTTCAGCCCCTTGTCCACCGCCTGCGTCGGAATGCTGGCCACAGCCTCGCCGCCATTGGCCAGCCGGATCCGGGTGCGCGCGCCGGTCTCGACAATCTCGCCCGGCATCAGGTTCATCGCCGGGCTACCGATGAATTGCGCGACAAACTCGTTCTCGGGCCGTTCATACAGTTCCAGCGGGGTGCCGACCTGGCTGATGCCGCCGCCGGCCAGCACCACGATGCGCGTCGCCAGCGTCATCGCCTCCACCTGATCATGGGTCACATAGATCATGGTCGAGTCGGGCATCGCCTCTTTGAGCTGGGCAATCTCCAGCCGGGTGGCGACGCGCAGCGCCGCGTCGAGGTTCGACAGCGGTTCGTCAAACAGATAGACTTTCGGGTCACGCACGATGGCGCGGCCAATGGCGACGCGCTGCCGCTGCCCGCCTGACAGCGCCTTGGGCAGCCGGTCCAGATAGGGCGTCAATTGCAGGATCCGCGCGGCCTTTTCCACCGCGGCATTGATCTCTGCCGTGGTTTTCTTGGCGATCTTCAGGGCGAAGCTCATGTTGTCACGCACTGTCATATGCGGATAAAGCGCATAGGACTGGAACACCATGGCAATGCCGCGCTGCGCGGGCGGCACATCATTCATGCGCGCCGCATCAATGGTGAAATCGCCGCCGGTGATCCGCTCCAACCCGGCGATCATCCGCAAAAGCGTAGATTTGCCGCAGCCAGACGGGCCGACAAACACGATCAATTCGCCCTTTTTGATGTCAAGGTTGATGTCTTTCAACACCTTGACCTCGCCATAGGCCTTTTCAACATTGCTGAGTTTCAGATCGGCCATGACTTCCCCCTTAAACCTGAACACGCCGCGCGAGGCAGATCTGCCACGGGCCAAGCGTCACATTGCGCGCGGCGGGCTGGCTGCCCAGCTCTGCCCCGATGCCCTGCCACTCCCCCTGCGGCAGGTTGATGGTTTCGGTGCCGTCAGACAGGTTGAAGGCACAGAACATGGTCTCGTCGCCCGCGCGCAGAAAGCGCGCCACCGGCCCTTCGGCCCGGATTTCGGTCATTGTGCCATCGCGCAGCACCGGATGGGCGCGGCGGAAGGCCAGTGCGGCGCGGTAATGCGCCAGCATGGATCCGGCCTCGTCTTTTTGCGCCGCAACCGAGCGCGCCAGATGCGGTGCGGTGACCGGCAACCAGGCCTTTGTGGCCGTGGTGAATCCGCCCTGCGCATTGTCGGTTTGCCAGATCATCGGCGTGCGGCAGCCGTCCCGGCCCTTGAATTCCGGCCAGAATTCGATGCCGTAAGGATCTTGCAGATCCTCAAAGGCGATATCGGCCTCTGGCAGGCCCAGTTCTTCGCCCTGATAAAGGCAGAGCGAGCCGCGCAGGCACACGAGCATTGACGTGTAAGCCCTTGCTGCATCATCCGAAAGCGACCAGCGGCTGATATGGCGCACCGTGTCGTGGTTGGAATAGCTCCAGCATGGCCAGGCATCGGGGGCAGCCTTGGCCATGCGGGCAAAGGTCGTCTCCAGCCCCGCCGCTGTCAGCCGCGCCGGTTGCAGCATCTCGAACGGGTAACACATCTGCACCTTGTCACCGCCCGAGGTATATTCGGCCATGATCTCCAGCCCCCGCTGGGCATCGCCCACCTCGCCCACGGCCGCGGCGCCGTAGGGGTTCAGAACCGCGCGGAACTTCTGAAGGAATTCAAGGTTTTCCGGCTGGTTCTTGTCAAACAGGTGCAGCTGGTGGTTATAGGGGTTGACCCCCGGCGCGATACTGTCGTTGCGCAGCGCCTTCGGCAGCGCAGGATTGTCGCGCAAGTATTTGTCTGCAAAATAGAAATTTATGGTGTCTAGCCGGAAGCCATCCACCCCGCGCTCCAGCCAGAACCGCGCCACATCCAGCAGCGCCTCCTGCACCGCCTCGCAGTGGAAATTCAGATCGGGCTGCGAGGTGAGGAAGTTGTGCAGGTAATATTGCTCGCGCCGCCCGTCCCACTGCCAGGCCGAGCCGCCAAAGATCGACAGCCAGTTGTTCGGCGGCGTGCCATCGCCCTTCGGTTCGGCCCAGACATACCAATCCGCCTTGGCATTGCTGCGGTCCTTGCGGCTTTCCTTGAACCAGGGATGCTGGTCGGACGTGTGCGACAGCACAAGGTCGATCATCACCCGCAAGCCCAGTTCATGCGCACGCGCGATTACCGCATCGAAATCGGCCAGCGTCCCGAACATCGGATCGACATCGCAATAATCGCTGACGTCATAGCCGAAATCCTTCATCGGCGAGGTGAAGAACGGGCTGATCCAGATCGCATCCGCGCCCAGATCCGCGATATGCGGCAGCCGCTGCACGATGCCCGCCAGATCGCCGATCCCGTCGCCATTGCTGTCCTGAAAGCTGCGCGGATAGATCTGATAGATCACCGCACCGCGCCACCAATTTTCGTCTTTTATCAAGGTCATATCCGTCTCACTTCACGGAGCCGGCCAGAAGGCCGCGCACCAGATATTTCTGCATGGCAAAGAACACCAACAAAGGCACCGCGATGGAGACAAAGGCCGAGGCGGCCAGAATTTCCCATTCGCCGCCCTTCGATCCCATCAATTCGCGCAGCAGGCCGGTCATCACCAGCTGGTCGGCGCTGTTGCCAAGGAACACCGTCGCCACCAGCAGGTCATTCCAGGTCCAGAGGAACTGAAAGATTGCAAAGCTGGCCAGCGCCGGGAAGGACAGCGGCAGGATGATTTTCAGGAAGATCTGAAAATCCGTCGCCCCGTCCACCCGCGCGCTTTCGATGATCTCGCGCGGCAGGCCCACCATGTAATTGCGCAGCAGGTAAATCGCCAAAGGCAGGCCAAAACCGCTATGGGCCAGCCAGATGCCCACATATTCCTTGCCGATGCCAAGACTGTTGTGCAGCTTCAACAGCGGGATCAGCGACAGTTGCAGCGGCACGACCAGCAGCCCGACGATGGTGGCAATCAGCAGGGCCCGGCCCGGAAACTCCATCCAGGCCAGCGCGAAGGCGGCAAAGGCAGCAATCAGGATCGGGATGATGGTGGCAGGGATCGTCACGGTCATGGTGTTGATGAAGGCGCGGCCGATACCTTCGGCAAACAGCACACGGTCGTAATTGTCGAGCGTGAAGCGCGGCGGCGTGATCGAGGTCACGAACAGACGCGGGCTGCGGCCTTCGAACTGCGCGGTCGAGGTCAGCCGGTAATCGCCGTTTTCGGCCACGGTGGCGCTGACGCCCTCGCCCATATCGGCCACAGCGCCCGGTGCGAATTCGGTCGGGGCCTTCGAGGTGATGCCAAAGGCCTTCACCTGCCCGTTGCCCGCCTCGAACACATTGCCGACGATGACCCAGGTTGTGCCCTCTTGCGTCTGGCTGTCGGCAGCCCCGGCGCGATAGACGATGTTCTGTTCAGACGGGAACAGCGATTTCCACCAGCCCGAGGTGGTGATCTGGTCGCGGTCGCGGAAGGACGAGACCAGCAGCCCGATGGTCGGCAACACCCACAGCAGCACCAATGCGGCCGTGGCCAGATGCACCGCCCAGACCAGCGACGATTTTGTTCCGGCGATATTGTCCATCAACGCATCTCCTTGCGGGCATTGCGGATGTTCCACACCATGATCGGTGTCACCATCAGCATGATGATCAGCGCCACAGCCGAGGCGCGCCCGGTGTCATTGCCGCGGAACATCCAGTCGAACATCAGATTGGCCAGAACCTGCGTGCCCCATTGGCCATTGGTCATCGCCAGAACGATGTCGAACACCTTCAGCACCGTGATGGTGATCGTGGTCCAGACCACGGCAATGGTGCCCCAGATCTGCGGCACCTTGATCTTGGTGAAGATCTGCAAGGGCGAGGCCCCGTCGAGGACCGCCGCCTCGATGGTTTCTTCGGGGATGCCGCGCAGGGCCGCCGACAGGATCACCATGGCAAAGCCGGTCTGGATCCAGACCAGAACCACCATCAGCAGAAAGCTGTTCGACGGCTCGATGGTCAGCCAGGTCTGCGGCGTGCCCCCCAGCGCAACCCAGATCGCGTTCAGAACCCCGACCTCGGTCTGGCCGTCGCCCCGGTAATCATAGATGAATTTCCAGATCACCGCCGCGCCGACGAAAGAAATCGCCATCGGCATGAAGATCATCGCCTTGGCAAAATTGCCCCAGCCGATGCGGTCGGTCAAAGCCGCGGCAATCAGGCCGAAAAAGGTGGAGGCCGCGGGCACAACCAGAAGCCACAGCAGGTTGTTCTTCATCGACTCGCGGAATTTCAGATCGTTCAGAAGCCAGGTGTAATTGTCGGTCCCGACAAAGCTGTCGCCGGTGGCATCATGGAACGACAGCCAGATCGAGACGAACAGCGGATAGACCAGATAAGCACAGAGAAGGATCAACGCGGGCAGCAGGAACAGCCAGGGCCGGATGGCCCCTGCGCGGGTGATATTGCGCCCGGCATCGGGACCGCGCGGCGGATAGATGCTGTCCAAAGCCAGATTGGACAGGAAAAAATAGGCAACACACCCGAAAACACCAATGACGATGGTGGCCGATGCCATGAACAGTTGTTCCATCAAAGCCCCTCCCCAAGGCCGCTGGTCTAATAGCCTGCCCTGTGGCGGGCAGGCCGGGAAAAGTGTTTTTACTTCAGGGTATCCCAGGTTTTCTGGATGTCGGACGCCACCGCCGCCGCATCCTTGCCGCCCGAATAATCCACCATGCCGGTCCAGAACGCCCCTGCGCCAATCGCGCCCGGCATAAGGTCAGACCCGTCAAAGCGGAAGGTCGTGGCGTTCAGCAGGATGTCGCCCATCTTTTTGAGCGTGGGGTCGCCGTAAACTTCGGTGTTCACAGCCTTGTTCGGCGTGAGGAAGCCCGATTGCGCCATCCAGATCTCATGCGCGATTGGGGTAGTCAGGAAGTCGATGAAGGCCTGTGCCGCCGGGCTGTCCTGTGTCACCACAAACACCGTGCCCGCGCCCAGCACGGGCTGGCCCAGCTCCTTGCCCGCATAGGCCGGGAAATAGAAGAAATCCGCATCCTCGCCCACCACGGTGCCCTCCGGGAAGAACGACGGGATGAAGCTGGCCTGACGGTGCATGTAACAAGTGGGGGGCGAGGCAAACAGGCCCTTGGGCGCATCGCGGAAATCGGTCGAGGCCACACCGCCCGCGCCGCCCGCCACCCAGGCGTCATTGCGCGCGAAAGCGCCAAATTCCTCGATCGCCGCCACCACCTTGGGATCATCGAATTTCAGATCATTGCTGACCCAGGCATCATAGTCCTGCGGCGTGTTGACCCGCAGCATCATGTCCTCGACCCAGTCGGTCGCAGGCCAGCCGGTCGCGCCCCCCGAGCCGAGCCCGATGCACCACGGCGTGCCGCCATCCGCGACGATCTGTTCGGACAGCGCCTTCAGATCCTCCATGGTCTGCGGCACCTCATAGCCCGCATCCTCGAAGTTCTCGGGCGAATACCAGACCAGCGATTTCACATCGACCTTGTAGAACAGGCCATAAAGCGCCTTGGTGCCATCTGCCCCCGGATAGGTCGACAGATCGACCCAGCTTTGGCCGGCGGCGTAATTCTCTTGCAGGAAGGTGCCGATTTCGGGCTTCAGCGGCGTCAGCTTGCCGCGCTTGGCCAGATCGGCGGCCAGACCGGGCTGCGGGATCACCGCGATCCCGGGCGGCGAGCCTGCCTCGACATCAATCATCACCCGCTGCTCGAACCCGTCGCCGCCTGAATAGTCCACATCGGCACCGGTTGCGGCCTCGAAATAGGCGATGACCGTTTCAAACAGCGCCTTGTCGACCCCACCCCAGGGGCCATCGATCTTCAGCGTCTGGCCCTTCAGGTCATGGTTGGCCTTGAAACTGTCGAACGACGCCCAGTTGAAACGCGCATCCTCCCCCGGTGCGAATTTCAGATCTTGCGCGGCCACCTGGCCTGCGAACAGCGCCAGCACCGCAGCGCTGGCGAGAAAATTCCGTGTCATCCTCATCCTCCCGATGCCGCAGGGTCCCCGCCCCGCGTTACAGCCAAGCGGGGAATCGTTTTCAAACCGCTTTGGACGCTTCAACTATGCGGCGATACGCCTTCAAGTCAACCATTGACTGCCGACCAAAGTCGCAAAGCATTGCAATGCAAGCGCAGCATTTGACCTTTGCCGCAGCACAAGCGCAGTTAAGGCTTTGACCTTGGACAAGCCTGCCGCTAACCTGCACCCCGATTTGAAACGCTTTGGCCCGGAAAAGATGAACCTCAAGGAGCTGGCCCGCAAACTCGATCTGTCGCCCACCACGGTCAGCCGTGCGCTGAACGGCTACCCGGAAGTCAACGAGGCCACGCGCGAACGCGTGGCGGCGGCTGCCAAACGCTACAACTATCAGCCCAACACGCGGGCCATCCGGCTGGCTACCGGGCGCGCCATGGCGGTGGGCCATGTGATTCCCGTGATGACGCGGCACGAGATCGTCAACCCGGTCTTTGCCGATTTCATCGCCGGGGCGGGCGAGATCTATTCGCGCAACGGCTATGACATGCTGCTGTCGGTGGTGCCCGATGACAATGAAGAACGCGCCTACCGCGAGCTGAAATCGCGCGGCACGGTGGATGGCGTGATCCTGCACGCGCCGCGCATGAAGGATGAACGCATCGGCCTGCTGACCGATCTGGATATTCCCTTTGTCGTGCATGGCCGGGCCACCGGATCGCCGCTGCCCTACAACTGGGTCGATGTGAACAACCGCCGCGCGTTTCAACGGGCCACCGAGTTCCTGCTTGATCTGGGGCATCGCCGCATCGGGCTGGTGAACGGGCTGGAGTTCATGGATTTCGCCATCCGCCGCCGCAGTGGCTATGAGGATGCGCTGGCCGCGCGCGGGCTGAGTGCCGATCCGGCGATCATGGTCAGCGAAGAGATGACCGAAACCGCCGGGCACCGCGCCGTGCGCGACATGCTGAAACAGCCGCAGCCGCCAACGGCGCTTGTCGTCTCGTCGATGATCATGGGGCTTGGGGCCCGCCGCGCCATCGAAGAGGCCGGGCTGCGCATGGGGCGCGATGTGTCGGTCATCATCCATGATGACGAACTCAGCTATCTGCGCAATGGCGAGGATGTGCCGATCTTTACCGCCACCCGCTCCTCGGTGCGCGAGGCCGGGCGGCAAGCGGCGGACATGCTGTTGTCGATCATTTCGGGGCGCGAAGGCGGCCCGCGCGAGTTGCTGCTGGAAGCGGAACTCATCATTGGCCAATCCACAGGCCCCTGCAGAGGCTGACCATGATCCCACCGCGTGCCACCTTCCCCGAAGGGTTTCTGTTCGGGGCCGCCACCGCCGCCTATCAGATCGAGGGCAGCCGGTTTGGCGGGGCCGGGCCGTCGCATTGGGATACTTTCGCCGCCACGCCGGGCAATGTGGTGCGGGCCGAGGATGGCGGGCTGGCCTGCGACCATTACCACCGCTGGCCCGAGGATCTGGATCTGATCGCCGCCGCCGGGTTTGACGCCTACCGCTTTTCCACCAGCTGGGCGCGGGTGATGCCCGATGGGGTGACGGTGAACCCCGAGGGGCTCGATTTCTATGACCGGCTGGTCGATGGCATGGTGGCGCGCGGCTTGCAGCCGTTCCTGACGCTGTATCACTGGGATCTGCCGGCCGCGCTGTCGGATCTGGGCGGCTGGCGCAACCGCGACACCGCCTTTCGGTTTGCCGATTTTGCCGAAACCGTGGCGCGGCGCATCGGCGATCGGGTGGCCAGTGTCGCCACCATCAACGAGCCGTGGTGCGTGGCCTGGCTGTCGCATTTTCACGGCGCCCATGCGCCCGGCCTGCGCGACATCCGCGCCGCCGCGCGGGCGATGCACCACATCCTGCTGGCGCATGGCGCGGCGATGGAAAGCCTGCGCGGCCTCGGCCAGCCCAATCTGGGCATCGTGCTGAACTTCGATCATGCCACCCCGGCCTCGGATGCGCCTGCCGATCTGGCCGCTGCCGCGGTGCAGGATGCGATCTTCAACCGCTGGTTCATCGAAGGGCTGACCAAGGGCACCTACCCTGCCGAAGCTCTGGCGGGCCTTGGCCCGCATATGCCAACCGATTGGCAGGCAGATATGGGGCTGATCAGCGGCAAGCTGGATTGGCTCGGTGTGAATTATTACACCCGGCACATCCACGCCGCCGCCCCCGGCACCCCCTGGCCCGCCACCCGCGAAGTACCCGGCCCGCTGGAGAAAACCCAGATGGGATGGGAGATCTATCCCGAAGGCCTGCAACGCTTTCTAACCCGGCTTGCCCGCGACCATGTCGGAGATCTGCCGATCTATGTCACCGAAAACGGCATGGCCCATGCCGATGTGGTGGGGGTCGATGACAGCCTGCGCGAAAGCTTCATCGCACAGCACTTCCGCGCGGCGCAACAAGCCATGGCGGCGGGCTGCAATCTGCAAGGGTTCTTCTACTGGTCGCTGCTGGACAATTACGAATGGGCCGAAGGATATGAGAAACGCTTCGGCCTTGTGCATGTGGATTTTGACAGCTTGGCAAGAACCCCGAAAGCATCCTATCACGCCCTGAAGCGCGCCCTTGCGCGCAACTGATCTGTAACACGACCCTGAATCTGGTTGCTCTGGCCCGGCACCGCTGACGCATCTGGAGGACAGCATGACAACCGCCCCCTTTTCGCTGGTGGCTGATATTGGTGGCACCAATACCCGTGTGGCGCTGGCGCGCGGCAAGGTGATCGAAGAGCCGAGCGTCCGCCGGTTCCGCAATGCCGATTTCAACGGCATTGATGCGGTTCTGGCCCGCTATATGGCCGATGAAAACGTGGCGGCGGTGGGCGGGGCCTGTGTCGCCGGGGCCGGGCCGGTGCGCGATGGTGCCGTGACCATGACCAATCTGCGCGACAGCGAGGATCAGCCCTGGGTGATCGACGCCGCACGGGTCTCGCGCGCAACCGGGGCCGCGCAGGTGGCAATTCTGAACGATCTTCAGGCGCAGGGTCAGGCCCTGGGCTATATCACCGACAGCCATCTGCGCAGGGTGGTGCCCGGCCCGATAGAATCCGGGGCCTCCATGCTGGTCGTGGGCCTCGGCACCGGCGTCAATGCGGCCCCCGTCCATAACACGCCCTGGGGGCGCGTGGTGCCGCCGTCGGAATGTGGCCATGTCAACCTGCCCGCCCAGACCGACGAGGATTTCCGGCTGGTGCGCTTTATCGAGGCGCTGCTGACCGCGCGCGATGAAGTGCCGCATGCCGGTGTCGAAGAGGTGCTGTCCGGGCGCGGTCTGGCCAATCTGCACCGCTTTGCCGCCGCCGAAGTGGGTGCGGTCACCGAGGCGGCCTCGGCCGAGGTTCTGGCGGCGCTGGCGCAGAACGATCCGGTCGCGGTGCATACGGCAGAGCTTTATACCCGCATTCTCGCGCAGACGCTGGCCGATCTGGCGCTGATCCACCTGCCCTATGGCGGTATCTATCTGATTGGCGGCATGTCGCTGGCGATGGCCCCGCATTTCGCCACCTATGGTCTGGGTCATCATTTCCGCCAACCGCGCCGGGTGCCACTGCTGCAAAACGAGTTTTCGGTGACGGTGGTGGCGGATGATTATGCCGCGCTGACCGGCTGCGCCGTCTACCTGACCCAAGGTGGCAAGGGATAAGGAAAAGGCCCGCAATTGCGGGCCTTGCCTTTGCTGGGGTCTGCGCCCGATGTCAGGAGGCGGCCATCACCGCCCGTTTGGTCAGCACCTTGCACAGATGCGCGCGATAGTCGCCCGATCCGTGCAGATCGCTGATCATGCCCGCGCCGGACAGCGACAGCCCTTCGATCGCTGATGCGGCGAAATTGGCGCTCAGCGCCGCTTCGGCCTCGGACCAGCGGAATACACCGTCATTCGACGCACCGGTGATCGCCACCCGCACCCCGTCCGCATATTTCGCCACAAACACCCCGGTCAGCGCAAAGCGTGAGGCGGGCTGATCGAACTTCACATAAGCGGCCTTTTCAGGAATGGGAAAGCGCACTTCGGTGATGATCTCGCCCTCGTCCAGCGCCGTGGAAAACATGCCCTGAAAGTAATCATCTGCCGCAATCCGGCGGGTATTGGTGACGATCGTCGCCCCCGAAGCCAGCACTGCCGAAGGGTAACAGGCCGAGGGGTCGTTGTTGGCCAGACTGCCGCCGATGGTGCCACGATTGCGCACCGCCGGATCGCCGATGCCGCCCGCCAGCTTGGCCAGCGCCGGATAATGCGCCACCGCCTCGCGCGCCACAGTGACATGCGTGGTTGCCGCCCCGATATGCACACCGCCATCGCCGGTGCAGACGCCTTTCAGTTCGGGGATACCGGTCAGGCTGACCAGAACCTCGGGCGCTGCCAGCCGCTGTTTCATCGTCGGCGTCAGGGTCTGCCCACCCGATAGCGCCTGCGCTCCGTCGCGTGACAGGGCGGCCACCGCTTCTGCGATGCTGGAGGGTTTGACGAATTCAAAATTATGCATCTGATCCTCCTCAGGCTTTGTTCATCGCAGCCCAGACGCGCGAGGGCGTCAGCGGCATGTCGATATGCGTGATGTCGGTGCGACCAGCGCGGTGCAAGGCGTCGATCACCGCGTTGACCACTGCCGGCGGCGAGCCGATTGCCCCCGCTTCGCCACAGCCCTTCACGCCCAACGGGTTGTGGGTGCAGGGGGTGATGCAGCTGTGATCGACCTTGAACATCGGCAGATCATCGGCACGCGGCATCGCGTAATCCATGAAACTGCCCGACAGAAGCTGGCCGTTTTCATCATAGGCACAGTTTTCCATCAGCGCCTGCCCGATGCCCTGCGCCAGACCGCCCTGCACCTGACCTTCGACGATCATCGGATTGACGATATTGCCGAAATCATCCGCAGCGCTGAAGGCGAGGATTTCGACCTTGCCGGTTTCGGGATCAATCTCCACCTCGCAGCCATACCCGCCCGAGGGATAGGTGAAGTTGGACGGATCGTAGAAGGCGGTTTCCTCCAGCCCCGGCTCCATGCTTTCCAGCGGATAGTTGTGCGGCACATAGGCGGCCAGCGTGACCCCGGCCCAATCCACCGATTTGTCCGTGCCCGCAACCGAGAACTTGCCGTCCTTCAGCTCGATGTCGCCTTCAGACGCTTCGAGAAGATGGGCCGCTATCTTCTTGGCTTTGTTGACGATTTTATTGGTGGCCTTGACGATGGCCGAACCACCGACCGCCAGCGAGCGTGACCCATAGGTGCCCATGCCCATCGGGGTGTTCGAGGTGTCGCCATGCACGATCTCGATCTGGCCCGCATCAATGCCGATCATTTCGGCCACCACCTGCGCAAAGCTGGTCTCATGGCCCTGACCATGGCTGTGCGAGCCGGTGAACACGGTGATCGAGCCGGTGGCATTCACCCGCACCGAGGCGCTTTCATACAGCCCCGCGCGCGCGCCGAGTTGCCCCACGAGGTTTGACGGCGCGATGCCGCAGGCCTCGATATAATGGGCCAGACCAAAGCCACGCAGCTTGCCCCGCGCCTTCGATTCCGCCGCCCGCGCCTCGAACCCGGCATGGTCCGAGATTTCCAGCAGCTTATCGAGGGTCGCATCGTAATTTCCGGTGTCATAGACCACGGCGACCGGCGTCTGATAGGGGAACTGGTCAGCCTTGATGAAGTTCTGGCGGCGCAGTTCGATGGGGCTGACCCCCAGTTCGCGCGCGGCCTTGTCGACCAGCCGTTCCAGCTGGAACGTGGCCTCCGGGCGGCCCGCGCCGCGATAGGCATCGACCGGAATGGTATTGGTGAATACCGCCTTCACATTCACATAGATCAGCGGCGTACGATAGTTCCCCGCCATCAGCGTGCCGTGCAGCCAAGTCGGGATCGACGGTGCGAAGGTCGACAGGTAAGCGCCCATATTCGCATAAGTATCGGTGCGCAGCGCGGTAAAGTTGTTGTCGGCATCCAGCGCCAGCTGGATCTTGGTCACATGGTCGCGGCCCTGCGCATCCGACAAGAACGCCTCAGACCGGCTCGATGTCCATTTCACCGGACGATTCAAGGCCTTGGCGGCAAATGTGACGAAAGCCTCTTCGGCATAATGGTAGATCTTGGAGCCGAAACCGCCGCCCACATCCGGGGCCACCACGCGCAGCTTGTGTTCCGGGATGCCCAGCACAAAGGCCCCCATCAGAAGGCGGATCACATGCGGGTTCTGCGAGGTGGTGTAAAGCGTGTGATGGCCGCTGTGCGATTCATAATCGCCTACCGCGACGCGCGGCTCCATCGGGTTGGCCACCAGACGGTTGTTGATCAATTCCAGCGTGGTGACATGGGCGGCCTTGGCAAAGGCCTCATCGACAGCGGCTTTATTCTCTTCGACAAAGCCCCAGTCATAACAAAGGTTTGAGGTCAGTTCCTCATGCACTTTCGGCGCATCGGGCAGCAGCGCCGCTTTCATGTCGACCACGGCGGGCAGCTGGGTGATGTCGATCTCCACCGCCTCGGCGGCATCGCGCGCCTGTTCCAGCGTCTCGGCCACCACGACGGCAATCGGATCGCCGACATGGCGCACCTTGCCATCGGCCAGAACCGGATGCTTGGGTTCCTGCATCGGTTTGCCGAACCTGTCGGTCACCTGCCAGCCGCAGGGAATTCCGCCCACACCGGCAAAATCGGCGCTGGTGAACACTTTCACCACGCCGTCCATCGCCTCGGCGGCGCTGGTGTCAATGCTGTTGATCCGGCCATGCGCCACATCCGACCGGATGAACCACGCATAGGCCTGACCGCGAATGTTGATATCGTCCGTATAGCGGCCCTTGCCTGTCAGGAACCGCACATCTTCGCGCCGCTTGGTGCTGGCGCCGATGCCACCGTCTTTCGGCATTTGCTTTCCTCCCTTGATGCGATGGACCAAGGCCACACCGCAAAACCCTGTTATTGCTTGTTATTCCGCCGCAACCGACGAAACATCCTGGCCAGAGGCCGCCAGCACCGCCTTCACGATATTATGGTAGCCGGTGCAGCGGCAGATATTGCCCTCAAGGTAGTGGCGCACCTCCGCCTCGGTCGGAGACGGGTTTTCCGCCAGCAGCGCCGCCGATGACATCACCATGCCCGGCGTGCAGAAGCCGCATTGCAGGCCATGGTGATCCTGAAACGCCTGTTGCAGCACCGACAGCGATCCGTCGGAATTGGCCATGCCCTCAATCGTGCGCACCTCGGCGCCGCTGACATCCTGCACAAAGGTGGTGCAGCTTTTCACCGCGCGACCATCCACATGCACAACGCAGGCGCCGCATTGCGACGTGTCGCAGCCGATATGGGTGCCGGTCAGCCCCAGCCCTTCGCGCAGAAAACTGGAGAGCAGCGTGCGCCCCTCGGCCTCCCCGGAAACGGTCTTGCCGTTCACCGTCAATGTGACTTTCGTCATTCCTTCCCTCCCTGGCATATGCTTGGTATGGTCTGGCGCTCAGCCGAGCAGCTTCTTGAACCAGCCCTTTTTTTCCTCGGGTGCCGGATCTGCCCCGGCGATCGGCTCCGGCTCCACAGGCCCCTCCACGGCCTGCTGGAACCGTTCGAAAAACTCATCCGCCATCTTCTTGGCAAAGCCGTCGATGATGCGCGAGCCAAGCTGCGCGAGCTTGCCGCCGACATTGGCCTCCACATCATAGCTCAGTCGTGTGCCTTCGGGGATCGCCTCGAAGCGCACTTTGGCACCGCCCTTGGCAAAACCCGCAGGCCCGCCCTTGCCTTCACCGGAAATCGTCAAGCTTTGCCCCGGCACGATGTCCGACAGGGTGACGACACCGGTGAATTTTGCCTTCACTGGCCCCACCTTCTGCACCACCACCGCCTCGAACCCGGTCTCGGGGCTGCCCGATATGCTTTCGCATCCGGGGACGGCGGCTTTCAGCATGTCGGGATCGAGAATGGCGGCCCAGACAGTTTCGGGCGGGGCCTTGATATCGCGTTGATCGGTGAGTTGCATCTGTCTCTCCCTCTCTTATGTGAACGCTATCAAAAGACAAAGCTCGGGCGCTATGGAACCAAAGTCGTAGGGCCTTGGCTCATGCGGCGGGCGGCAGCGCCGAAAGCCAGCCCTCCAGCGCCCGCGCATCAATCGGTTTCAGAAAGCGTTGCACCCCGGCGGCCTCGCAAGCAGTGGCGAGTGCCGGTGTGCGCTGCGCGGTGATCAGGCAGGCGGGCAAGGCACCATAACGGGCGCGCATCAGCTGGATGAACTCCAGCCCCGACATGCCATCGCCCAGCTGATGATCCACCAGAAACACATCCGGCAGGATGCCGATTTCCTCGATCAGCGCTGCCGCCTCTTCGCCGGTGCCCGCATCCAGCACGCTCATGCCCCATTTTTCCAGCAAAAGCCCCATGGCGCGGCGCAGATCGGGTTCGTTTTCCACCAGAAAGGCGATGCGGTCCTGGGTGCCATGCTGCGGGGCAACCAGCGGCCTTGGCGCAGGCAAATTTGCCTCACCCGGCCCGTCGGCCACCGCCAGCTGCAACATGAAACAACTGCCGCGCCCCGGTTCCGATTGCAGCCCGAGCGGATGGCCGAGCGCGGCACAGGCGCGTTCGACAATCGCAAGGCCCAGCCCCATGCCCTCCGATGCCGAGGCCGGCGCATTCAGGCGGTGAAATTCGCGGAAGATCGCATCCTGATCCTCTTCCGCGATGCCCGGCCCGGTGTCATGCACCTCCAGCCGGATCATGCCACCCTGCCGCCGCGCACCCACCAGCACCCGGCCCGTCATCGTATAACGCACCGCATTGCCGATCAGATTTTGCAGGATGCGCCGCAGATAAGCGGGATCCGAGATCACCACGGCAGAACAGGGCATCACCGTCAGGCGCAGACCCTTGGCGGCGGCAATGGCGGCAAATTCCTCGCGCAGCGGCCCCAGAATCCGGTCGAGCCGCACCGGCCCCGGAGAGACCGCCACCCGCCCGCTTTCCAGTTTGGAAATATCGAGCAGCGCGCCCAGAATCCCCTCAACCGAATCCAGCGCGTTCTGCGCCTTCTGCACCGCCTCACGCGCGAAAGGCTCCAGCGCCTCGGCGGCGATGGAGCCGATGAACAGTTTGGCCGCCGAAAGCGGCTGCAACAGGTCATGGCTGGCCGCCGCCACAAAGCGCGCCCGGCTGGCATTGGCGCGTTCGGCGTCGGTCAGCGCATCGGCCAGCTCCAGCGTGCGCTCCATCACGCGCGCCTCCAGCGTCTCGTTCACCGCCGACAAGGCGGATCGTGCGGCGCGTTCGGCGGAAATATCGGTAAAGCTGACCACAAAGCCGCCATCGGGCATTTCCTGCGCATCCGCTTGCAGGATCAGCGTGCCGCGCTGCAATTCAAAGCCAAGCGCCGCCCGCCCCGGCCCCGACAACACCCAATCGGCAAAGCGCTGCGCCGTCATGCCTTCGCCAAAGGTGATTTCGGATTCCAGCCGCTCCATCAGCGTGCCGAAGCCAACCCCCAGCCGGAACCGCTGCATCGGAATGGCCAGCAGATCGCCCAGCCGTTCATTCCAACCCACCAGCCGCCGTTCGGCATCAAAGATGCACACGCCCTGGCTGATGTGATCCAGCGTGGCGCGGATGATGCGGGCCTGATCGTCCAGCATCCGCCCGCGTGCCTCGCGCTCCAGCCGGATGATATCGGTCACATCCATCTGGATGATCACCGTGCCGCCATTGGCGGTGCGATGTTCCGAAATCTGCAACCAGCGGTTCCAGATCAGCCGCACATTAAAGATCACATGCCGGTCAAGATGGCGTTTGCGCCGCCGCACCGCCCAGATTTCGGGGGTTTCACCCTCGGGCAAGGCGAGGTAGCGCGACCGGCTGACCCGCTCGACATAATCATCAAAGCTGAGGCCCGCTTTCAGATGGTCGCGCAGGTCCAGCATGTGCATCCCGAAGCGGGAGTTGCACATCACCAGCACCTCATCGGGGCCGAACAGCGCAAAGCCTTCCTGCACCGTCTCGATCGCATCCGCGAGGTTCTGCCGCGCCGCCTCGGTTTCGCGGTTGGCCTCGGCCAGCCGGGCGTTGGACTGGTTCAGCAGATCCAGCGCCCGTTCCAGGTCGCGGGTGCGGGCCGACACCTGATCCTCCAGCATCGCCGCGCGCTGAAACTGGGCATAGGCGGCCACGCTGTCATCGGTGACCTGCTCCACCCGGCGCATCAGCACCTCGGCGATGGTCAACAGCTTTTCGCGCTGCCGTTCGGGCGTATCGGCGGGATCAAGCAGGCTGGAGGCGCGCGGCTGCACCCTCACACCCCCGGCGGAAAGATGGCGACACCCGTCATCGTCTGGTTCACATGCATGGAATTAAGCTGCTCGCCATAGGTGGAAAAGCCGACGACGTTATTGTCGCGCAGGATGGCCGAGACTGCACCATATTTCTGTTTCTCCAGCGCCTCCATCCGGCGCAGGATGCAATCGCAGGCCAGGATCGCCTCGGGGGCCGTGCCGATGGCCAGCCCCGCCAGTTCCCGCTCCAGATGGGCCACCATATCCTCCGGCTCAGCCAGGGTCAGCACAAGCCCCTCGTCAATCGCCGAAAAGAACACCAGATCGCCATTCGGTGCCACCTGCTGGATCGCCCGCACATGATGCCGCCCGCCGATCCGCACCACAACCGGATGGGCGGCAAAGGTGAAGGTATCGAGCTGGCCCGGATCCTTGCCCAAGAGCCGCGCATATTCCCGCGCCGCCGGTTCGGCATTGATCTGGCGCACGGTGCGGTTGGCCGGGTCGGCCTCGGTCACCACCATGCGGGTTTCGGTCGGCACCAGATGATCGAGGTTGAACACCTTCACCCGGCAGCGCGAGCGCACCATGGCCAGCACCGCCGCGTTGCGCAGCGCGCGCCCGTCATGCACAACGAATGTTTCGCGAAACCGCGTGCCATCCGCCGCCGATCCGCCAAACAGCGGCACCGGCCCCAGCCCGGCGGCAAGCGCGGCCGTCAGCGCATCTTCGCGCGTCGACAGGCCATCGACCATCAGAAAGGCAAATTCGTGGTCCCACCCCGGCCGCAGCACCCGCAGCCCCTGCCGCGCCCGGATCAGCCGCCCGATCAGGTCTTCGCTGTCAATCGCCACCAGATCGGGGATCAGCAGGATGTCAGCGGCGAAATAGGCGGCGGGCAGCCCCAGCGCCACGATGCCGCCTTCGGAATAGCCCTCGCCGGAAATCTCGCCCGCCGTGGTGCAGCCGATCACCGGCGCATCAAAGGCGGCCTCGGCCAGCAGCGCCGCCAGATCCGCCTCGGGCGAGATGAACAGCATCACACAGGCAAACGGCCCCGGCCCCAGCGCCGCCGCCAGACGCGCCGCTGGTGTCGCGCTGCGCGCATCGACATGCGCCGTGACGATCACCGGGCCGTCATTCATGCGTCCCCCGCTTCCTCATCCCGCAAGTCAGCCGTTTTCGGGCATGATCGCGCTGAAACTCGCCTCGCCTGCAATCAGCACCGCCTGCGTGCGGCTTTGCACGCCCAGCTTGCGCATGATCGCGGTAACATGCGCCTTCACCGTGGTTTCCGCAATCGACAGATCAAAGGCGATCTGTTTGTTCAGCCGCCCCTCGCAGATCAGTTGCAGGATCTTCGCCTGCTGCCGCGTCAGCAAGGCCAGCCGCGACAGCGCCTGTTCGCGCGAGGTAACCGGCCCGCCTTCGGCGGCGGGCGGCACATACCCATCGGGCAGGTAACTTTGTCCGGCACGGATGGCATCAAAGGCGGCACGAAACACCTCGCGCCGCGAATGTTTCGGCACAAAACCCGCCGCCCCCGCCTGGAACGCCGCCGCAATCACCCGGTTGTCGGTCAGGCTGGAGACAACAACCACCGGCACCGCCCCCGCCGCCGCCTTCAGCCGGATCAACCCATCAAGCCCGGTCACATCCGGCAGGTTCAGATCCAGCACGATCACATCCGGCATCGGCATCAGATCAAGCCGGGCCAGCGCCGCCTCCAGCCGGTCCACCGTTTCCACCTGCCCGACACCGCCCACCGCCCGCAAGGTGATCGACAGCGCATCACAAAACAGCGGGTGGTCATCCACGATCAGCGCAGTGTTCAACAGCCGTTCCGACATTGCATTTCCTCCGTCGCCTGCTTCACTTTAACGCAGGCACAGCACGGGGCAAGCAAGCCGAAAGTCTTGGTTCCGGCTTTCCGGCGGCAACGGCGCCTCAGGTGATCACATCCGGGGTGACGCGCCCGGTATAGCCCTCGATCCCGGCCAGCTCATGTGCGGCGCGTATCACCGGGGCCAGCGCCTGCTGCGGATCATGGTCCAGCCCCTCGGGGCCCGCCGCATAGCGCTCCAGATAGACCCGGAGCGTTGCGCCTTCGGTGCCGGTGCCCGACAGGCGCATCACGATGCGCGCACCATCGGTGAACAGGATCCGCACGCCCTGCCGCGCACTGACCGAGCCATCCACCGGATCGGTATAGGCAAAATCATCGGCAGCCGCGATCTCCATGCCCTCGATCTGCCGCCCCTTGAGGCTGGGCAAGCTCGCCCGCAGCGCCGCCATCATCGCATCGGCCTTGTCGGTGGCAATCGCTTCGAAATCATGGCGGCTATAATAGTTGCGCCCGTATTTGGCCCAATGATCGGCCATGATCTGCGCCACGGTCTGCTGCCGCACCGCTAGAATGTTCAGCCAGAGCAGCACGGCCCAAAGCCCGTCCTTTTCGCGCACATGATCCGAGCCGGTGCCGAAGCTTTCTTCACCGCAGAGCGTGGCCTTGCCCGCATCCAGCAGATTGCCGAAGAATTTCCACCCCGTCGGCGTCTCGTATTTGCCGATCCCCAGCGCATCCGCCACCCGGTCTGCCGCCGCCGAGGTCGGCATCGACCGGGCCACCCCAGCCAAGCCCCGCGCATAACCCGGGGCCAGATGGGCATTGGCCGCCAGCACCGCAAGACTGTCCGACGGGCTGACATAGATGCCGCGCCCGACCACCATGTTGCGGTCGCCATCGCCATCCGAGGCCGCGCCGAAATCCGGCGCATCGGCCCCGAACATTTCGTCCATCAGCTCATGCGCCCAGGTCGGGTTCGGGTCGGGGTGCATGCCGCCGAAATCCGGCAAAGGCGTGCCATGGGTCACGGTGCCCTTGGCAGCGCCCAGCCGATTTTCCAGAATTTCGATGCCATAGGGACCGGTCACGGCGCACATCGCATCAAAGCGCATGGTGAAACCGTTGGCAAACATGGCGCGCAACGCCTTGAAATCGAACAGGCTTTCCATCAGATCGGCATAGTCGGCCACCGGATCGACCACATCGACCACCATACCGTCCAGCTGCACCCGGCCGATGGCATTCAGGTCAATGTCAGGCGCATCCGACATGCGGTATTCGCGGATCGTTTCGGTGATGGCAAACATTGCCTCGGTCACCGCCTCGGGGGCCGGGCCGCCATTGGCCATGTTGAACTTCACGCCGAAATCCTCTTCCGGCCCGCCGGGGTTATGGCTGGCCGACATGATGATGCCGCCATCGGTTTTATTCAGCCGGATCAAATGGCTGGCCGCCGGAGTTGACAGAACCGCGCCCTGCCCGACGATCACCCGCGCCGCACCATTCGCCGCCGCCATCTTCAGGATGATCTGCGCCGCGCTATCGTTGAAATAACGCCCGTCGCCGCCCAGCACAAAGGTCTTGCCCGCCGCCCCACCAATGGCGTCAAAGATCGCCTGCACGAAATTATTGAGGTAATGCGGCCCCATGAACACCGGGGTTTTCTTGCGCAGGCCAGAGGTGCCCGGCTTTTGCCCGGCGATGGGTGTGGTGGCAATGGTCAAGGCAGTCATGATGGCCCTCAGCTATGAACGGGTTCAAAAACAAGCACGGAATGGGCAGGCACCTCAAGCCCCGGTTTCGCCAGCACGGGTGCCGCCTCGGGCTCAGTGGTATCCAGAATCAGACGCCAGCCCGGCGCCGTGTCTGGCAAGATAAGCTTTTGCGCGCAACCTGCGTTGAATACAGCAAAAATCGCCTCTTGCCCCGGCTCGTCCGCTTCGGCGGCCATCCGCAATTCGATGCAGAGACAGCGGAAGGCATGATCGTGCCAATCCTCGGGCCGAGGCGTTTCGCCATCGGCGCGACGCCAGATGACATCGGCCAGACCATCCGCCGCCCGACTTTTGGCGTGCAGGAACCGGCGCTGCCGCAGCACCGGATGCGCCTTGCGCAGCACGAGCAGCCGGGCCACGAAGTCCGCAAGCTTGGTATCGGCATGGGCCCAATCCACCCAGCCGATCTCGTTGTCTTGCGCATAGGCGTTGTTGTTGCCCTGCTGGCTGTTGCCAATTTCGTCACCCGCCAGTAGCATCGACGTGCCTTGCGCGATCAGAAGCGTGGTCAACAGGTTGCGCTTGCGCAGATCCCGCGCGGCCCGGATTGCGGGATCCGCGCTCGGACCCTCCACCCCCAGATTGTCGGAATGGTTGTCGCCATGGCCGTCGCGGTTGTCCTCGCCATTGGCAAGATTGCGCTTGGTGGTGAAACTGACCAGATCCTCCAGCGTGAACCCGTCATGCGCCGTCACGAAATTGACCGAGGTGCTGGCCGCACGGCCTGAATGGTCGAACCGCTCGGCGCTGCCCAAAAGCCGCTTGGCCAGATCGGGTGCCATGCCCGCGTCGCCCCGCCAGAACCGGCGCAGACCGTCGCGGAACCGGTCATTCCATTCCAGAAACGGATGCGGATAGGCGCCGAGCTGATAGCCGCCCGGCCCGATATCCCAAGGCTCGGCGATCAGCTTGACCCGGTTCAGCACCGGATCCTGCCGCACCGCATCAAAAAACCCGCCCTGCGCATCAAATCCGTAAGCCTCGCGCCCCAGCACCGAGGCCAGATCGAAGCGGAAGCCATCCACATGCATGACCTCCACCCAATAGCGCAGCGAATCCATCACCATACGCAGCACCATCGGGTGGGTCAGGTTCAGCGTATTGCCGGTGCCGGTATCGTTGACATAATAACGACCGCCCTCGCGCAGCTTGTAATAGCTGCGGTTGTCCAGACCGCGAAAGCTGAGGCACGGCCCCAGTTCATCGCCCTCGCCGGAATGGTTATAAACCACATCCAGCACCACCTCGATGCCTGCCGCATGAAACCGGCGCACCATGGTCTGAAACTCCCAGACCTCGCCGCGCGTCATGTAACGGGGTTCCGGGGCAAAAAAGCCGATGCTCTGATAGCCCCAATAATTGCGCAACCCCTTGGCCACCAGAAAGCGGTCATCCAGAAAGGCATGGGTGGGCAGCAGCTCGATGGTGGTGATGCCCAGCTTGACCAGATGCTCCAGCACCGCATCCGAGGCCAGCCCCAGATAGGTGCCGCGCAGCCCCGGCTCCACCCCCGGATGCTGCGCGGTCAGCCCCTTCACATGCGCCTCATAGATCACCGTCTCCGACAGCGGAATCCGCGGTGCCCGGTCCGGCCCCCAGTTGAAACTGGGATCGACCACCACCGATTTCGGCACGGCAAAGGCGCTGTCGCGCGTGTCAAACGACAGATCGGCGCGCGGGCTGCCCACCTTGTAGCCCATCAGCGCATCCGACCATTTCAGCCGCCCCGACAATTGCCGCGCATAGGGATCCAGCAAAAGCTTGTGCGGATTGAAGCGATGACCATCCTCTGGCACATAGGGGCCATGCACCCGATAGCCATAGAGCGTGCCCGGCGTGATGCCGCCCACATGAATATGCCAGATGTCACCATCCCGGTCGCGCAGCGGCAACCGGCACAGCTCCTTGCGGCCATCGGGGGAAAACAGGCACAGTTCTACCCGCTCGGCATGGGCGGAAAAGACAGCAAAATTAACGCCTTCCCCGTCAAAGCTCGCACCCATCGGCCAGGGGCGACCGGCGCTGATCGCATGGCCTGACAGGCGCGCGGGCAAAGGATGTGTGGGCGTCATCATGCGCGCAGCACGCTTTCATAGAGTTTCGCATAGGCGGCAGCCGATGTTTGCCAGCCCACCGGCTGCGCCATCGCATGTTTCTGCACCCGTGCCCAGAGCGCCGGGTCGCGGTGCAAGGCCAGCAGGCGGCGCAGCGCCTCGGCAAAGGCCGGGGCATCGGTCGGCTGAAAAGTGAGGCCGGTCGCCACATCCGCCGCCAAAGCCGCCGGATTGGCATGGATCACCGTATCGGCCAGTCCGCCCACCGCCGCCACCACCGGCACCGTGCCATAGCGCAGACCATACATCTGCGTCAGCCCGCAAGGCTCGAACCGCGAGGGCACCAGCACCGCATCCCCCCCCGCAAACATGCGATGGCTCAGCGCCTCGTCATAACCGATGCGCACCGCCACCCGCCCGGGGAACCGCGCCACCAGCGCCAGCATCGCCGCCTCCAGCGCCGGGTCCCCGGAGCCGAGCATCACCAGACCACCCCCGCCCCTGATGAATTCGGGCAGCACTTCTGGCAGCAGATCAATGCCCTTCTGATCGGTCATCCGGCTGACCACAATCGCCAGCGGCCCCGGCACCTCCAGCCCGAACTCGGCACACAGCGCCGCCCGGCTGGCCGCCTTGCCCTTCATCCGCCGCGCCGAATAGGGCCGCGGCTCCACCTCGGGCGACCAGACGGTTTCATCCACACCATTCAGGATGCCCTGCACATCGGCGGCCCGCGCCACGATCACCCCTTCCAGCCCCATGCCAAACTCCGGGCGCATCAACTCTGCCGCATAAGAGGGGGAAACCGTGGTGATCTTGTCCGCCGTGACAAGTGCGGCCTTCAGGCTGGACAGCCCGCCGTAATATTCCAGCGAGCCGGGATGGAACTCATGCGCCGGCAGGCGCAGCTGCCGCAACAGACCCACCTCGGCCCAGCCCTGAAACGCAATATTGTGGATGGTGATCACGGTGCCGACATCGCGCGCGCCCCCAAAGGCCAGATAGGCCGGGGCAAAGCCCGCCTGCCAGTCATGGGCATGCAGCACCTGCGGCCGCCAGCCATCCGCCAGACCTTCGCGGGCGATACGCGCGCCAATCCAACTCAGCGCGGCAAAGCGCTGCGCATTGTCAGGCCAATCACCCCCTGCTGCATTATAGGGCCCGCCCTCCCGGTCATAAAGATGCGGCGCATCCAGCAACAGCATGGCAACCCCGGCCACCTCGCCCGCATATACCCGGCCCGGGCCGCCAAACAGATCCTCTTCGGCAAACACCTCCGCCCAGCCCGCGATCAACGGCCTGAGCGCCCGATAGGCAGGCATCAACACCCGCATCTGCCAGCCCTCGGCCGCCAGCGCGCCGGGCAATGCCCCCACAACATCGGCCAGCCCGCCGGTTTTCAACAAAGGCACAGATTCCGAGGCCACCGACAGAACCCGTTTCATTTCCATGGCACCCTCATTCATCTTGGTCCAAATATCCTGGGGGTCCGGGGGCAAGGCCCCCGGCGCCTCCATCTGCGCCTCAGCCGATCTTGTGCGCCCGCGCATCCAGCATGTCCTGCGTGATCAGCACAATGCCGCCCTCACTGCGGCGGAACCACTTTTCATCCTCCTCCGGGTCCTGCCCCACGACAAGCCCTTCGGGAATGATCACACCCCGGTCGATCACACAGTTCTTCAGCTCCGCCTTGCGGTTCACCACCACCTGCGGCAGCGCCACAACATATTCCATGGTGGAATAGCTGTGCGTGCGGCAGCCGGTGAACAGCAGCGAATTGCGCACCTCGGAGCCGGACACGATGCAATCGCCCGACACCAGCGAGCTGACAGCCGAGCCGCGCCGCCCGTCCTGATCGTGGATGAACTTGGCCGGCGGGACGATCTCGCCATAGGTCCAGATCGGCCAGCTGTTGTCGTAAAGGTCCAGCTTGGGCACAAAATCGGTCAGATCGATATTGGCCTGCCAGAAGGCATCAATCGTGCCGACATCGCGCCAATAGGGTTCATCCTCCAGCCCCGCCGTCACACAGCTTTCGGCAAAGCGATGCGCCATGGCCTTGCCGTGTTTGACGATTTCGGGAATGATGTCATTGCCGAAATCATGGCTGGAATTATCATCCTCGCCATCGCGGATCAGCAGGTCGCGCAGGAAATCCCAGTTGAACACATAGATGCCCATCGAGGCGAGCGCATGCAGCGGATCGCCCGGAATGGTCGGCGGATCGGCGGGTTTTTCCAGAAAATCGGTGATCCGTCCCTCGGCATCGACATGCATCACGCCAAAGGCGGTGGCTTCGGCCTTGGGCACGGTCAGGCAGCCGATGGTCACATCGGCCCCGGTTGCCACATGCTGTTGCAGCATGACCTCGTAATCCATCTTGTAGATATGGTCGCCGGCCAGAATGATGATGTATTTCACCCCATAGCTGTCCACGATATCAATGTTCTGCGTCACCGCATCGGCGGTGCCCAGATACCATTTGGTTTCGGCCACGCGCTGCGATGCGGGCAGGATGTCGAGATATTCATTGCGTTCGGCGCGAAAGAAGTTCCAGCCGCGCTGCATGTGGCGGATCAGGCTGTGCGCCTTGTATTGCGTGGCAATCGCCATCTTGCGGATGCCGGAGTTCAAGGCGTTCGACAGCGCAAAGTCGATGATCCGCGTCTTGCCGCCGAAATAGACCGCAGGCTTGGCGCGGCGGTCCGTCAGTTCTTTCAGACGCGATCCGCGCCCGCCTGCCAGCACAAAGGCCATGGCTTGCGATGACAGCCTCTGATTGGGTCTTGCTTTCATGTCCGTCCTCCCTCCGGGCGGTTGAACCGCCGCATACTCTTACAGATTGGTCAAGCTGACTGGCGCAGATACAGGGCCGACAGCGGTGGCAGGGTGATCATCGCCGACTGGCTCTGGCCATGCCACGGCACCGGCTCGGTCGTCACCCCGCCCAGATTGCCGCGATTGCCGCCGCCATAGAGGGCCGCATCGGTGTTCAGAACCTCGTCCCACTGTCCCGCCTCCGGCAGACCGATGCGCAGACGCCGCTCCACCGGCGTCATGTTCACCACGATGGCCACCACCGGATCGGCAGCGCCACCCTTGCGCAGCCAGGCATAGGTGGAGCCTTCGGCGTCATTGCCCTCCAGCCAGGCAAAGCCTTCGGGCCGGGTGTCGTTCACATGCAGCGCCGGCGTGGCGCGGTAGAGCGTGTTCAGATCGCGCACCAGCCGCTGCATCCCTGCGTGGTAGGGCCCGGCCTGCGGATCCACCAGCAGATGCCAGTCGAGGCTCTGATTGTGGTTCCATTCGCGCCCTTGGGCAAATTCGCAGCCCATGAACAGCAGTTTCTTGCCCGGATGCCCCCACATGAAGCCGTAATAGGCCCGCAGGTTTGCGAACTTCTGTTCACCATCGCCCGGCATCTTGTCCAGCATGCTGCCCTTGCCATGCACCACCTCGTCATGGCTGATCGGCAGGATGTAGTTTTCCGACCAGGCGTAATGCAGGCCGAAGGTCATCTGGTGGTGATGGTGTTTGCGATAGATCGGGTCGCGCTGCATGTAGGACAGCGTGTCGTTCATCCAGCCCATGTTCCACTTGAACCCGAAGCCCAGCCCGCCCCAGTTGACCGGCCGCGACACCCCCGGAAAGGCGGTGCTTTCCTCGGCCACCGTCACGATGCCCGGCACCTCGCCATAGGCGGTGATGTTCATGCGTTGCAGCACGGCGATGGCTTCGTAATTCTCGCGCCCGCCATCCTTGTTGGGGATCCATTCGCCGGCATTGCGCGAATAATCGCGGTAGAGCATCGAGGCCACCGCATCCACGCGCAGCCCGTCGATATGGTATTCCTCCAGCCAATACAGCGCGTTGGAGACGAGGAAATTCTGCACCTCGGTCCGGCCATAATTGTAGATCAGGGTGTTCCAGTCCTGATGGAAGCCTTCGCGCGGGTCGGCATGTTCATATAGCGGCGTGCCGTCAAAGCGACCCAATCCATGCGGATCGGTGGGAAAATGCCCCGGCACCCAATCCAGCATCACGCCCAGCCCCTTGCGGTGCGCGGCGTCGATCAGGGCGCGAAACTCCTGCGGCGTGCCATGGCGGATGGTCGGGGCAAACAGCCCGACCGGCTGATAGCCCCAGGATCCATCAAACGGGTATTCCGAGACCGGCAGCAACTCGATATGGGTGAAGCCCATATCCGCCACATAATCCACCAACTGCTCTGCCAGTTCCAGATAGCTGAGCATCCGGTCGCCCGGCGCGCGGCGCCACGAGCCCAGATGCACCTCATAGACCGAGATCGGCGCCTCGACCGTATGCCGGGCGGCGCGGCTGGCCAGCCAGTCGGCATCCTGCCACACCGCCCCGTCGATCCGCCGCACCACCGAGCCGTTCTTCGGCGCATGTTCCGACCCGAAGCCGACCGGATCGGCCTTGAGCGGCAGGGTCTGTCCGCCCTGCCCGCGGATTTCGTATTTGTAGATCGCGCCTTCGCCCAGACCGGGAATGAAGGTTTCCCAGACGCCGGTTGCGCCGCGTTTGCGCATCGGATGGCGGCGGCCATCCCAGATGTTGAAATCGCCCACCACCGACACACGTTCGGCATTGGGGGCCCAGACGGCGAAATGCGTGCCCTCCGTGCCCTCATGCGTGATCACATGCGCGCCCAGCACCTGCCAGATGCGCTGATGCGTGCCTTCGCCCAGCAGATATTCATCCAACTCGCCAAGAACCGGGCCAAAGCGGAACGGGTCATCCCACTCCCATGTCGCGCCACTGCCTTCGGCGCGCAGCCGGTAGGCCACCCGCTTGGGCAAGGCCGCTGCAAACAGCCCCTCGCCCAGCGGTTCCAGCGCCACCGGATCGGGCAGCAGCGCCCAGACCCGCTCTGCCCCCGGCTGAAACACGCGCAACACAAAGGCCGCGCCTGCCTCTTGCAGCCCCAGCACCGCGAAAGGATCGCCATGCGCGCCCGACACAATCGCCTGTGCCGCCGCCGCGTCGATCCAATCGCTCCCTCCCCGAGCTTTGGCCATATCTTCCCCCTTCTGGGTTGGCACCCTGTGTCAGAGTGCCGATGTGACGGACCAGATATCCGCCATGTAACCACGGATCGTGCGATCCGACGAGAAAAAGCCCGACCGCGCCGTGTTCATCGCCGCCATCGCCAGCCAGCGGTCGCGGTCGGCATAGGCGGTGTCCACCTCGGCCTGCGCGGCGAGATAGGCATCGAAATCAGCCGCCACGAGGAAATAGTCATGGTGCCAGACCCGATGCACCAGCGCGTGATAGCGGCCCGGCTCTTCGGGCGAGAAACGGCCCTCGGCGATCATCTGCAACACATCCTGCAAGGTCTGGCTGGCCTCGATGGCATGGCGCGAATGGTCGGGGTCTTCGCGGCGCTTCACCACCTGATCGGCGGTCAGGCCGAACAGGAAGAAGTTTTCGGCCCCGACCTCGTGCAGGATCTCCACATTGGCGCCATCCAGCGTGCCGATGGTCGGCGCGCCGTTCAGCATGAACTTCATGTTGCCGGTGCCCGAGGCCTCTTTGCCCGCGGTGGAAATCTGTTCCGACAGATCCGCCGCCGGGATCAGCCGCTCTGCCATGCTGACATTGTAGTTTGCGGGATAGACCACCTTCAGACGGTCGCCCACCAGCGGATCGGTGTTCACCACCTGCGCCACATCATTGATCAGATGGATGATTTCCTTGGCCACCGCATAGCCCGGCGCGGATTTTCCGCCAAAGATCTTGACGCGCGGCACCCAGTCAGCCGTCGGGTTTTCACGGATCGCGTTCCAGCGGGCAATGGTTTCCAGGATATTCAGCAACTGGCGCTTGTATTCGTGGATGCGCTTGATCTGCACATCGAACAGCGCGTCGGGGCTGACGGTCACGCCACAATGCCCGGCCATCCATTCTGCCAGAGCGACCTTGTTCTGCCGCTTGGCAGCGCCAAAGGCGGTGCGGAAACCCGTATCGGCCACATGCGGCTCCAACTCGCGCAGACGATCCAGATCCGCCTCCCAACCAGCACCGATCGTGTCGGTGATCAGGCCCGACAGCGGGCGGTTGCACATCTTCAGCCAGCGGCGCGGCGTCACGCCATTGGTCTGGTTGATGATCTGATCCGGGTGCAGCGCGTGCAATTCGGGGAAGAGGTTCTTCTTCACCAGATCGGAATGCAGCGCCGAGACGCCGTTCACCTTGTGCGACATCAGGAAGGCCAGCTCGCCCATGCGCACCTCGTGATGTTTCACGATGCCCACATAGTGCGGGCGCGACGGGTATTTGGCTTTGTGCCAGGCGTCGATGCGTTCCACGATCTGCATATGGCGCGGCAGCACATTGCCGAAGGTGAAGGTGGCCCAGCGTTCCAGCGCCTCGGGCAGCAGCGTGTGGTTGGTATAGCCCAGACAGGCGCGGGCGATATCCAGCGCCGGTTCAAACTCCAGCCCGTGTTCGTCGACCAGCAGCCGGATCAGTTCCGGCCCGGCGATGGCAGGATGGGTGTCGTTCATCTGGATGGCGACGTGGTTCGGCAGATCGGTGATCGGATGGCCGCCGGTCTTGAACCGGCGCAGGATGTCTTGCAGCGCGGCAGAGGTCAGGAAGAACTCCTGCTTCAGCCGCAGTTCCTTGCCCTGATAGGTGGTGTCATCGGGATACAGCACGCGGCTGAGCGTGCGCGCCAGCGCCTCGGGTTCGGCTGCCGCCGCATAATCGCCCCGGTTGAAGCGCTCGAGATCGAACAGCGTTGTCGGCTTGGCCGCCCAGAGCCGCAGCGTATTGGCCCATTTGCCCTGCCAACCGACCACCGGCGTATCATGCGCCTCGGCCAGCACGGTTTCGCCCGGCACCCAGACCTCGCGCCCATCGCGGGTGACGATCTCGCCCTTGAAGCCGATGGTATAGGCGGCCTCCGGGCGTTCGAACTCCCAAGGGTGGCGCTGGGTCAGCCAATCCTCGGGCGTCTCAACCTGCCGCCCGCCTTCAAAGCGCTGGCGGAACAGCCCGTGTTCATAGCGGATGCCATAGCCATAGGCCGGGCAGCCCACCGTCGCCATGCTTTCCATGAAACAGGCCGCCAGACGGCCCAGACCGCCATTGCCAAGCGCCGCATCCGGCTCGTCCTCGATCAAGGTGCGGAAATCCTGCCCCAGATCGGCCATCACCGTCTCGGCCATGTCGCGCAGGCCAAGGTTGATCGTCGCATCCTCCAGAATCCGCCCGATCAGAAATTCCATCGACAGGTAATAGACCCGCTTGGCCCCCGTCTCCCATGTCTTGCGGGTAGAGGCGAACCACGGCTCCACGATCCGGTCGCGGATCGCGTAAGACAGCGCCATGCGCCAGTCGTAGACGCTGGCATGGGCGGCATCCTTGCCCAGCGTGAATGTCAGGTGGCGCAGGATGTCTGCCTTGAGCTGCGGCGCGGTAATATCTGTCACGTCAATGTCCCATCTGTCACGGTCCGGCCTGTTTGCAGGCTCTGGGTTCAGTAAGGCGCGGCGCACCGGGATCAGCAAGCCCGCGGCACAAGGCCCGAGCATTTCCGCAGATCCCAAGGCAGCTTTCCGGCCCAAATTCCCAAACCGCTTATGTGTTAGCGCAAACAGACTGAAAAATCATCACGAAAATTTCAGCCATTTCTCCAATAAGCACGGGGATTTCCAAAAATCAAAGCGGTTTGAGGTTGCACATATGATTCGTGGCCATCTTCCGCGCAGGCACTGCCGGGCGGCAGCAAAGAGATATCGCAAAAACATGATCCAAATCATGTCTGCGCCCCGTGCCACCTGCTAGCCAAGATCAGCCAAGCCAAACGGGACCCTGCAATGAGACTGACCACCCGCACCAATCTCGCCATGCGCACACTGATGTTCTGTGCGGTCAATCCGGGCCGCGTGGTCCGCAAACAAGAGGTGGCGCAGGCCTGCAATGCCTCGGAAAACCATCTGGCGCAGGTGATCCACCTGATGGCGCAGAAGGGTTTTCTGCATACGGTGCGCGGACGCGCCGGGGGGTTGATGCTGGGCCGCGCGCCGCAGGACATCACGCTGGGCGATGTGTTCCGCACCTTCGAGGCGGGCCTGCCGTTCACCGAATGTTTTGCGGGCGGCGAAAACTCCTGCCCGCTGGTCAGCTGCTGCCGGCTGAAATGCGCGCTGGTGGCCGCGGTGGAGGCATTTTATGCCAGCCTTGACCGCCTGTCGTTGTCCGACATGGTGGATGGCAACAGCGCGCTGGAGGATTTGCTGAAGGTCGCCTGAACGGGCGGCTCAGCCGCCCCAGGTCTGGCGCAGCACCCGCAGCCAGTTCGACCAGCGCAGCTTTTCGATCAGCGCCGCATCATAGCCATGCGCCGCCATTGCCGCGAGCAGGTTCGGCAGGCCCGCCGCATCGGTGATGCCATCCGGCACCGCCGCCCCGTCGAAATCCGATCCGAAGCCGACGTGATCTTCGCCCAGATGCGTGATCAGGTGATCGAGATGGCGCAGCACTGCCTCCCACCCCATGTCGGAGGCGCGTTTGCCATCTTCGCGCAGGAACACGGTGGCGAAGTTCAGCCCGACCATACCGCCCGTGTCGCGGATGATCGCCAGTTGCCGGTCGGTCAGATTGCGGGTCGAGGGTGTGATGGCATGGGCGTTGGAATGGGTGGCCACCAGCGGCGCATCGCTGATCGCGGCCACATCGTTGAAACCCGCCTCGTTCAGATGGCTCAGATCCACCATGATGCGCAGGCTGTTGCATTCGCGGATCAGCCGCTTGCCCGCATCGGTCAGGCCCGGCCCGGTGTCGGGCGTACCCGGAAACTTGAACGGCACGCCATGGCCAAAAATCGTCGGGCGCGACCAGACCGGCCCCAGTGACCGCAGACCCATCGCATGAAAGCTGTGCAGCGCATCCAGACTGTCGTCGATCGCCTCGGCCCCTTCCATGTGCATGACCCCCGCAATCGCGCCCGCCGCCTGCGCGGCCTCGATCTCGGCCACGCTGCGGCAGACCCGGAAGGCCCCGTCCGAGGCGCGTTCCATCCACAGGAAATGCCCGGCCATCGACAGCGCAATCGGCTGCGCCACGCCCAGCGGGATCATCGCGGGCAATTCGATCTCATAGGGCGGGTTGTCCATCATCGCATCGTAATCCGGCGCGCCGGGCGCGGCGGGGCTGGGGATATAGATGGCAAAGATCCCCGCCGCAAAGCCCCCCGCCTGCATCCGCGGCAGATCGAGATGGCCACGCCCCTCGCCGGTCAGCCAGATCGCCCCGCGCTTTTTCGGCGCCATCTGCATCCGCAACAGGATGTCGTTATGGCCATCGAACACTGGCAGCGGCGCGGTTTTCATTGCGATACTCTCCCCGTTTTATCCGAACCTGCCACGCAGGCCGGGGGAAGGCCAGAGCCTATCCGCACGCCTTGTCCGCCAGACCTGTCAGGATCGGGCAATCCGGGCGATGATCGCCTGCGCAAGCGGCAACCAGCTCGGACAAGGTGCGCTGCATGGCTTCCAAAGCCGCAATCTTGGCCCCGATGCGGCTCAGGTGATCTTCGGCCAGCGCCTTCACATCGGCGCTGGCGCGGTGTTGATCCTCATAAAGCGCCATCAGCGTGCGACATTCCTCGATGGTGAAGCCCAGACTGCGCGCCCGGCCCAGAAAGGCCAGCTTGTGCAGATCGCTGTCGCGGAAGGCACGATAGCCATTGGCCTGCCGCAACGGGCGGATCAGCCCGATCTCCTCGTAATATCGGATGGTCTTGGCAGGCAGCCCCGCACGGGCCGCAACGTCCTTGATGTTCATTCCGGGGCCTCCACCGCACGGATGCGCTTCAGCCGCAGCGCATTGGTCAGCACAAAGATCGACGACAGCGCCATCGCCCCCGCCGCCAGCATGGGCGACAGTTGCGGCCCGCCGAAGGGCACCAGAGCCCCCGCCGCCACCGGGATCAGCGCCGCATTATAGCCAAAGGCCCAGAGCAGGTTCTGCCGGATATTGCGCATCACCGCCCGGCTGAGCCGGATCGCCGTGGCCACGCCCATCGGCTGCCCCGACATCAGCACCACTTCGGCGGCCTCGATGGCCACATCGGTGCCGGTGCCGATGGCGATGCCCACATCCGCTGCCGCCAGTGCGGGTGCGTCATTGATGCCATCGCCGACAAAGGCCACACCGGGTTTCAGGGCGGCCACCGTCTCCACCTTGCCGCCGGGCAGCACCTCGGCGTGAATGTCGCTGATGCCCAGTTCCGATCCGATGGCGCGGGCGACGCGTTCGGTATCGCCGGTGATCATCGCCACCTCGATCCCCATGGCCGTCAGCGCCTGCACCGCCGGGGCCGCGCCGGGCTTCACCCGGTCGGCAACCGCCAGCACGCCCAGCACCTTGCCCTCGACCGCCACATAGATCGGCGTCTTGCCCTGCACCGCAAAGCCCTCGCCCTCCACCTGCCACTGGCCCAGCCCCTGCGGGAACATGCGCGCAGCCCCCAGCGTGATGCGCTGCCCCTCCACCAGCGCCTCGGCGCCATAACCGGGGGTGGCGACAAAATCTCGCGCCTCGGGGATCTCCAGCCCCTTTTGCTGTGCCAGCTGCACTACCGCCAGCGCCAGCGGATGTTCCGATTGCGCCTCGACCGCCGCCGCCAGACGCAACAGATGCGGCGAAGCGGGTTTGAGGTCGGTCAGCACCGGGCGGCCTTCGGTCAGGGTGCCGGTCTTGTCAAAGGCCACGCGGTTCACGGTGGCCAGCGTCTGCAATGCCTCGCCGCGCCGGAACAGCACACCCAGTTCGGCGGCACGCCCGGTGCCGACCATGATCGACACTGGTGTCGCCAGCCCCATGGCACAGGGGCAGGCAATGATCAGCACTGAAACCCCTGCGACCAGCGCCTCGGCCAGACCGGGGCCAAAGGCCAGCCAGACCGCCACCGTCGCCGCCGCCAGCGCCATCACCACCGGCACGAACCACAGCGTGATCCGGTCCACCAGTGCCTGCACCGGCAGCTTTGCCCCCTGCGCCTGTTCGACCATGGCGATGATGCGCGCCAGCACCGTATCGGCCCCGACATGGGTCGCCTGCATCAACAGCGCGCCGGTGCCGTTCACCGTGCCGCCGGTCAGCGTATCACCCGCCGCCTTGGCCACCGGGATCGCCTCGCCGGTCAGCATCGCCTCATCGACCGCCGATTGCCCCTCGACCACGGTGCCATCCAGCGGGATGCGTTCGCCGGGGCGGATCATCAGCCGGTCGCCGGGGCGGATCTGCGCAATCGGCGTGGGGGTAAAGCCGTCGGGCGTTTGCAGGCGGGCGGTCTTGGGCTGCAAGCCCACCAGCCCGGCAATCGCCGCCCCGGCCCGCCCCCGTGCCCGCGCCTCCATCACCCGGCCCAGCAGGATCAGCACCACGATCACCGCCGCCGCCTCGAAATACACCGCGCGGGCGGCGGCGGGCAGCAGATGCGGCGCGACGGTGGCGACGGTCGAATAGGCCCAGGCGGCAAAGGTGCCGACCGCGACCAGACTGTTCATGTCCGGCCCACCGCGCAGCAGGGCCGGGATGCCCTTGGCATAGAAGCGCCGCCCCGGGATCGCCAGCACCAGCGTGGCCAGAACGAATTGCGCGATCCACAGCACCTGCTGCGGCGCAATTCCCATCAGCCAATGGTGCAGCGCGGGCACCAGATGCCCGCCCATTTCCACCACGAACACCGGCAGGGTCAGCGCCCCGGCGATCCAGGTATCGCGGCCAAGCAGGCGCAGCTCGTCCGCCCGCGCATCAGGATTGGCATCGGCCTGCGGCGTGGCGGCAAAGCCCGCGCGCGACACCGCCGCCGCCAGCGCTTCGGCACTGGCCCCTCCCTGCCAGAGCGTGACCTGCGCCCGCCGCGCCGCCAGATTGGCCCGTGCCGCGATCACCCCCGGCTGCGCCTGCAACACCCGCTCCACCCGCCCGGTGCAAGAGGCGCAGGTCATGCCCTCAACCGCCAGATCCAGCGTGATCTGCCGCGGCGGATAGCCCGCCGCCGCAAGCACCGCGGCAAGCGTGTCAGGCGTGGCCGGATCGGCAAACTGCACATCGGCACTGTCATCCGCCAGATTGACCCGCGCCGCCGTCACGCCGGGCTGGGCCGTCAGCACCCGCTCCACCCGCGCCACACAGGAGGCGCAGGTCATGCCCTCAAGGTGAAAGCGCAGGCTCTGGGGATTGGTGATCTGTGTCATGGAATATCCTTTCACGGCGACATATGGAGCTTCCAGTCATGGGAAGGTCAAGCCCGGCTGCCACATTTTTTCGTGCGTCCGGATGGCCCTTGACCTTCCCGCAGATGGAACCCCCATATCAGGGCAACACAGTTCAGGAGCCCGCCATGACCACCCTGTCCATCCCCGACATGAGCTGCGGCCATTGCCGCGCTTCCATCGAAGCCGCCCTGCGCCCGCTGCCCGGTGTGACCGCGATTCTGTTCGATGCCGCCGCCCGTCAGGCCACCATCGAAGGCCCTGCCTCGGCTGCATTGCTGATGAGCACATTGGACGGCATCGGCTTTCCCGCGACGCCGGTGACAAAAGCGGCGGATTGATGCCGGTCCTGACCCGCCACTGTGGCAGAGTTATCAAATCGCGTAAAATTTACGCAGTTTTGTAACGGTTTTCTGTCAGCCCGGCTTGCCGCCAGCGGTTTGCCGACGTATCTGGTTCTGAAAGCGTCATCCTGTGGATAAATATCGCCCGATGACGTGGACGACCTATCTCGAGCCAGTGAACCGGAGCAGACCCATGGCCACCACCCAACCGCAATCGCAAGCCCAGCAGGGCGGCACCAGCACGCCGTCGCAGCAGCAGGGCCAAAGCGCGCCAACCGCGCCGCAACAGGGCAGCCAACCGCTGTTCAGGGACTGGGCCTCGATCTGACTCAGACATGCTTGCCCCGCCACAGCGCGGGTTGAAATTGCACCGGGCCAGCCGTTAGGCTGGCCTTTGCCATTTCAAACGGTCTGCCATGCCCGAACCCGTCTCGTCGATTCTCAACCTTGGCCCCGCCTCCGAGGCGGCCTTTGCCCGTGCGGGCATCCATTCCGCAGAAGAGGTGCGTGCGCTTGGCGCGGATGCCGCCTATCTGGCCCTGCTGCGCGCAGGCACCGCCCCGCATTTCATCGGCTATTATGTGCTGGTGATGGGATTGCAGGGCCGCCCGTGGAATGATTGCCAGGGTGCCGAGAAAAAGGCACTGCGGGTCAGCTTCGATGCCCTGAAGGCGCAGGTCGGCAGCAAGAAGGGCCGCTCCGATCTGGAAGCGGCCCTTGATTTTCTGGGGGTGGTGGAACGGCCGAAGCCGCCCCGCCGATAGATCAGCCGACCAGTTCGAGACCCGAGAAGTAGAAGGCAATCTCGCGCGCAGCCGACACTTCGCTGTCCGAACCATGCACCGAGTTTTCGCCCATCGACAGCGCGAAATCCTTGCGGATCGTGCCTTCAGCGGCATTGGCCGGGTTGGTGGCACCCATGACTTCGCGGTTTTTCAGGATGGCGCCTTCGCCTTCCAGAACCTGCACGACCACCGGCTCCGACGCCATGAACTCGCACAGTTCGCCGTAGAAGGGGCGTTCTTTGTGCTCGGCATAGAACTGGCCAGCCTGTGCCATCGTCAGGTGGATGCGCTTTTGCGCGACGATCCGCAGGCCGGCTTCCTCGAACTTGGCATTGATCTTGCCGGTGAGGTTGCGCTTGGTCGCGTCGGGTTTGATGATCGACAGGGTGCGTTCGATGGCCATGTGGCTCTCCATATCAAAAAGCGCGGGAAAAAGCACCCGCGCCGGAATCTGTGGCGCTCTGCTATCATGTGCGGCGGATGTTGAAAAGCCGTGACAGGCAAGGCGCCCGCGCGGCCCAGGGCAGGATTATGTCGCCCGGCGGGCTTGCCCGCAGGTTGCCCGTTGACCCTGCCCGCTGCTTCGGGCAAGCGTGCCGCCATGCTGCGTATATCAGATATCACTTATAATGTCGAAGGCCGCCCCCTGTTTGAAGGGGCTTCGGCCACAATTCCCACCGGGCACAAGGTGGGTCTTGTCGGGCGCAATGGCGCGGGCAAGACCACGCTGTTCCGCCTGATCAAGGGCGAGATCGCGCTGGAGGGCGGCGAGATCTCGATCCCGGCGCGGGCGCGCATCGGCGGTGTGGCGCAAGAGGTGCCCTCGTCATCCACCTCGCTGCTGGATACGGTGCTGGCGGCAGATACCGAACGCAATGCCCTGCTGGCCGAGTCGGAAACCGCGACGGATGCGCATCGCATTGCCGAGATCCAGACCCGCCTTGCCGATATTGATGCCTGGAGCGCCGAGGGCCGCGCCTCGGCCATTCTCAAGGGGCTTGGCTTCGATGCCGAAGCGCAATTGCGCCCCTGTTCCGATTTTTCGGGCGGCTGGCGGATGCGGGTGGCGCTGGCGGGCGTGCTGTTCGCGCAGCCCGATTACCTGCTGCTCGACGAACCGACCAACTATCTCGATCTGGAAGGCGCGCTCTGGCTGGAAAGCTATTTGCAGAAATATCCGCATACCGTGCTGATCATCAGCCACGACCGCGGCCTGCTGAACCGCGCCGTGCAGGGCATCCTGCATCTGGATCAGAAAAAGCTGACCTATTGGAACGGCCCCTATGACCAGTTCGCCCGGCAGATGGCCGAGCGCCGCGCCGTTCTGGTGGCCGAGGCCAAGAAGCAGGATGCGCGCCGCGCCCATCTGCAAAGCTTTGTCGACCGCTTCAAGGCCAAGGCCAGCAAGGCCGTGCAGGCGCAAAGCCGCGTGAAGATGCTGGAGAAGATGACGCCGATCACCGCCCCGGAAGAGGCGAAGAAACAGGTGTTCACCTTCCCCGCCCCCGAAGAGCTGTCGCCGCCGATCATCAACATGGAAGGGGCCGCCGTTGGTTATGGCGGGCCTGCCGTCCTGAAACGCCTGTCGCTGCGCATTGATCAGGATGACCGCATCGCGCTGCTGGGCCGCAATGGCGAGGGTAAATCCACCCTTTCCAAGCTGCTGGCCAGCAAGCTCGAGGTGATGGCCGGGCAGATCACCCGCCATTCCAAGCTGCGCATCGGCTATTTCGCGCAGCATCAGGTGGACGAGCTGCATATCGACGAAACCCCGCTGCAACATATCCAGCGCCTGCGCCCGACCGAAGGCCAGCCCCGGCTGCGTGCGCGGCTTGCGGGCTTTGGCCTGATGGCGGATCAGGCGGAAACCGTGGTGGGGCGGCTGTCGGGCGGTCAGAAGGCCCGGCTGTCGCTGCTGCTGGCCACCATCGACGCGCCGCATCTGCTGATCCTTGACGAACCGACCAACCACCTGGACATCGAAAGCCGCGAGGCGCTGGTCGAGGCGCTGACCGAATATTCGGGTGCCGTGGTTCTGGTCAGCCATGACATGCACCTGCTCAGCCTCGTGGCCGACCGGCTGTGGCTGGTGAAAGGGGGCGCGGTGGTGCCCTATGAAAAGGATCTGGAAACCTATCGCGCCGAACTTCTGGCCGGGGACGAACCCGCCAAGGCCGAAGCCAAGCCGGTGGAAAAGCCGAAAAAGGCCAGCCGCGACGAGATCCTCGCGCTGCGTTCGGAAGTGCGCAAAAGCGAAGAGCGTCTGGGCAAGATCAACGCGATGCGCGACAAGCTGGCCACCAAACTGGCCGACCCGGCGCTGTATGAAGATGCGCGCAAGGGCGAGCTTGAGACCTGGAACAAGAAATACGCCGAGGTGATGGACGGGCTGGACCGGGCCGAAGCGATGTGGCTGGCCGCGCAGGAAAAACTCGAAGCGGCGGGCGGCTGAAACCATTTGCGCCATGGCCCGGCCATGGCCATGATGGGTCAGCAACATCCGAGGTCACATGCCCGACAGTGCTTTTCTGATCACCGCCTTCGCCACGCTGTTCGTGGTGATCGACCCGCCGGGCCTTGTGCCGCTGTTCATCGCGCTGACCCGCGGCATGACGACCGAGCGCAGGCGGGCGATGGCGCGGCGCGCCTGCGTGATTGCCACGGTGCTGCTGACACTGTTTGCCCTGATGGGCGAGGCGCTGCTGGGCTTCATCGGCATTTCCATGTCGGCCTTCCGCATTGCGGGCGGCATCCTGTTGTTCCTGACCGCGCTCGACATGCTGTTTGAACGCCGCACCCAGCGGCGCGAGGGCCAGCACCCGGACCCGGACCATGACCCTTCGGTGTTTCCGCTGGCCACGCCGCTGATCGCCGGGCCCGGCGCGATTGCGACGATGATCCTGCTGATGGGGCAATCGGGCGGCAGCTGGGCCGGCACAAGCGCCGTGCTGGGCCTGCTGTTCGCGATGATGCTGGCGACCTTCCTGTTCCTGCTGGCCGCGCCGCCGATCGAAAAGCTGCTGGGCCGCACTGGCACCATCGTGATCACCCGGCTGCTGGGCATGTTGCTGGCGGCATTGTCGGTGCAATTCGTGATCGACGGGGTGAAAGGCACCGGGCTGGTGTAATCCCCCGGCTTGCGGCATGGCTCCGCAGCCCCTATCTGCCCCGCAGGAGGTGCCGCTATGGATGGTGACCAGATCAGCCGCCTGATCTTTCTTGGCCTGTTGCTGGCGGCGGTCAGCGGCTGGGTGATTGCCGAATATCGCGGCCGCATGGGCCAGGCGCTGCGCACCGCGCTGGCCTGGGGTCTGATCGTGGTCGGGCTGATGGCGGGCTATGGGCTGTGGCAGGACATCCGCACCGATATTCTGCCGATGCAGCAGGTCAGTACCGACCGGATCGAGGTGCCGCGTGCGAATGACGGCCATTTCTATCTGGTGCTGGGCATTGATGGCCGCACCATCCGCTTTCTGGTGGATACCGGCGCCAGCAATGTGGTGCTGAGCCGGGATGACGCCCGCACGCTTGGCTTCAATCCTGAAACGCTGGTCTATCTGGGCGAGGCGAATACTGCCAATGGCACGGTGCGCACCGCCCGCGTGACGCTGAACAATGTCACGCTCGGTGACTTTGCCGATGACCGGATCAGCGCCTGGGTCAATGACGGTGTGATGGACGGCTCGTTACTCGGCATGGATTATCTGCGGCGTTATAGGATCGAGATCACCGAGAATCGCATGATCCTGAGCCGCTAGGTCGGCTTCTTTTCGGTTTTCATCTGCCAGCGCCCGGTCTCTTCCGACCAGTATTGCGCATGGATCCCTTCGGCGGTGACGGCCTTCCACAGGCCGCGCGCGGCATTCAGCGCCGTCTCGTCCAGCCCGTCGAACAGCACCCAGACGCGCTCCAGCCGCGCCGCCTCGCCAGGCTGCGGCACCGCACCATCCACCAGCATCAGCGCCTGCGCCTGATTGGCAATCGGGCCCAGACCCAGCAGGATCGGCTGATCGGCATCCTGCGCGCCGCCCTCAAGCCCATGCGGCAGAAACCCGTCCTCCGGCTCCAGCCAAAGCCGCTGGTCCAGATGCGCCAGCCGCGCCAGATCGGTGCCACGCACCATCACCCGCCAGCCCGCGCCCAGAGCGCGGGGCAGCAGGGTGGCGGCGGTCTCCTCTGCCGGAGACCGCGTGAGGTGATAGAACAGAACCAGCGCCATCAGCGCTCGTAACGGTCTTTGATCAGCCGGTTGAGCGCCATCACGCCCCATCCGGTCGCGCCCTTGGGGGCCAAAGCGCTGTCGGATTTCAGCAGCGCCGTGCCCGCGATGTCCAGATGGATCCAAGGGGTTTCCGGCTTGACGAAGCGTTGCAGGAACTGCGCCGCCGTGATCGCGCCGCCATCGCGCCCGCCGATGTTCATCATATCGGCAATCCGCGATTTCAGCTTGGCGTCATAGGCTTCGCCCATCGGCATCCGCCACGCGCCCTCGCCCTCGGCCTTGGCGGCTTTCAGGAAGCCGTCGCAGAACGTGTCATTGTTGGAGAACACGCCGGTGTTTTCATGCCCCAGCGCCACGATGATGGCCCCGGTCAGGGTGGCAAGGTCGATCATGCCGACCGGGTTGAAGCGCTCTTGCGCATACCACATCACATCGGCCAGCACCAAACGCCCTTCGGCATCGGTGTTGATCACCTCGATCGTGTCGCCCTTCATGGATTTCACCACATCGCCGGGACGTTGGGCGCGGCCATCAGGCATGTTTTCCACCAGCCCGACCAGACCCACCACATTGGCCTTGGCCTTGCGCATCGCCAGCGTGCGCATCACACCCGACACGACACCCGCGCCGCCCATGTCCATTGTCATTTCTTCCATGCCGCCCGCAGGTTTGATGGAAATGCCGCCGGTATCGAACACCACACCCTTGCCGATCAGCGCCAGCGGGGCCTCGCCCTCGACACCGCCCTTCCATTGCATCACCACGACCTTGGAGGGGCTTTCAGAGCCCTGCCCCACACCGAGCAAAGCACCCATGCCCAGTTTGGTCAGTTCCTCTTCCTCAAGGATCTCGACCTCCAGCCCCAGTTCCTGCATCGCCGCCAAACGGGCGGCAAAATCATAGGTGGTCAGGATATTGGCGGGTTCGTTCACCAGATCGCGGGTGAAGAACACGCCTTCGGCCAGTGCGGCCAGCGGTGCCGCCTCGGCGGCCACGGCCTCGGGGGCGGCGACCATCATCGTCACCGGGCCGGGCAGCTTGGCCTCGGCGGTCTTGTGGACGGTGAAGTCATAGGCGCGCATCGCCAGCCCGAACGACACCTCTGCCGCGCGGGAATGGCCTTCGCAGATCACCAGCGTCGCCAGTTTCGACAGCCCGCGCCCCACCGCAGCCCCGGCCTTGCGCGCGGCGGCGACATCGGCCTTGCGCTCAAGCTTGACCACCTGCACCGCCTCGGCGGCCAGCCCGGCGGGCCAGGCCAGATCTGCCGCCTCGCCCGATTTCAGCGCCGAAAACGCGTCAGAGCCGACAAACCGCGCCAGCGCGCCCTTCATCAGCCGGTCCAGCCTGCGCCCGGCGGCCCCCAGCTTGCCGCCCTCGTCCACCAGCAGGGCGATGCGGCCGGTGGCCGTGGCCAGCGCCTCAAGATCGACGGGCTGGAACTGGATCGGAACGGGATGCGACATCGGAAACTCCGGCTGAGTGAAATTGCGCAGGCGCACCATGGCGGCCTTTCGCCGGGACGGTAACGCCCGGCGCGGCGCTTGACCAGATAGCAGTTTTCCCCGGCGGGGATTTCGGCTAGCGTCGCGCCGATTACCGGGTTGAAAGGGAATGGCGTGTCGAGATTCGACAGATACCTGCTGTCGCATTTGCTGGCGCTGTTCGGCTTTTTCTCGCTGGTGCTGGTGGCGATCTATTGGGTGAACCGGGCCGTGGGCCTGTTTGATCAGCTGATCGGCGATGGCCAGTCGGCGCTGGTGTTTCTGGAATTCTCGCTGCTGACGCTGCCGAATGTGATCCGGCTGGTGCTGCCGATCTCGGCCTTTGCGGCCACGGTCTATGGCGTCAACCGCCTGATGGCCGACAGCGAACTGGTGGTGATGCAGGCCACCGGGTTTTCGTCGTTCCGTCTGGCGCGGCCCGTGCTGTATTTCGGGCTGTGCGTGGCGCTGATGATGCTGGTGCTGATGCATGTGCTGGTGCCCGCCAGCCGCGCCGCGCTGACCTCTCGCTCTGCCGAGATTGCCGAGAATGTGACCTCGCGCTATCTGTCCGACGGCGAATTCATGCACCCGTCGGAAGGCATCACCCTGTATATCCGCGATCTGACCGAAACCGGCGAATTGCTGGATGTGTTCATCGCGGATGACCGCGACCCGAAATCGCGCGCCACCTATACCGCCAGCCGCGCCCTGCTGGTGCGCGGCGACAGCGGGCCGAAGCTGATCATGTTCGACGGCATGGTGCAAAGTCTGGTGGAGGCCGAGCGGCTGGCCGTCACGCGCTTTGCCGATTTCACCTATGATCTGGGCGGGCTGATCGACGCCTCTGCCCTGCCACGACGCACCATGGACGAGCTGTCGACACGCGAGCTTCTGGCCGCCGAACCCGCCGTGTTGCAGGAAACCGGGCAAGACCGCGCCACCTTCCGCTCCGAGGCCCATGCGCGCTTTGCCATGCCGTTTCTGGGTACCGCCGCCGCGCTGATCGGCTTTTCCGCGCTGCTTCTGGGCGCGTTTTCGCGCTTTGGCCTGTGGCGGCAGATCGGCATTGCCGTCTTGCTGATCATCCTTGTGCAACTGATCAACACCTCGGCCACCGGCGCGTCGCTGCGCGACGAGCGCGCCTGGCCGCTGGTCTATGCGGCCCCCGTGTTCGGCCTTGTGCTGTCGGCGCTGATGCTGTGGCAATCGCAGCGCCCGCGCCGCCGCCCGCGCCAGACGGAGGCAAAGGCATGACCCTGAGCCTTTATATCGCGCGCCGCTTCGTGTGGATGTTCCTGCGGGTGTTCTTCGTGTTTTTCGGCATCCTGATGCTGATCGACATGCTGGACCAGCTGCGCCGCTTTTCCGGCAAGGGGGTGGGGCTGACGCAGGCGCTGCATCTGTCGGCGATGAATGTGCCGGAAAGCCTGTATCGCATTCTGCCGCTGATCATGATCCTGTCGGCGATTGCGCTGTTTCTGGGCCTGTCACGCTCGTCGGAACTGGTGGTGGTGCGGGCCGCGGGCCGCTCGGGGCTGCGCTTTCTGCTGACGCCGGTCACGGTCTCGCTGGCCATCGGCGCGATTGCGGTCGCGGTGCTGAACCCTCTGGTCGCCGCCACCTCGAAGGAATATGAGGCGCTTTACGCGACATATGCGAAAGGGGCGGAACGGGTGCTGTCGGTTTCGGAAGAAGGGCTGTGGCTCAGGCAGGGTGGCGATGGATCCCAGACGGTGATCCATGCGGCACGCGCCAATGCCGATGGCACGGAACTGTTCGGCGCGACCTTTCTGTCCTTTGATGATGATGGCCTGCCGCGCGAACGGGTCGAGGCGGAACATGCCCTGCTGCAACCCGGCGCCTGGGCGCTGACCGGCGCAAAACGCTGGAGCCTCGATGGTGCCAACCCCGAAGCCGGGGCGCAGCGGATGGAGATCAGCAGCCTGCCCTCCGATCTGACGCGCGATGCGATCCGCGACAGTTTCGGCAGCCCCTCGGCCATTCCCGTCTGGGATCTGCCCGGTTATATCCGCGGGCTGGAGCGGGCGGGCTTTTCGGCGCGCAATCATCAGGTCTGGTTGCAGATGCAGCTGGCCCTGCCCTTGCTGATGACGGCGATGGTGCTGGTCGCGGCGGGCTTTACCATGCGCCATGCCCGGTTCGGGCGCAGCGGCATGTTGGTGCTGTTTGCCATTCTGGGCGGCTTTGCCATCTTCTTTCTGCGCAATTTCGCGCAGGTTCTGGGCGAGAATGGGCAGATTCCGGTGTTGATGGCGGCCTGGGCCCCGCCGCTGGCGGCGGCCCTGTTTGCCATGGGTCTTTTGCTGCATCTGGAGGATGGCTGAACGATGCGCCTGCGGTCCGTTCTGTTCGCCCTTCTGCTGACCACGCTGCCGCTGAACGCGCCCGCGCAGGAGATGGCCACGCTGCTGGCGGATCGCATGTCGGTCAGCGGCGATACGCTGCTGGTGGCCGAAGGCGGTGTGGAGGTGCGCTATCGCGGCCAGACCCTGCGCGCCAGCACCGTTCGTTATGATCGCGCTACCGACCGGCTGGCCATCACCGGGCCGATCACCGTGTCGGATGAAAACGGCAATTTCGTGCTGGCCGATGCGGCGGATCTGTCGACCGATCTGACCGAAGGGGTGCTGACCTCGGCCCGCATGGTGCTGAACCAGCAGATGCAGATCGCGGCGCAGCAGATGTTCCGCGTCGGCGGGCGGTATACCCAGTTGTCCAACACAGTTGCCTCCTCCTGTCAGGTCTGTTCGATCAACCCGACGCCGCTGTGGGAAATCCGGGCGCGGCGCGTGGTGCACGACCAGCAGGAGCGCCAGCTCTATTTCGACAGCGCACAGCTGCGCATGGCCGGGGTGCCGGTGTTCTACATTCCGCGCCTGCGCATGCCCGACCCGACGCTGGACCGTGCGACCGGCGTGCTGATGCCCGATATCCGCACCACCACCGGCCTCGGCACCGGGATCAAGCTGCCCTATTTCATCACGCTGGGCGACAGCCGCGATCTGACGGTGACCCCCTATGTCACCACCAAGGGCGGGCGCACGCTGGAATTGCGCTATCGGCAGGCGTTCCAGACCGGGGCCATCACCATCACCGGCGCCACCTCGCGCGACGAGATGCTGCCCGGCGAGCAGCGCGGCTATCTGCGCGCCGAGGGCGATTTTGCCCTGCCGCGTGACTTCACGCTCAGCTTTCAGGCCGAGGCGGTCAGCGATCCGGCCTATCTGCTCGATTACGGCATTTCCGACAAGGACCGGCTCGACAGCCGGATCGAGATCACCCGCACCCGGCGCAACGAATATATTTCCGGGCGCTTCATCAACTTCCGCTCGATCCGCGATGTGGGCGGCGCGCTGGAAAGCAACGCCACCCTGCCGACGCTGATCGGCGATTTCACCTGGCACCGGCGGTTTTCAGGTGGGCCTTTGGGGGGCGAGGCCGGGTTCCGGCTTCAGACGCACAGCCATTACCGCACCTCGACCAGCCCGTTTGACAGCGATGTCGACAGTGACGACATTGCAGATGGCCGCGATGTGGCGCGCACCTCGCTACGGCTGGACTGGCGGCGCAACTGGGTGTTCGGCCCCGGCCTTCTGGCCGCCGCGATGGGCGAGGTTTCGGCCGATATCTATTCGATCCATCAGGATGCCACCTATGCAGGCAGCACCACGCGGCTGCATGGCGCGGGCGCGCTGGAACTGCGCTGGCCCTGGACCGGATCGACCCGCGACGGCGCGACCCATGTGATCGAGCCGGTGGCGCAGCTTGTGTTCAGCCCCTCGGACAGCGCCGATCTGCCCAACGAGGATTCCGCACTGGTGGAATTCGACGAGGGCAATCTGTTCTCGCTGGGCCGCTTTTCCGGCAGCGATGCGCGCGAAGAAGGCAAACGCCTGAACATCGGCCTCAGCTGGACCCGCTTTGCCCCTTCGGGCTGGAGCCTTGCCATGGCGGTGGGCCGGGTTTACCGCACGGCGGATGAAGGGCAATTCACTGCCGCCTCGGGGCTGGACGGCATCAACTCCGATTGGCTGGCCGCGACGCAGATCACCATGCCCGGCGGGCTGTCGCTGACCAACCGGATGCTGGTCGACAGCGATTTCGAGATCTCCAAGGCGGAATTGCGCATGGATCTGAACCGCGAACGCTATGGGCTGAGTTCCTCTTATGTCTGGTTGCAGGCGGATGCCGCCGAAAACCGCAGCGCCGATACGCAAGAGCTGTATTTCGATGGCCGATATGGGCTGTCGGACACCTGGACCGGCAAGATGTCGGGCCGGTATGATTTCGAGGCGGACCGGGCGACCCGCGCCGGCGTGGGGCTGGAGTTCCGCAACGAATGCCTGCTGGTCGATCTTTCCCTCTCGCGCCGCTTCACGACCTCGACTAGTGTGAAGCCGACCACCGATTTCGGCCTCTCGGTCGATCTTCTGGGCTTTGGCGGCAGCGCCAAACCCGGCCCCGCCCGCCGCTGCCGGAGCTGAGACCGGAAGAAAGACCGCGAGACCAAAGGCCCAAGGGCCGCGCCAGCCGCTCTGGCACAGGCCATAAGGAAGAGACTGCCCGATGACCCGTTTTCTGCCTCTGCTGACTGCCAGTCTGATTGCCCTCGCCGCCGCTGGCGGGCCGGGTGCCGCGCAGGAAAACCTGTTCGCGCCGCGCATCATCATCAATGACCGGGCGGTGACGCATTACGAATATCAGCAACGCCTGCTGTTCATGCGGCTGCTGCGGGCCCCGGGCGATCTGGAGAAAGAGGCGCTGGACGGGCTGATCGAGGATCGGCTGCGCCTGCAAGAGGCCAAACGTCTGGGCATCAAACCCGCCGAGGAAGATCTGCGCAAGGGCATGGAAGAATTTGCCGCGCGGGCCAATCTGTCGGCGGATGACTTCATCAAGGCGCTGGGTCAGGGCGGCGTTGCTGCCGAAACCTTCCGCGATTTCGTCAGTGCCGGGCTGGTCTGGCGCGAGATCGTGCGCGCGAAATTCGGGCCGCTGACCAAAGTCACCGATCTGGAAGTGGATCGGGCCATCGCCGCCGAAACCCGCAAGATGGCGCTGAATGTCGCGGTGTCGGAACTGATCATTCCCGCCCCGCCCGGTCAGGAAGCCGCGGCCATGGCGCTGGCGCAGCAGATCAAGGCCGATGTGCGCTCGGAAGCCGGCTTTACCGCGGCTGTGGCCCGCCATTCCGCCGCGCAATCGCGTGAACAGGGCGGGCGTCTGCCGATGATGCCGCTGGCCAATCTGCCGCAGGGTCTGGGCGCGGTGATCCTCGGCCTTGCGCCGGGAAAGGTGTCTGATCCCGTCACGCTGCCCGGTGCGGTGGCGCTGTTCCAACTGCGTGGGCTGGAAGAGGTCAGAACCAGCGCGCCTGCCGCGATCCAGGTGGAATATGCCCGGCTGCGCCTGCCCGCCACCCCCGAAGCCGATGCCCAGCTGGCGCAGATCCGCAGCCGCAGCGATACCTGCAAAGACCTCTATGGCACCGCGCCGAACCTGCCCGAAGATCAGCTGATCGTCGAAACAAAACCGATGTCGGCCATTGCGCAGGATATCGGCCTTGCGCTGTCGCGCATGGATGCGGGCGAAAGCGTGCTACGCAATGTCGGCGGCGCGCGGGAATTGCTGATGCTCTGCGCCCGGATGCCGGTGAGCGAAGAGCCGATCAACCGGGCAGCGGTGCGGGACCGGCTGCTGAACCAGAAAGTCGAAGCGCAGAGCGACCTTTACCTCGCCACGCTGCGCGCCAATGCGATCATCCGCGAGCCATAAGCGATGACCGCCCCGCATGCCCCGATTGCGCTGTCCTGTGGCGAACCCGCAGGCATTGGCCCCGAAATCGCCGTGAAGGCCCGCGCCATTCTGGGGACAGAGGTGCCGTTCTTCTGGATGGGCGATCCGCGCCATCTGCCGCCCGGGACCGCGAGCCAGGTGATCCACAGCCCTACCGAGGCGCTGGCCCTGCCCGGCACGGTGCTGCCGGTGCTGCCGCATCCTTTTGCCGCCCCCGCGACGCCCGGCCAGATCACCTATGCCAATGCGCGCGGTGTGGTCGAGGTGATTGCGCGCTGTGTCTCGCTGGTGCAGCAGGGTCAGGCCTCGGCGCTGTGCACGGCACCGCTGCACAAGAAGGTGCTGAAGGATGGCGCGGGGTTCAAATTTCCCGGCCATACCGAATATCTCGCCTTTCTGGCCGGGGTCGAACAGGTGGTGATGATGCTGGCCGCCCCCGCGCTGCGGGTGGTGCCGGTGACCATCCATATTCCGATTGCCGAGGTGCCGCGCGCCCTGACACCCGCCCTGCTGGAGCAGACCATCCGCCTGACCGAAGCCGGTCTGCGCCGGGATTTCGGGCTGAAACAGCCGCGTCTGGCAGTGGCGGGGCTGAACCCTCATGCGGGCGAAGGCGGGGCGATGGGGCATGAGGATGCCGCCATCATCGCCCCGGTGGTGGCGCGTCTGGCCGCCGAAGGCATGGCAATCCGGGGGCCGCTGCCCGCCGATACGCTGTTCCATCCGCGCGCACGCGCCGGTTATGACGTGGCGATCTGCATGTATCACGATCAGGCGCTGATCCCGATCAAGACGGTGGATTTTGACGGCGGGGTGAATGTGACGCTGGGCCTGCCCTTCGTGCGCACCTCGCCCGATCACGGCACGGCACTGGATATTGCGGGCAAGGGCATTGCCGAACCGTCAAGCCTTGTGGCGGCGCTGCGCATGGCGCATCAGATGGCGGCGGCGCGCACAGGGTGAGCGCCGGGGGGGTCCCCCCGGACCCCAGGATATTTGTGCCAAGATGAAAGCAGGAGCCGGGTTCCATGGCGACGATTGATGGTCTGCCGCCACTGCGCGAGGTGATCCGCGCGCATGATCTGGTGGCGAAAAAGCAGCTGGGGCAGAACTTCCTGCTGGATCTGAACCTGACCGCCAAGATTGCGCGGCTGGCGGGGGATCTGTCGGGCTGTGACGTGCTGGAGGTCGGCCCCGGCCCCGGTGGTCTGACGCGCGGGCTGTTGGTCGAGGGGGCGCGGCGGGTGCTGGCAGTGGAGAAGGATCCGCGCTGTCTGCCCGCCCTGGCCGAGATTGCGGCGGCCTATCCCGGGCGGCTGGATGTGATCAACGGCGATGCGCTGGAGGTGGATGTGATGGCGCATCTGACGCCGCCGATCCGCATCGTGGCGAATCTGCCGTATAATGTGGGAACGGAACTGCTGATCCGCTGGCTGACGCCGAAGGTCTGGCCGCCGGTCTGGGACAGCCTGACGCTGATGTTCCAGAAAGAGGTGGCCGAGCGGATCGTGGCCAAGCCCCGCACCGATCATTACGGGCGGCTGGCGCTGCTCGCGCAATGGCGCTGCGATGCGCGGATCGTGCTGCATCTGCCGCCCGAAGCCTTCACCCCTGCGCCGAAGGTACATTCCTCGGTGGCGCATCTGACCCGCCTGCCCGGCCCGCGCTATCCGGCGGATGAGGCGGTGTTGAACCGGGTGACAGCCATGGCCTTCAACCAGCGACGCAAGATGTTGCGCTCGTCCCTGAAGGGGCTGGGACCGGATGTGGAGGCGCGGCTGGAAGCGGCGGGCATTGCGCCGACGGCGCGGGCCGAGGAGATCTCGTTGGAGGGGTTCTGCGCGCTGGCGCGTGAGGTGGCGCGCGGCTGATCCTGTGTCAGACGACTGGACATAAAAAAACGGGGCCATCTGGCCCCGTTTTTTTATCTTTGCAGGATCACTCTGCCGCTTCGGTCTTGCCATCGGCATCGCTGCCCGGGGTTTCCGATTTCGGCTTTTCCACTTTCGGCTTGCGCGGGGCCGGGGCTTTTTTCGGCTTGGGCGCGGCGACCGGGGCGGTTTCGACCGCAGCCGGTGCCTCGATCACAGCGGGCTGCGGAGCCGGCGCGGGTTGCGGTGCTACGGCGACAGGTTCCGGCGCAACGCGCGGGGCCTCAGTCGTTTCGGCCGGGCGCGGGCGGCGTTCGTTGCGCTCATTGTTGCGGCGCTCGCCATTGCCACGGTGTTCACGGCGTTCACCCTTGGGCTTGGCCTCGCCTTCGGCGCGCGGTTCTTGCGCGCGGTCAGACCGCTCGTGCCGGGGGGCCGCGACCGGCGCTTTCATTTCCGGGGTTTCCACCAGACCGCTGTCTTCGTCGCGCGGGGCAAAGCTGCTGTCTTCGCGCAGATAGGGCTGGTCGCTCTGGCCCGGATCGCGGTCTTCGCGCGGCTCTGGGCGGTAATCGCCACGGTCGTTGCGGTCCCGATAACCGCCCTGACCGTTTCCATTGCCATTCTGCTGCGTGCCGCCGGTGCCATTGCCACCATGCTGTTGTTGGCGGGCTTCCTGTTCGGCGGCGAGTTCGCGCTGCGCCTCGCCCAGCATCCGGGTGTAATGTTCCGCGTGTTGCAGGAAATTCTCTGCCGCAACCCGATCATTGGAAAGCTGTGCGTCGCGGGCGAGGAACAGGTATTTCTCGATGATCTGCTGTGGCGTGCCGCGCACCTTGCCTTCCGGCCCGGAGCTGTCGAAGACACGGTTCACGATGTTGCCCATCGTGCGCGGGCGGTTCGATTTCGAACGCGAGCGGGACTTGGAGGATCTCATCTTGTCCTTTGATCCAGACTATACTGGCTGTGGCCGACCGCCTGCCGTAAACGGGCTTTGCCTATCTGGCGGGGTGTCGTCATGCTTTTTGGCTTGACCGCAGAGGCAGCATAAAAGCCGCACACCTGCTGTTTGTGAGTAATCATGTGCAGCACGGTCTGACAAGTGAAATCTCTGCGCGGGCCCGCAAAGCAAGGCAGAATTCCGCGCAGATGGCACTGGCATGCCGCTTATATGCGGCGCTTTGCCGCAACCACACGGTCGCGCCCGTCGAAGTCCTGCAGGATGCGGGCGGTGTGCAGACCGGCTGCGGTGAACAGCTCGGCCACCGCCTGCCCCTGTTGCGGGCCGATTTCCACCATAAGTTGCCCGTCGGGGCCAAGATGCGCGGGCGCCTGCGCGGCGATGGTGCGGTAGGCCTCCAGCCCGTCGCCACCCGGCGTCAGCGCCAGATGCGGTTCCCAGTCGCGCACCTCGGGGCTGAGGTCGGCCATTTCGGCAGCGGCGATATAGGGAGGGTTGGAGACGATGAGATCAAACTGCCCCGCCACATTGGCCAGCCAGTCGGACTGCTGAAACGTGGCACGTTCCGCGAGGCCAAGGCTTTCGGCATTGGTGCGCGCCACGTCCAGCGCTGCGGGCGACAGATCGACGGCAAGCCCGGTGGCTTCTGGGCGTTCGGCCAGAAGCGTCAGCAGGATCGCGCCCGATCCGGTGCCCAGATCCAGTACCCGTGCGAAGGGTCGTTGCAGGGCAGCGGCAATCAGGGTTTCGGTTTCGGGGCGCGGGTCCAGCACATCCGCGGTCACCCGGAAGCTGCGGCCCCAGAACAGGCGCTGGCCGGTGATCTGACTGACCGGCTGGCGCTGCGCGCGCGCGGCCAGTGCTGCATCAAACCGCGCGGCGGCGGTTGCGGGCAGCGGATCCTGAAGCGCCAGCAGCACCCGGTCCGGCGCGATGCCCAAGGCATGGGCCAGCAGCAGCCGCGCATCGCGAGCGGGATCCGGCACGCCCGCCGCCGCCAGCCGCGCCGTGGCGTCGCGCAAAGCAAAGGCTGCCGTCATGCGTCCATCTCGGCCAGTTTGTCGGCCTGATCATGGGCGACAAGCGCCGCGATAACCTCGGACAGATCGCCCGCCATGATCTGCGGCAGCGCATAAAGCGTGAGGTTGATGCGGTGATCGGTCATCCTGCCCTGCGGAAAATTGTAGGTGCGGATGCGTTCCGAGCGGTCGCCGCTGCCGACCTGCGCCTTGCGATCGGCGGCGCGGGCATTGGCCACGCGGTCGCGCTCCAACTCATAGAGACGGGCGCGCAGCACCTGCATGGCAATCTCGCGGTTGCGGTGCTGCGATTTTTCGGAACTGGTGACGATGATGCCGGTGGGCAGATGCGTGATGCGCACGGCGGAATCGGTGGTGTTCACATGCTGCCCGCCTGCCCCGCTGGCGCGCATCGTATCAATGCGGATGTCGCTGGCCGGGATCAGCAGATCGACCTCTTCGGCTTCGGGCAGCACCGCGACCGTGGCGGCAGAGGTATGGATGCGCCCGCCCGCCTCGGTTTCCGGCACGCGCTGCACCCGGTGGGTGCCCGCCTCGAACTTCAGCTGGGAAAACACACCCTCGCCCTGCACATGGGCGGTGAATTCCTTGAGGCCACCCAGATCGGAGAGCTGCTGTTCGAGGATCTCGAACCGCCAGCCGCGGCTTTCGGCAAAGCGCTGATACATGCGGGCCAGATCGCCTGCGAAGAGTGCCGCCTCTTCTCCGCCGGTGCCGGGGCGGATTTCGAGGATGGCCGGGCGGGCGTCGGCGGCGTCTTTCGGCAAGAGCGCGAGGCGCAGCGCCTGTTCCATCCTTGGAATCCGCGCGCGAAGGACGGGCAGCTCTTCTTCGGCCAGCGCCTTCATTTCGGGATCGGCCAGCCAGCCCTCGGCCTCGGCCAGATCGGCCAGCGCCCTGCGATAGGCCGCGATGTCAGCCACCACGGGCTTGAGATCGGAATATTCGCGGCTGAGCACCGCAATCTCGGCCGGAAGCGCGCCGGTGCCAAGCTTTGCTTCGAGAAACTCGAAACGGCGGGTGATCTGATCAAGCTTGTCTAACGGAACCATGGCACGGGTTTGGCGCGAAGGCGGACGCGGGTCAAGGGGGCGGCGCGGGGCTGAGAGGAAGGCTGGGGGTTTCACACCCCCAGACCCCCGTGGGATATTTTTGCCAAGATGAAGGGATCAGTGCAGGGCGGCGAGCCAGCGGGTGGCGCGGGCGCGGTTGACGCCGAAATCGGAATAGCCGAAGCGGGCGCGCGACCACAGGCGCAGGGTGGCGCCGCCCGGCGCGGGCAGGGTTTCAACCGTGATGAGATCGGGGAACCCCCAGAGAGCGGAGCGCTGCACGAAGGTCATGTGCTGCTCGGCCACGCTGCCGGCCAGCAGCCGGGTATGCGGCTCGGCCAGGGCCAGGGCTGCGATTTTTGCCGCAAGATCGGCGGGAGGCAGCGCAAAGACGGGGGCGGCGATGTCGCCGCCCTCCGGGCGCAGGCGCACATCATTCGGTTTGCCGGTGCGGCGCGGCTCGGCCAGGCTGACATGCCAGCGCGCCGGATCGAGCGGTGCGAGGCGGATGAACCCGGCGAAGGCCAGCGCCGCCAGCAGCGGCAGTCCGAAGGTGACGGCGAGGATCAGCCGCATCTGTGCCGGGTCCAGTGATAGAGGCAGATCAGCTCGTAGGCGACATGGGCGCCCGCGATGGCGGTGGCGCCGGTGGTATCATAGGGGGGCGAGACCTCGACCACATCGCCGCCGACGAGATTGACCCCCGCCAGATCGCGCAGGATCGCCGCTGCCTGCCAACTGGCCAGCCCGCCCCAGACCGGGGTGCCGGTGCCGGGGGCGAAGGCCGGATCGAGCGCGTCAATGTCGAAGGTGAGGTAGGTCGGATTGTCGCCGACGATGGCCTTCACCTTTTCAACGATGCGGGCAACGCCGATTTCATGACATTCACGCGCGTCGATCACATTCATCCCGAGGTAATCCTCGCAATAGGTGCGGATGCCGATTTGCACCGAGCGTTTCGGATCGACCAGCCCCAGTTTGACCGCCTTGTACATCATGGTGCCATGGTCGATCCGGCTGTAATCATCATCCTGCCACAGGTCGGAATGGGCATCGAAATGGATCACGCTCATCGGGCCAAACTTTTCGGCATAGGCCTTGAGGATGGGGAGCGTGATGTAATGATCGCCGCCCAGCACGACCGAACCGGCCCCCGCCGCCAGAATGGTGCGGATATGAGCCGTCAGCGTTTCGGGGAAATCGGCGGTCTTGGCGTAATCGAAGGCGAGATCGCCATAGTCGATCACGTTCAGATCGGCCAGCGGATCGGTGCCCCAGCCATGCGGTGGGTCATAGGGTTGCAGGCTGGAGGCTTCGCGGATGGCGCGCGGGCCAAAGCGGGTGCCGGTGCGGTGGGTCACCGCCTGATCGAAGGGCACGCCGGTCACCGCCAGATCGACTCCGCTCAGGTCTTTCGTATAGGTGCGGCGCAGGAAGGAGGTGGCCCCCCCAAAGGCATTTTCAAAGGCATAACCGCGCAGACCCTTGCGGGTGAAGGCGGTATCAACATCGGTCTTGGCATCTTCAAGGGCCATGAGAGCAGCTCGTCAGAAGGAAAGTGGTCGTCATTCTGAACTTCGGAGACGCGCCGGATCCGGGTGGGGCGATTTTGGCGCATGGGGCGGCAGAGTCAAGCCATTTGATCAAATCATCGCCGCCACAGCAGCGTCGGCACCGACAGCGCCAGGAGGATCAGCGCGAGCGGCAGCGAGAACAGGAACCCGAGCCGTGCATAACCGAAGGCCCCGATGATGCCACCGATCAGAAAGGCCAGCACCAGCCGGATCAAGATGGCCAGCTTGCCGCCATCCGCCTGCACAGAGCTGCCCCGGCAGAGGCGGCCAAACAGCGCCCGGCCGGTTTCGATGCCGATATCTGTCACCATGCCGGTCGCATGGGTGGTGCGGATGCGCGCGCCGGAAATCTTGGTGATCGTGGCATTCTGCATGCCCATGATGAAACAGAGGCAAGCCAGCGAAAACAGCCGCCCCGCCTCGGTGGTGAACAGGCCGCCACCGGCGAAACAGGCCATGAACACGCCCTGCACCGCCAGCGGCACGGCATATTGCAGCCGGGCATCGCGCCGGCGGGCCGCATTGATCAACAGGGTGCTGAGCGCCGCGCCGCAGATAAAGGCGGCAATGGCCATGGCGCTGATCGCCGCCATGCGCAGTTGCGACAGTGCGAGATTATCGGCCATCTGCGACAGATAGCCGGTCATATGCGAGGTATATTGGCCAAGCGCGAAAAAGCCGCCCGCATTGGCCGCCCCCGCAATCGCCGCCAGAACCGTGGCGAGGGCCAGATCGCTGCCCGCCGTGCGCCGATGCCCGACCAGCGCCCGTGCAGCTGCGGCAGGGCGGGCAAAGTGGCGATGCGACAGCGGTTTCATGGCTCCCCTCGGTGCCGCGTTACAGCGGCAATGCGCGTTCCACCAGCCGGGCGAAGAAGCTGGCCCCCACCGGAGCGGCCTCGTCGTTGAAATCATAGGCCGGATGGTGCAGCCCTGCCCCCGGCCCGGTGCCGAGGAACAGATAGGCGCCGGGCCGGGCCTCCAGCATATAGCTGAAATCCTCTGACCCCATCTCGCGCGGGGACTGCCCGTTCACCGCCGCCTCGCCCGAGATTTCCTGCGCCACCGACACCGCGAATTCCGCTTGGGACGGGTGGTTCACGGTAGCCGGATAACCCCAGTCGTAATCAACCCGCGCCTTGACCCCGAAGGCCGCCGCATGTCCTTCGACAATCTCGTAGAAACGCTTTTTCAACAGCTTGCGCACTTCGGGGTTGAAGCAGCGGATGGTCGCGCAGAACATCGCCTCTTCGGGAATGATGTTGCTCGCGGTGCCTGCGTGGATCTGCGTGACCGAAATCACCACCTCGTCCAGCGCATAGACATTGCGAGTGATGATGGTCTGCACCGCCTGCACCATCGCCACAACCGCCACGATGGGATCGATACAATCATGCGGCGTCGCGGCATGGCCGCCCTTGCCGGTGACATAGACAAACGCCGTATCGACCGAGGCCATCAGCGCGCCGGAATTGGTCTGGAAATGGCCGAAGGGCACGCCGGGCGCATTATGGATGCCGTAAACCTCTGACACGCCGAAGCGGTCCATCACGCCTTCCTGCACCATCACATTGCCGCCGCCACCATCCTCTTCGGCGGGCTGGAACAGCAGCGCGACACGGCCCTTGAAGCGGCGCGTCTCGCACAGGTATTTCGCAGCGCCCAGCAGCATGGTCACATGGCCGTCATGGCCGCAGGCGTGCATCTTGCCCGGGACGGTGCTGGCATGGTCTGCCCCGGTCAGCTCTACAATCGGCAGCGCATCCATATCCGCGCGCAAGCCGATGGTCGGGCCGTCGCCGCTGCCATTGATGATGCCGACAACGCCCGAGGTGGCAATGCCGTCATGCACTTCGTCGACCCCCATCTCGCGCAGACGCGCGACAATGAAGGCGGCGGTGTCATGGCAGGCGAATTCCAGTTCCGGGTGTTGATGCAGATGCCGCCGCCAGCCCTTCATCTCGTCTGCATAATCTGCGATGCGATTGAGAACGGGCATGGTGGACTCCTTGGTCGGTTCAGGGCTAATCCGCAGAGGGAACCCGAAAACCGGAGCCGCCGCAATGCCCCACCGCCCTCTGCCCCGAACCGAAAGCGACACGCTTGTGCATGACGCTACGGCAGGAATGCCCCGCCTGCTGGAAATCATGGCCCGTCTGCGGGCGGCCGATGGCTGCGCCTGGGATATTGAACAGACCTTCGCCAGCATCGCCCCCTATACGCTGGAAGAGGCGCATGAGGTGGTCGATGCCATCGAACGACAGGCCTGGGATGAGCTGAAGGGTGAATTGGGCGATCTGCTGTTGCAATCGGTGTTTCACGCGCAAATCGCTGAAGAAGAAGGGCTTTTTGCCTTTGAGGATGTGGTCGCCTCAATCAGTGACAAGATGGTGGCGCGGCACCCGCATATCTTTGGTGACGACACCAATCCGCTGACCGCAGAAGAGCAGACGCTGGCCTGGGAACGCCTGAAAGCCGCCGAACGGGCCGCCAAGGCCGAGCCGCGCACGCTGGACGGTGTGGCCGTCGCCCTGCCCGCGCTGACCCGCGCGGTCAAACTGCAAAAACGCGCGGCCCGTGTGGGCTTTGACTGGCCCTCTACCGAAGAGGTGATCGACAAGATCACCGAAGAGGCGCGCGAACTGGTCGAGGCACGCCGCAGCCTGACCGAGGCCGAGGTTACCGAGGAATTCGGGGATCTGCTGTTCGTGATGGCCAACCTAGCCCGTCATCTGTCGGTGGATCCCGAAGCCGCGCTGCGTGCCGCCAATGCCAAATTCACCCGCCGGTTCCAGCGGATCGAAGATTGGCTGGCCGAGGCGGGGCGCAGCCCGGGCCAAAGCGATCTGGCGGAAATGGATGCGCTGTGGAACCGCGCCAAGGCCGAGGAGAAGGCGGCGCAGCAAGGCTGAGGCCCCGCGCCAAAATGACCAAGGGATTCACTCACCTATTGACCCAAGTAAAAGACTCATGTTTATGGGCGTCAGAAAACTGACGAAAGAGGTCAAGAATGAACCGCGCCCTTCTCGCCATGGCATTGTGCAGCACCGCCCTTCCGGCCTTTGCCGATGAGGTGAACATCTATTCGCACCGTCAGCCGGAGCTGATCCAGCCGCTGCTGGATGCCTTCACGGCAGAAACCGGCATCACCACCAATATCGCCTTTGTCGACAAAGGCATGGTGGAACGTCTGGTGGCCGAGGGCGACCGTTCGCCCGCCGATCTGGTGCTGACCGTCGATATCGCGCGGCTGACCCAAGTGGTCGAGGCGGGTGTGACCCAGCCGGTGCAATCTGATGTGCTGGAGGCGAATATCCCCGAAGCCTTCCGCGATGCGAATGACAACTGGTTTGGCCTGACCGCCCGCGCGCGGATCGTCTATGCCAGCAAGGAGCGTGTGAAAGACGGCGAAGTCACCACCTATGAAGACCTCGCCGACCCGAAGTGGAAGGGCCGCATCTGCACCCGTTCGGGCACCAATGATTACAACATCGCCCTGCTGTCCGCCGTCATCGCCCATGACGGGCTGGACGCCGCGAAAACCTGGGCCGAAGGTCTGAAGGCCAATCTCGCCCGCAAGCCCGATGGCGGCGACCGAGATCAGGTGAAGGCGATCTGGGCCGGGGAATGTGATATCAGCCTCGGCAATACCTATTACATGGGCCAGATGGTCAATGATGACGAACAGAAGGCCTGGGCCGACTCGGTTCGCATCGTGTTCCCGACCTTTGCCGCTGGCGGCACCCATCTGAACGTGTCGGGCGTGGCGATGACCAAATCCGCCCCGAACAAGGATGCTGCCCTCAAGCTGATGGAATGGCTGTCCTCGGATGCGGCACAGAAGATCTATGCCGAAACCAACCACGAATTCCCGGTCAAGCCCGGCGTCGCCACTTCGGAGCTGGTGGCAAGCTGGGGCAGCTTTACCCCGGACAGCCTGCCGCTGACCGACGTGGCAGGCCACCGCGCCGATGCGCTGAAAATCATGGAAGAGATCAACTTCGACGGGTGATCCCCCGTCCCTGAAACACGGAAAAGGAGGCCCTTCGGCCTCCTTTTTTCATTTGTATGCGTTGGAATTGGCCTTGCCACATTTTACCATGTGGACAAATCTGCGCCCTTCGGTTTTTCTGCACCCGACAGGAGAATGCCATGACCAAGACGCCGCGCAAGATCATCATCGACACCGATCCGGGGCAGGATGATGCCGTGGCGATCCTGCTGGCGCTGGCCAGCCCCGAAGATCTGGAGGTTCTGGGCCTGACTGCGGTTGCGGGCAATGTGCCGCTGCCGCTGACCCAGAAAAACGCGCGCATCATCTGTGAACTGGCGGGCAAGCCGGAGATCCGGGTCTTTGCCGGCTGCGATGCGCCACTGAGCCGCGATCTGGTCACGGCAGAGCATGTGCATGGCAAGACCGGGCTGGACGGGCCACAGATGGCCGACCCGGTGATGCCCTTGCAGGATCAGCACGCCGTCGATTTCATTATCGACACGCTGCGCCGCGAACCGGCGCATACGGTCACGCTCTGTCCACTTGGCCCGCTGACCAATATCGCAACCGCCTTCCTGCGCGCGCCCGATATCATGGCCCGCGTGCAACAGATCGTGCTGATGGGCGGCGCCTATTTCGAGGTGGGCAACATCACGCCCACCGCCGAATTCAACATTTACGTCGACCCGGAAGCGGCTGATATCGTGTTCAAATCCGGCGCACCCATCGTGGTGATGCCCTTGGATGTGACCCATAAGGCGCTGACCACCCGCGCCCGGATCGAGGCCTTTCGTGGCCTTGGCAGCGAACCGGGCCGCATGGTGGCCGAATGGACCGATTTCTTCGAACGCTTCGACATGCAGAAATATGGCAGCGAAGGCGCGCCGCTGCATGACCCCTGCGTCATCGCCTATCTGATCCGCCCCGAGCTGTTCACCGGCCGCCATATCAATGTCGCCATCGAAACCCAGTCAGACCTGACGCTGGGCATGACCGTGGCCGATTGGTGGGGCGTCACCGACCGCCCGGCCAATGCGCTGTTCATCGGCGATCTGGACGCCGAAGGCTTCTATCAGCTGCTGATCGAACGCATCGCCCGCCTGTAACCGGCCTTGCGTCACTGAAGCGGCAGGCTTACCGAAAAGGTGCTGCCCTTGCCTTTGACGCTGTCGATTTTCAGCCGCCCGCGATGGCGGTTGACGATATGTTTGACAATGGCAAGGCCCAGCCCGGTGCCGCCCTTTTCGCGCGAACGGTGGGTATCCACCCGGTAAAAGCGTTCGGTCAGCCGCGGCAGATGGATCGCGTCGATCCCTTCGCCCCGGTCCTGCACATCCACTCGCACCACCGGACCGCGCAGCCCCGGCTCCTGCGGCAGGCGGCTCAGCACCACGCTGACCTGCTTGCCCGGCGCGCCATATTTCACCGCGTTTTCGATCAGGTTGTGAAACACCTGCGTCAACTGATCGCCATCGGCGCGGATCGGCAGCGCCGCGCCGCCACCGATCAGTTCAATCTCCACCCCGGCCTCCTGCGCCACAGGTTTCAGCGCCGCAATGACCGAGGCCAGAAGCCCCGCCAGATCCACCTGCGCCGACGGGCGCTGCCGTTCCTGCGCCTCCACCCGGCTCAGCGACAGCAGATCGCGCACCAGCCGCGTCATCCGACCGGCCTCGCGCGCCATGATGCCCAGAAACCGCTCGCGCGCCACCGGATCATCCTTGGCACTGCTTTGCAGCGTCTCGATGAAGCCCAGCAGGGCGGTCAGCGGCGTGCGCAGCTCATGGCTGACATTGGCGACAAAATCGCGGCGCAGCTGGCCGATCAGCTCTTGCTCCGTCACGTCGATGAAGGCGCAGAACGCTCCGCCCCCCGGTGCCGGGGCCACCGTCACCTGATAGACCACCTCATGCGCCATGGGCGAGACGCTGTAGCGCACCTCTCGCGCAGCGCCGTCGCGCCCCGCCTCCTCGATCGCCTCGACGAGGGCCGGATGCCGCAGGGTCAGCGCATAATGCCGCCCCAGCGCCGCCTCGCCCACCAACAGCCGCCCCGCGCCGTTGGCCGTGGTCAGCCGCCAGTCCGGCCCGATATGGATCATCGGCAGCGGCACTGCCGCCAGCATCGCTTCCCGTTCTGCCTGATCCATGCCATTCCTCCGACGTCCGCGCTGCGCCCTTTCTGACCCGCCGCGCCGGGGCTTGCAACCGGGGTTGCGGCCCCCGGCGCAACCGCGTATCCCGGTTTTGTACCATCGTCGCGGCCTCCCAGCCCGGTCCGCTTGCCAGTTCCTCTGCTGCATGACCCCGCCCCGGAGCTGGACCAGACCGATGAACATCCCCTTTACCAATCATTTGCCCAGCGAGGGCGCAGATCGTCGGCCACCACGCTCGGTTCTGGTGATCGAAGCCCCCGAGGCGATGCCGCTGATCGAGGCGCTGGAGCCGCGCCCGCAAGTCATGGCCGTGCGCTTCGCACATCTGAGCCGGATGCTGCTGGAAAAGCTTGATCCCGATTGCATTGCCCTGCCGCTGCTGCGCCCCGGATTCGATGCGCTGCATGTGATCGAACGGCTGATGGAGCTGGGTTATCGCGGCCATATCTGCGCCGTCTCGCCGCCGCTGCCGGATCAGACCATGGTCGAGGCCGAATTGCGCGCTGCCGCACCGGGCATCACGGTGCGGCTCATCATCACCGGCTGAGCCCGCTCACAGATCGCGCTGATAGATCCAGTCGTGATCGGGATCATTCTCGAACCGCCAGGCCCGGCGCGGCCCGGCCATGACGTTCAGATAATACATCTCATAGCCATAAGGCACACCGCAGGGATGATGGCCGCGCGGCACCAGCACGACATCATGGTTCTTCACCGCCATGGTCTCGTCCAGCGTGCCATCCTCGGTATAGACCCGCTGGATGCCAAAGCCCTGCGCCGGATTCAGCCGGTGGTAATAGCTTTCCTCCAGATAGGTCATGCGCGGAAAATCATCCTCGTCATGCCGGTGCGACGGATAGCTCGACCAGTTGCCGGGCGGGGTGAACACCTCGGTCACCAGCAGGCTGTCGGCCACCGCACGTCCCTCCATGGCGATGTTGTTCACATGGCGCGTATTCGCTCCCTTGCCGCGCGGCGTCAGCACGATCCCTTCGGGCCCCAGCCGCTGCGCCGCATGGGTGCCATGGCCGGGGGCGGTGCAAACGGCCAGCGTGCAGATGGTGGTCGCCTCGGCGCGCCAGTCGCTGCCATTGGGCACATAAAGACAATGCGGCGGCGTTTTCTCGAACACATCCATCCGGTCGCCCATCTCACCGAACGCCTGCCCGGCAGCACTCAACCGCGCCTTGCCCTCCACCAGCACAAGGATCACCTCCCGGTCGCCGGTCACCTCGGCCACGCTATCGCCCGGCTCCAGCCGGTAAAGACCGAAGCCCACATAACCCCAGCCCGCGCTTTCGGCGGTCACATCATGCACCTTGCCGCGCACGCCCGTCGGTTTCACCAGCAGATCGGCCATCTTCCGCCCTTTCATCTTGGTTCAAATATCCATCAGGGCGCGCCACCCGCGCGCCGATGACGGCAGGCACAGGTGGCGACACATGCCCTTCCGGCGCCTTTGGTCAGATCAAGCCGGCCGCTTTTGACAGCCGCTTCAACGTGGCCAGACCCAGCGTCTGATAGAGCAGCGGGTTACGTTCGTCCGGGTTCTGTTCGGCCTCGATCACGATCCAGCCATCATAGTGGTGATCAGCCAAAATCTTCAGCAGCGGCGCGAAATCGACCCCGCCCTCCTGATCGCCGGGAACGGTGAAGGCCCCGGCCACCACGCCTTGCAGGAAGCTCAGCCCCTCGGCACGCACGCGGGCGGTGATCGCGGGGCGGATGTTCTTGGCATGGAAATGCCGCACCCGCGCCGCGTGTTGCGTCAGCACCGCCACCGGATCGCCGCCGCCAAAGGCACAGTGCCCGGCATCAAACAGCAGATGCGTATGCGGCCCGGTTGCCGCCATCAGCGCGTCAATCTCCGCCGGGCTTTCCACGATGGTGCCCATGTGGTGATGATAGACCAGCGTCACGCCCTCGCCCGCCAGATAGGCGGCAAAGGCCTCCAGCTTGGCACCGAAAGCCTCCATTTCGGCGGCGGTCAGCACCCGGCGGTCATTCACCGGCTTTGCCGCATCGCCATGAATGGCGTTGGAGGTTTCGCAGACGATGCACACCTTGCAGCCATTATGCTTGAGCTTGGCAAGATGGTCCTGCACGGCTGCAATCTCGTCTTCCACCGAGCGAACCAACAGCTCGGTCGAATACCAGCCAGAGATGAATTTCAGGCCATACTCCGCCAGCAAAGCGCGCAGCGCCTCCGGCTCATCCGGCCAGCGATGGCCGTTCTCGATGCCATCAAAGCCGATCTGGCGCCCCGCCTCCTCCAGAATGCGGGTGGTTGGGATATTGGCGCCAATGGTCTGGTCGTCGTCATTGGCCCAGGCGATGGGGTTGGTTCCGAATTGGATCATGGTGTTCTGCTCTCAGTTGCCCAGCCATTGGCGGGCGGTGTTCTGTTCGTATTTCTCGCGGGCAGCATTCACCTGCGGGCGCTCCGACACGGCGGGCACCGCCACATCCCACCAGGTGCCGCCCGCGCCGGTGCCGGGAACCGGATCGGTTTCGATCAGGATCACCGTCGGCAGGCTGGCGGTTTTCGCCTCGGCCATCGCCGCTTCCAATTCGGCCACCGTTCCCACCTTGCGGGTGATCGCCCCCATCGACCCCGCATGGGCGACAAAGTCGATATGGGCCGGGTTCACATGATAGCTGTCGTCCAGCATATTGTTGAACGGCGCGCCGCCACAGCCCTGTTGCAGCCGGTTGATGCAGCCATAGCCGCGGTTGTCGGTCAGCACCACGGTGAAGGGGATGCCCATCATCACCGCCGTCGCCAGCTCGCTATTGGCCATCATATAGCTGCCATCGCCCACCATGCAGACCACATGCTTGTCCGGCGCGGCCATCTTGATGCCCATTGCACCGGCCAGCTCATAACCCATGCAGCTGAAACCATATTCCATATGATAACCGCCCGCCGCCGCCCGCCACAGCACATGCAGCGCGCCCGGCATGGTGCCTGCCGCCGACATGATCACGCTGTCCTTGCCGGTGGCCCGTGTGACCGCGCCGATGATCTGCGCATCGGTGGGCAGGGCATTGCCCTCGGGGGCGGCAAACAGCGCGTCAGTGGTGGCAAACCACGCCTTGCGGGCCGCGAAGTCCGGGTCGGCAAAGCGGGTATCGCCCAAAGCGGCCGTCAGCTTGGCCAGTGCCACCTTGGCATCGGCCACCAAGGGCTGCGCACCGCGTTTCTGGCCGTCATAGCCGTGAATGTTGATCGACAGGATCTTGCGCCCCGGCGCAGAAAACACCGTCCAGCTGCCGGTGGTGAAATCCTGAAACCGCGTGCCGACGCCGATCACCAGATCCGCCTCTGCCGCCAATTGATTGCCGCAGGCCGTGCCCGTCACACCGGGCGAGCCGAAGTGCAGCTCATTCTCCCAATCAATCGCGCCCTTGCCCGCCTGCGTTTCCACGAAGGGGATATTATGGCGCTTGGCAAAGGCCAGCAGATCGGCCTCGGCCTGCGCATAAATCACACCGCCGCCCGCCACGATCAGCGGCTTTTTCGCCGACTTGATCGCCGCCACGGCCGCCTCCAGTTCGCGCTGATCCGGCTCGGGGCGTCGGATGAACCAGATTTTCGGTTCAAAGAAATCCGCGGGGTAATCATAGGCTTCGGCCTGCGTATCCTGACAGAAGGCCAGCGTCACCGGGCCGCAATTGGCCGGATCCGTCATCACCCGCAGCGCGCGCGGCAGCGCAGTCAGGATATGTTCGGGGCGCGAGATCCGGTCGTAATAGCGCGACACCGGGCGGAAGCAGTCATTGGCCGAAACCGTGCCATCGTCGAAATCCTCGATCTGCTGCAACACCGGATCGGGGGCACGGTTGGCGAACACATCGCCCGGCACGAACAGCACCGGCAGGCGGTTCACATGCGCAAGCGCCGCCGCCGTCACCATGTTCAGCGCCCCCGGCCCGATGGAGGAAGTGACCGCCATCGCCCGCTTGCGCTTATGCGCCTTGGCAAAGGCAATCGCGGCATGGGCCATGGTCTGTTCATTGTGGCCGCGCCAAGTGGGAAAGCTGTCCTTCGCCCCGTGCAGCGCCTCGCCGATGCCTGCCACATTGCCATGGCCAAAGATCGCCCAGATGCCTTCGATGAAGCGGTCGCCCTCTTCGGTCATCTGCACCGACAGCCATTTCACCATCGCCTGCGCGGCGGTCAGCCGGATCGTGTTGCTCATGCTGCAATATCCTTCTTGGCCCGTGCGGTATCCCAGACACGGCAGAGGTGGTCATATTTCGCCATCATGTCGGCAATCGCCTGATCGCCGCTGATTCGCCCGGCAAACCAGTCGCGTGCGGCATCCATGAAAATCGTGCGGCCCACGGCAAAGCCCTTGACCAGATCATGCCGTGCGGCCAGCGCCAGACTCTCGGCCAGTTGCTCGGCCGGCGCGTCCAGCCCCAGCACCACCACGCCCCGCGTATAGGGGTCATTTCTGGTGATCGCGGCGCAGGCTTTGGCCCAGGCGGCATCGGTGGTAAACGGCTCCAGCTTCCACCAGTCGGGATAGACCCCCAGATCATAGAAGCGCTGGATGATCCTGGCCGAGGTGTCATCATTCACCGGCGCCACTTTGGACGGGATGACCTCCAGCAGCATTTCCAGACGGTTGCGGCGGCAGGCCTGAAACAGCCGCAGCACGGTCGCCTCGTGATCCGCACGCATCCCGGGCGTGTCGTCGGGGTGATAGAAACACAGTACCTTGACCACATGTTCCAGCGGCCATTCCTGCAAGCCGCCGAAATCCAGCCCGAGTTCGGGTTCCAGTGTCAACGGGCGCGAGCCGGGCCATTCCACCGGGCGACCGATCCACAGCCCGGATCCAGAGGCCCGGTGCAGCGCGGATTTGCCCAGACGGTTGTCGCACAGAATACCGTAACCGGGCCGGCCATCCTGCACCCGCAGCGCCGCATCAAGGCAGAGGTGTTTGAAATCGCCGATCTTTTGCGGTGTGGCCCCCGCCATCGCCTCCATCTGCATCCGGTGATCGAAGGCGAAGACCCGCATGATGGACCAATCCTTGTGGCGGTTGGTCGCCCAATGCACCTGCTCCAGCGCCTGATCCTTGCGCAGCGCCGGTTCCACCACGCCGCGCTTCAGGAACCATGTCAGCTCCTCCAGGCTGGGATAGGCCGGGGTGCAGCCATGGCGGCTGACCGCAAAGGCCCCGCAGGCATTGGCGTATTTCAGCGCGACCGGCCAGCTTTCGCCATCCAGCCAGCCCTTGAGCAGGCCCGACATGAAGCCGTCGCCCGCGCCCAGCACGTTGAACACCTCGATCGGGAAGCCGGGGCCGGTTTCGCCCGCATCCAGACTGTCCGGGATCGCGCCGGTGAAGGCCACGGCCCCCGCCGCCCCGCGTTTGCAGACCAGCGTCGCCTGCGACACCGCCCGCACCGCCCGCAGCGCCGCAATCGTATCGGTGCTGCCGCCCGCGATGTGGAATTCCTCCTCGGTGCCCACGATCAGGTCGAACAGATGCAGCGTGGTTTGCAGCTTGGCGGTGACGGCGGCGGATTCAATGAACCGGCTTTCGCCATCGCCATGCCCCGCCAACCCCCAGAGGTTCGGGCGATAGTCGATGTCCAGCGCCGTCTGCGCGCCGCTGTCACGCGCCAGACGCAGTGCCTTCAGCACGGCGGCTTCGGTGCGCGGATGCGACAGATGGGTGCCGGTGGCCACCACCGCGCGGCTGTCTGCGATCAGCGCCGGGTCGATATCCGCCTCGCACAGCGCCATGTCGGCACAGTTTTCACGGTAGAAGATCAGCGGGAATTGCGTCTCGTCGCGGATGCCCAGCAGCACCAGCGCGGTCAGGCGGTCGGGGTCGGTGATGACACCGCGCACATCCACGCCTTCGCGCGCCAGTTCCTCGCGGATGAAGCGGCCCATATGCTCGTCCCCGACGCGGGTGATCAGCGCCGATTTCAGGCCCAGACGCGCCGTGCCCGCCGCCATATTGCAGGGCGAGCCGCCGATATATTTCTGGAACGACCCCATATCTTCCAGGCGCCCCCCCACCTGCGCGCCGTAAAGATCAACCGACGCACGGCCAATCGTGATGACGTCGAGCGATTTCATGCAGCCTTCCTCCCCTTCAAACCCGCGCCTTCTGACAGGAGACTCAGGTGCACCCACTGGTTTTGGAATTTTTATTCCATTTTCGATGAAGGCGGAAGTGTTTTTTTACAATCGCTGAAATCAGCCCTCGCCACGCGCCGAGCCGACCGCCACCGCCAGCGCCAGCGCCAGCGCAATCGTGGCCGACAATGACCGGAACGCGCCGAAATCCACCTCGGGCACAGTCAGGATGGCATCACAGTGGCGGGCAAGCGGGCTGGTCAACCGGTCGGTCAGCGCCACCACCGGAAGACCCCGGTCGCGCGCATCGCCGGCAAGGATCAGCGTTTCTTCGGAATAGGGTGCAAAGGTAATGGCCAGCACCGCATCGCCGGGACGCAGCGCAAAGCGGTGATCCAGCTTGCCCACCCCATCATGCAGCATGGATGGCACCGACATCTTTTCAAAGACATAGGTCAGATAACTCGCCACCGGAAAGGCGCGGCGAAACCCCACCACATGCACGGTTTCCGCCCGGGCCAGCACCGCCACGGCCTGCGCCAGCGCCGCCTCGTCCACCGATTTGGCCAGCGATTCAAGGCTCAGCCGCCCCGCTTCGACAAATTCTGCCAACAGCGCGGAGGGGCTGCCAGAGCCATTGTCCTTGAGGTTTTTCAGCCGGGTGGAATAATCGGGCCAGCCCGGCGTATAGGCCTCGCGGAACAGTTTCTGCATGCCGGAAAAGCCGGAAAAGCCAAGGATCTGGCAAAAGCGCATCAGCGCCGAAGGCGGCACATCCGCCCCTGCCGCCAGTTCGGCCACCGTGCTGACCGCGATACGGTCGGTATTCGCCGCAATGTAATCCGCGCATTGCCGCAGCCGTTTCGGCAGATCATCCGAGATCGCGGCCAGCCGCTCGCGGAATTCCTCCACATTGGCCGGGGCGGATGACGAGGTTTCGGCAATGTCCATGCGATTGTCCTTGACAGGGGCCGGTGTGTTCACGCTAGCACGCATGGAACAAATATTCCAAGCGGAAAGCAAGATGGAGGGCTTTGCGATGCAATTGGGCGTGGGGGTAATCGGGACCGGCTTCATGGGCAAGACCCATGCGCTGGCCTGGCGGAACGTCAAGGCGGTGCTGGGCGGGGTGATGGGGCCGGTGCCGGTGCCCGAATTGCGCCTGCTGTGTGATACGCCCGCCGACAAGGCCGTCGCCATGGCCGATCAGTTCGGCTTTGCCGCCGCCACCAGCGATTGGCAGGCGCTGGTCCGCGATCCGGCGATTGATGTGGTGTCGATCACCACGCCGAATGGGATGCACCATGCAATGGCGATGGCGGCTATTGCAGCGGGCAAGCATGTCTGGTGCGAAAAGCCGATGGCGCTGACCCTGGCCGAGGCGGAGGAGATGGCGGATGCCGCGCGGGCCCGGGGCGTGGTGACGATGGTCGGCTATAACTACCTCAAGAACCCCGCCTTCACCCATGCGCAGCGGCTGATCCACGACGGGGCGATTGGCCGGGTTGTGCAGTTTCGCGGCTGGGTGGACGAGGATTATCAGGCCGACCCCGAACTGCCCTGGTCGTGGCGGGCCAAGCTGGCCGATGCGGGTCTGGGCGCGCTTGGCGATATCGGCACCCATCTGGTCAGCATGGCGCATGGGTTGATGGGACCGATTGCCAGCCTGATCGCCGATATGCAGACCATCCACGAGACCCGCCCCCTGCCCGACGGCCAAGGCCGCGGCGTGGTGGAGAATGAAGATGCGGCGGCGGTGGTGCTGCGCTTTGCCAATGGCGCGCAGGGCTCCATGGTGATCTCGCGCGCGGCCTGGGGCCGCAAATCGCGGCTGGGATTCGAGGTGCATGGCACCAAAGGCATGATTGTCTTTGATCAGGAGCGCATGAACGAGTTGCAACTGTATCAGAACGAGGGCCCAAAGGCGGAACAGGGGTTCAAGACCATTCTCACCGGCCCGGCGCATCCGCCCTATGGCGAGTTCTGCCCGGCACCGGGGCATCAGCTTGGCTTCAACGACCTGAAGGTGATCGAATGTGCTACCCTGCTGCGCGGCATTGCCGGGTTGGAGGCGGCGCATCCCGATTTTGGCGATGCGCTGCGGATCGAGCGGGTGATCCATGCGATTGCCGATTCCGCGCGCAATGGTGGCAGCCGCGTGCATCTTTGAGCGCGGCGGGGGGCTGTCTGCCCCCCACGGCCTGCGGCCGCCCCCCGAGGATATTTTGGCCAAGATGAATGGGAACGGGCATGTAAAAAGGGCGGGAAAGTCCCCGCCCTTTTTTGGTGGACTATAACTGGATCACATCGCGATGCGGCGATGGGCTTCGCGTTGCGCCGAGAGTTCTTCTGCCACGAGGAAGGCCAGTTCGAGCGATTGCGAGGCGTTCAGGCGCGGATCGCAGGCGGTGTGATAACGGTCGGACAGGTTTTCATCCGTCACGGCGCGCAGGCCGCCGGTGCATTCGGTCACGTCCTGCCCGGTCATCTCGAAATGCACGCCGCCCGGCACGGTGCCTTCGGCCTTGTGGATCGCAAAGAACTCGCGCACTTCGCGCAGCACCGATTCAAACGGCCGGGTCTTGTAGCCCGAGGCTGCCTTGATCGTATTGCCGTGCATCGGATCGCAGGACCAGACGACATTGGCGCCCTCTTCCTGCACCGCCTTGATCAGGCGCGGCAGGTTGTCGCCCACCTTGCCCGCGCCGAAGCGTGCGATCAGGGTGAGCCGCCCGGCCTCGTTCGTCGGGTTCAGCTTCGCCATCAGCACCTTGAGATCCTCGGCTGTGGTCGAGGGGCCGCATTTCAGGCCGATCGGGTTCAGCACGCCGCGGCAGAATTCCACATGCGCGCCATCGGGCTGGCGCGTGCGGTCGCCGATCCAGATCATATGACCCGACCCGGCGACATTCTGGCCGGTGATGCTGTCGACGCGGCACAGCGCCTCTTCGTATTCCAGCAGCAGGGCCTCGTGGCTGGTGTAGAAATCCACGGTCGAAAGCTGATGCGCGGTATCGCCATCCACACCGGCGGCCGACATGAAATCGAGCGCGTCGGAGATGCGGTTGGACAATTCGCGGTAGCGTTCGGCCTTGTCATGTTCGGCAAAGCCCAGCGTCCAGCTGTGGACCCGGTGAATATCGGCAAAGCCGCCGGTCGAGAAGGCGCGCAGCAGGTTCAGGCTGGCTGCCGCCTGGGTATAGGCCTGCAACATGCGGGCGGGATCGGGCACCCGGGCATCGGCGGTGAAATCGAAGCCGTTGATGATGTCGCCGCGGTAGCTGGGCAGTTCCACCCCGCCGATCACTTCGGTGCCTGCCGAGCGCGGTTTGGCGAATTGCCCGGCCATGCGACCGACCTTGATCACCGGCACCTTGGCGCCATAGGTCAGCACCACCGCCATTTGCAGCATCACGCGGAATGTATCGCGGATGTTGTCGGCGCTGAATTCCGCAAAGCTTTCGGCGCAATCGCCGCCCTGCAACAGGAAGGCCTTGCCCTCTGCCGCCAGAGCCAGCTGTTTCTTCAGCCGCCGCGCCTCGCCCGCAAAGACGAGGGGCGGATATTTGGCAAGCTGCGCCTCGACCGCGCCCAGTGCCGCGTGATCCGGATAGTCCGGCATCTGCACCCGCGGTTTGGCGCGCCAATCCGATTTCTGCCAACCCTTCGTCATCGGGCCTCTCCCTCCGTTAGCGGTATCGCAAGGCGGTATAGGGAATTGCGGCGGAAATGCAAAGGGGCTTGCCGCCTGTGCCCCCTTGTGGGGGGCGAAATTTCCTGACTAGATGCGCTGAAACCGACGCATACAGGTCGCATCATGTCCAGCCTTCCCCGCAAAGCCACGCAAGTGACCAAAGACGCCAGCCCGCGGCGCTTTGTCTTTCTGCTGCTGGACCGCTTCACCATGTTGTCTTTCGCCGGAGCGATCGAGCCGTTGCGCATTGCCAACCGGGTGGCCGGGCGCGAGATCTATCGCTGGCGGCTGGCGGGCGAAGGCGGCGAGATGGCCACCTGTTCCAACGGCGCTGCGTTCAAGCTGGACATGGGCCTGGAGGAGATCGACCGCGAGGATACGCTGCTGGTCTGCGGTGGCATCGACGTGCAGAAAAGCACCACCCGTGCCATCACCGCCTGGCTGCGCCGCGAGGCGCGGCGCGGCGTCGCCATTGGCGGCCTGTGCACCGGGGCCTATGCGCTGGCCAAGGCCGGGTTGCTGGAGGGGCGCAAGGCCACCATCCACTGGGAAAACCAGGACGGGTTTCTGGAGGAGTTCGAGGAGGTCAAGCTGACCAAATCGGTGTTTGTGATCGACGGCAACCGCCTGTCGACCGCCGGCGGCACGGCCTCGATTGACCTGATGCTGAAGCTCATCGCCTCGGATCATGGTGAGGATATTGCCAATACCGTGGCCGATCAGCTGATCTATAACGCGATCCGCACCGATCAGGACACCCAGCGCCTGTCGATCCCGACCCGGATCGGCGTGCGCCACCCCAAGCTGAGCCAGGTGATCCAGATGATGGAGGGCAATATCGAAGATCCGATGTCGCCCGCCGATCTGGCCGAAGAGGTCGGCATGTCGACCCGACAGTTGGAGCGGCTGTTCCGCCGCTATCTGAACCGCAGCCCCAAGCGCTATTATATGGAATTGCGGTTGCAGAAGGCCCGCAATCTGTTGATGCAGACGGATATGAGCGTCATCAACGTGGCGCTGGCCTGTGGCTTTGCCTCGCCATCGCATTTTTCGAAATGTTACCGGTCGCATTACAATACCACGCCCTATCGGGAGCGCGGCACGCAGGGGGCGATTCCGGGCGTTGGGGTTCGGTTGTCGATCTGACCGCACTCCGGGCCCTCGCAACGTGGGGGGCTGTCTGCCCCCCACGGCCTGCGGCCGCCCCCCCGAGGATATTTCTCCAAGATGAAGGGCAAGGCCCGTTCAGGAGCGCGGGGCCATGCGGTAGACGGCACCGTTGCTGACCGACAGAAACCAGATGCTGCCATCGGGGGCTTGGCGCACATCACGCACCCGTCCGGTTTCGGGTGCGCTGATCCGTTCTTCGGCAAAGCCTGCCTCGGGATCGAGACGTGAGAGATAGTCGAATTTCAGGCTGCCGGTGAAGAAATCGCCCGACCATTCTGCCACGCCCGCGCCGGAATGGATCATCAGGCCCGAGGGGGCGATGGAGGGATCCCAATAGGAGACGGGTTGTGCCATGCCGACTTTTTCGGTGCCTTCACCGATCTGGCCGCCGCCGTAGTTTTCGCCAAAGGCAATCACCGGCCAGCCGTAATTGGCGCCGGGCGTGATGCGGTTCAGTTCGTCGCCGCCCTGCGCCCCGTGTTCCACCAGCCAGAGTTGGCCCTCGCCATCAAGGGCCGCGCCTTGCGGATTGCGGTGGCCGAGGCTGATGACGCCGGGCAGCCAGCCGTTCTGCGTTATGGCCGGTTCGCCATCGCGCAGCAGCGCGATCACCTTGCCTTCGCCGCGCTGCGGATCCTGCGCCTGCAGGCCGTCCGGGCCGGTGCCGCGCTCGCCAGTGGCCAGATAGAGCGTGCCATCCGCAGCCTCGACCAGACGCGCGCCGAAATGGCGGCCGCCCCGCATCGGATCCGGTGCTTGCCAGATCGGGGCAAAGCCGGTGAGCCCGTCGTCCGTCAGCTGCCCCTTGCCGACCGCCGTCACCGCACCGCCCGCGACCGGCATGGCATAGGTCAGGAACACCGTGCCGCTGCTGGTGAAATCGCGGGGGACCAGAACATCGAGCAGACCGCCCTGCCCCTTGGCGAAGACCTCGGGCAGGCCGGTCAGGCTGTCGCCGCCGGGATAGCGGCGCAACCTGCCGTCGCGTTCGGTGACCAGAAACCCGCCATCGGGCAGAAAGGCGAGGCCCCAAGGTTCCTCCAGCCCTTCGGCCATGGCAGTGATCTGCATCGGGCCTGCCGAGGTCTCGACCTCGGAGGCCGCAGCTTGGACGGATGTCAGCGCCGCCATGCCGAGGGTTGCAACCAGTGTGCGCATGCCGGTTCCTTTCTGTTGATCCTGTTTCAACCTAAGGCCGATCCGCGGCGCTGCCAGCCGGGGTGACGGGGACGTGATCGGACACAGGGCTGATTCTGTCGGACAAGGGCCGGTTTCTGACAGCTGTGGCAAGGGTTTGCTGCGGCATGACGGGATTGGTGCTGCGCCCCGCGCCGGGCTGCGACAGAAAATTACTTCAAGCTTGCAATATCTTACTTATGCCCGCTGCGCCTGCCGCAAGGTTAACCTATGACAATGCGGAATAGGTCCGAAAAGGGCGCTTTTCTTTTCACAGACCCCGTTCTAGCTTTGCCCACAGGATAAGCATCCGACATGGGAGTCAAAAATGAAAAAACTGCTGCTCGCCACCACGGCAACCGCACTTCTTGCTGGTGCAGCTTCGGCCGAAGACGTGAAAATCGGCATCCTGCTTGGGTTTACCGGCCCGCTTGAATCGATCACGCCGCATATGGCAGCCTCGGCTGAAATGGCCATGAAGGAAGTCACCGACAGTGGCAAGTTCATGGGCGGCTCCACCGTCACCTCCGTGCGCGGTGACAGCACCTGTGTCGATGCCGCCGCTGCTCAGGCCGCAGCAGAACGTCTGGTCACCTCTGACAAGGTTGCCGCGATCATGGGCGCCGATTGTTCGGGCGTGACCGGGGCCGTGTTGCAGAACGTCGCACGCCCGAATGGCGTGGCGATGGTGTCGCCTTCGGCCACCTCGCCCGCGCTGTCGAGCGCCGAAGATGACGGCCTATTCTTCCGCACCGCACCGTCGGATGCGCGTCAGGGCGTGGTCATGGCCGATATCCTCACCGACCGTGGCGTGAAATCGGTGGCGATCACCTATACCAACAACGATTACGGCAAGGGCGTGGCCGAAAGCTTTGCCGCTGCCTTCAAGGAAAAGGGTGGCGAGGTCACGATCTCGGCGGCGCATGAGGATGGCAAGGCCGATTATTCTGCCGAAGTCGCAGCACTTGCCGCTGCGGGCGGTGAAGTTCTGGTCGTGGCAGGTTATGTCGATCAGGGCGGCAAGGGCGTGATTCAAGGCTCGCTCGACAGTGGCGCCTTCTCGACCTTCTATCTGCCCGACGGCATGTATGGCGACAGCCTGATCGCCGCCATCGGCGATGGCCTGAACGGCTCCTATGGCGACGTGCCCGGCACGGATTCGACCGGCGCGGACACCTTCAAGACCATGGCAACCGCTGCGGGCTTTGATGGCACCTCGTCCTTCACCCCGGAAAGCTATGACGCCGCAGCCCTGATCCTGCTGGCCATGGCCGCTGCCAATTCGACCAAGGCCGCCGACTGGACCGCCAAGGTCAATGATCTGGCCAATGCGCCGGGCGAAAAGATCCAGCCCGGCGAGTTGGGCAAGGCACTGGAGCTGATCGCGGCGGGCACCGATATCGACTATGTCGGGGCCTCGGCGGTGGAACTGATCGGGCCGGGTGAATCCGCAGGCAGCTACCGCGAATATACCGTCAAGGACGGCGCGTTCGTCACCGATCGTTTCCGTTGATCGCCGCTTTGCGGTGACGCACAGCGCGGCCCGGGCATTCCCCGGGCCGTTGCTGTAACTGGACAAGCCGTGACGCGCCTATCGGGGGCCAACCCCGGAGGCAGAGGCGTCAGGCCGCATGGGGGACATCGGATGATCGTTGTCGAAAATCTTCACAAACATTTTGGCGGCTTTCATGCCGTCGACGGGGCGTCACTGGAAATCCGCACCGGCTCCATCACCGGGCTGATCGGCCCGAATGGCGCAGGCAAGACCACGTTGTTCAACGTGATTGCCGGCCGCCTGCCCGCCACCTCTGGCCGGGTGCTGATGGACGGGCAGGAGATCACGGGGCTGCCGCCGCACGAGCTGTTCCACAAGGGCCTGCTGCGTACCTTCCAGATCGCGCATGAATTCGGCTCCATGACGGTGCGGGAAAACCTGATGATGGTGCCCGCCGCCCAATCGGGCGAAACCCTGTGGAACGCCTGGTTCCGCCGGGGGGCCGTGGCCGCCGAGGAAAAGCGCCTGCGCGACAAGGCGGATGAGGTTCTGGCCTTTCTGACCATCAGCCATCTGGCCGATCAGAAGGCCAGCCAGATTTCCGGCGGGCAGAAAAAGCTGCTGGAACTGGGCCGCACCATGATGGTGGATGCCAAGATCGTGTTTCTGGACGAGGTGGGCGCCGGCGTGAACCGCACCCTGCTGAACACCATCGGCGATGCCATCATCCGCCTGAACCAGGAGCGCGGCTATACCTTCTGCGTGATCGAACACGACATGGACTTCATCGCGCGCCTCTGTGATCCGGTCATCTGCATGGCCGAAGGCAAGGTGCTGGCGCAAGGGACGGTTGACGAAGTGAAAAATGACGAACGGGTGATCGAGGCCTATCTCGGCACCGGGCTCAAGAACAAGGTCAAGGAGGAAGCCGCCCATGGCTGATCCTTTCCTGATCGGAGACGGCATGACCGGCGGATACGGCGCGGCCGACATCCTGCATGGCTGCACCATTGCCGTTGAAAAAGGCCAGATCGCCGTGATCGTCGGACCGAATGGCGCAGGCAAATCCACCGCCATGAAGGCCGTGTTCGGCATGCTGCGCCTGCGCGGCGGCCATGTGAAACTGGATGGCGAGGATATCACGGCCCTGTCACCGCAGGACCGTGTGGCAAAGGGCATGGGCTTTGTGCCGCAGACCCACAACATCTTCACCTCGATGACGGTGGAAGAGAACCTCGAAATGGGCGCCTTCATCCGCAACGATGATTTCGCGGGCACCATGGCGCAGGTCTATGATCTGTTTCCAATCCTGAAACAAAAGCGGCACCAGCCCGCCGGAGAACTGTCGGGCGGGCAACGCCAGCAGGTCGCCGTGGGCCGCGCCCTGATGACGCAGCCCAAGGTTCTGATGCTGGATGAGCCGACGGCGGGCGTCTCGCCCATCGTGATGGACGAATTGTTCGACCGCATCATCGAGATTGCCCGCACCGGGATCTCGATCCTGATGGTGGAGCAGAATGCACGGCAAGCGCTTGAAATCGCGGACAAAGGCTATGTTCTGGTTCAGGGTGCCAATCGTTTCACCGACACCGGAGCGGCCCTGATGGCCGACCCCGAGGTCCGCCGTTCGTTCCTGGGGGGCTGAGCTATGGATATTCTCAACGCCCTTGTGGCCTTCCTCAACTTCGTGTTCATCCCGGGGCTAGCCTACGGCGCGCAGCTTGCGCTTGGCGCGCTTGGCGTGACGCTGATCTATGGCATCCTGCGCTTTTCCAACTTTGCGCATGGCGACACCATGGCCTTTGGCACCATGGTCACCATTCTGATGACCTGGTGGTTCCAGTCGATGGGGATCAGCTTCGGCCCCCTGCCCACCGCCCTGCTCGCCCTGCCCTTCGGCATTGCCGCCACTTCGGCGCTGGTGCTGGGCACGGACCGGATCGTCTATCGCTTCTACCGCAAACAGAAAGCCGCGCCGACCATTCTGGTGATTGTCTCGCTTGGGGTGATGTTCGTGATGAACGGCATCGTGCGCCTGATCATCGGGGTGGAGGATCAGACCTTCACCGATGGCGCGCGCTTCCTGATTTCGGCCGGCGATTTCAAGACGGCAACCGGCCTGCAAGAGGGCCTGGCGATCAAGACGACACAGGCGGTCACGGTTCTGACCGCCGTCATCACCGTGGGCTTCCTGTTCTGGTTCCTGCAAAAGACCCGCACCGGAAAATCCATGCGCGCCTTTTCGGATAACGAGGATCTGGCGCTGCTGTCGGGCATCAACCCCGACCGGGTTGTGGCCGTCACCTGGATTCTGGCCGCAGCCCTAGCGACCATTGCAGGTGTGCTCTACGGGCTGGACAAAAGCTTCAAACCCTTCGTCTATTTCCAGCTGCTGCTGCCGATCTTTGCGGCGGCCATCGTTGGCGGGCTCGGCTCGCCACTGGGGGCCATTGCGGGCGGGTTTGTCATCGCCTTTTCCGAGGTGATGGTGACCTATGCCTGGAAAAAGGTCGCGCTGTATCTGCTGCCGGACAGCATGGCCCCCGACGGGCTCGTGCAGCTTCTGTCCACCGATTACAAATTCGCGGTGAGCTTTGCGATCCTGATCCTCGTGCTGATCTTCATGCCCACGGGCCTGTTCAAGGGGAAATCGGTCTGATGTCGAAGAACCTGTCTCTGTTTGCCGGCGTTGCGGTACTGTTTGTGCTGACCGGGCTGTTTCTCAGCTGGAACCAGTCGCTTTACATCCTCAACTTCGCGCTGCTCTCGGCCATCATGGCGCTGGGGGTGAACATGCAATGGGGCTATGCGGGCCTGTTCAACACCGGCGTCATGGGCTTTGCCGCCCTTGGCGGGCTTGGCGTTGTGCTGGTCTCGTCCAAACCCGTGCCCGAAGGCTGGGCTGCGGGCGGCCCGGGCGTGATGGCCGGGCTGGCGCTCGGCGCGGCGACGATTGCCGCCGCGATCTTCCTTTACCGCCGCATGGCCAAGGGTCACGCCCGCACACTGGCGCTGCTTGCGGTGCTGATCGTCGGCTTCTTTGCCTATCGCGCCGTGTTCGATCCGGCCTCCGAGGCGATCGAAGCGTTCAACCCGTCGTCGGCCGGCAATATGGGCGGGCTTGGCCTGCCGGTGCTGCTATCCTGGCCGGTGGGCGGGCTGCTGGCGGCGATTGCGGCCTGGGCCATCGGTAAGACCGCGCTTGGCCTGCGGTCGGATTACCTGGCCATCGCCACGCTGGGCATTGCCGAGATCGTCATCGCCGTGATGAAAAACGAGGATTGGCTGGCGCGCGGCGTGAAGATGGTCAACCTGACCGAACGCGCCTGGCCGGTGCCCTTCGAGGTCGATCTGCAAAAGAACGCAAGCTTTCTGGAGCTGGCGGCCAATTGGGGCTTTGATCCGGTCACCGGCTCGTCCATCGCGGTCAAGCTGATCTATATGGTGCTGATCCTTGCGGTGCTGGCACTGGTCATCTTTCTGTCGGAACGCGCGCTCAACAGCCCCTGGGGCCGGATGATGCGCGCCATTCGTGACAATGAGGTGGCCGCCATGGCGATGGGCAAACACGTCACCCGCCGCCATTTGCAGATCTTCATCCTCGGCTCGGCGGTGATCGGCGTGGCGGGCGCGATGATGACCTCGATGGATGGCATCCTGAACCCTGGCACCTACAACCCGCTGCGTTTCACCTTTCTGATCTGGGTGATGGTGATCGTCGGCGGATCGGGCAACAACTGGGGTGCGGTTCTGGGCGGGTTGCTGATCGGCTGGCTGTGGCTGATCGTCGAAACGCTCGGCCCGGTGGTGATGGGCGGCTTGACCGCGGGCATGGCCGATGGCGCGTTGAAGGCCCATCTGATCGACAGCGCGCAGCATATGCGCCTGCTGACGCTGGGGGTGATCCTGCTCTTGGTGTTGCGGTTCAGCCCGCGGGGCCTGATCCCCGAGAAGTGAGACAGCGGGGGCCGGTCATTCGGCCCCCGATCTGGCAAAGCAGGGCGACGGATGGGCCTGCCACTGGCCTGTCCGTCGCCCCCTGACAGCCCGCGCGCTTTGCCCCCAACCGCGCCGCTGCCTTTCAGAAGCCGAAATCCGAAGCGGTCAGGCTGCTGGCCACAACCCCTTGCAAGGTCACGCTGCCCTGTGCCGTCTCGGCCAGAGTGGAGCGCAGGCCATCAAGCCAGACGGTGCTGAGCGTGATCTGGCTGAAGGCCGTCACCTGTTCAAACCGGATCACATCACCGCCGCTGACCGAAAAATCCTCGACCGTGTCATCGCCAAAGCTGCTGCCGGTCAAGACGACCAGATCCGCCTCACCGCCCAGGTGCACCGTATCATCGCCCCGGCCCAGCCGGAATTCATCGGCACCAGACAGACCCGCAAAGTAGTTGTCGCCGCCATTGTCGATGAAGACGTCGCGCCGGGCCGTGCCTTCGACCCCTTCGATGGCCTGCACCCGATCCGTGGTGCCAAAGCCGTCGCGGATCGTGCCCAGTGTCAGATTAGCCCGGATGCCATCGGTTCCGCCCTGCCGGGCCTCAGCAGCATATTTCACCATGTCAAAGCCGCCACGGCCGTTGATCACATCCGCGCCCGACAGGCCGACAAACACATTGTCGCGGCGGTCGCCGCGCAGCACATCGTCCAGAAAGCTGCCCTCGACCGCTTCGATGCCGCCCAGCGTATCCACAGCGCCATCCGGCCCGATTGCGCTGCCCTTCAGCAGATCAGCCGTCACCCCAACCGTGGCCAGCCAGGGGCTATAGGTCCAGCTGGCAAAACTGAGCGTGTCGACCCCGGTGCCACCGGCATAGCTGTCGGCCCCGCCGCGATCGACCAGATAGTCATCCCCGCCCCCGGCCAGAATACTGTCAGCCATCCAGCCGGTTTCGATCACATCGCCGCTGCCTGCCGCGCCGGGCCGCGCCGCCGTCTCGGCACCGATGAACTGATGCCCACTGCCCGAGGTGATAAACCGCCAGGCCGCATAGCCATCGCCTGCCGCAAACAGCGCCATCAGCGTGGGCAGGCGCACGGCGAGGCCGGTGGCATCCATCAGCACATCGCCCGACGCATCGACATAGCGCATCGAAATCAACCGGCCGCCCGTGACCACCTCGCGCCCGGACATCGGCCCGTCTTCGGCCAGATAGCTGCGATAGCCCACGAATGACATCTCGATCCGCGCCGCATGGCTTTGCGCCGTCTGCCCCGCAGCAGGCTCCAGTTTCAGAACCATGCTGTCGACGGTGCGGCTGATTTCGCTGAAATCCCCGAAGCGGTCAAAGCCGTAAAAGCCGCCATTGCCGGTCATCCACTGAAACTTCGCCATAATGCCCTCGGATCGTTACCCCTGCAACAAAACCGCGAAGAGGTTAAGGCGTGGTTAAAATCCGGTAAATCGGTGAAAGCCGGGCCGATCTGGCGCGCCTGACGCGTGCTCGGCCCTCGCCCCCGCCAAAAGCGACACAATTCCGTCGCTTTAAAACATGCCGCCACCCGGACGCGCCGCCAGATTGAAGAAAAATCTCAGGGGCGCTCCATGAAAACCCATACCCGCGTACTGGTCATTGGCGGCGGTGTCGTCGGATGTTCTGTGCTGTATCACCTCACCAAGCTCGGCTGGTCCGATGTGATGCTGGTGGAGCGGTCCGAGCTGACCTCGGGCTCCACCTGGCACGCGGCGGGCGGCTTTCACACCCTGAACGGCGACACCAATATGGCGGCGCTGCAAGGCTATACCATCCGCCTCTATAAAGAGCTGGAAGCGATCACCGGCATGTCCTGCGGCTTGCACCATGTCGGCGGCATCACGCTGGCCGACAATCAGGCGCGCTTTGACCAGCTGAAGGCCGAACGCGCCAAACACCGCTATATGGGGCTGGATACCGAGATCCTCGGGCCGGAGGAGATCACCAAATTCACCGATGGCATGGTGAATCTGGAAGGCATCATCGGCGCGCTGTATGATCCGCTGGATGGGCATCTGGATCCCTCGGGCACCACCCATGCCTACGCCAAGGCCGCCCGCATGGGCGGGGCCGAAATCGTGCTGCACAACCGCGTGCTGGAAACCAACCCGCGCCCCGATGGCAGCTGGGAGGTGGTGACCGAAAAAGGCACGATCATCGCCGAACATCTGGTCAATGCCGGTGGGCTCTGGGCGCGCGAGATCGGGGCGATGGCGGGGGTTTACCTGCCTCTGCTGCCGATGGCGCATCAATATCTGGTCACCGATGACATCCCCGAAATCATGGAGATCCTGAAATCGGGCCGGGAGTTCCCGCATGTGATGGATCCGGGCGGGGAATCCTATCTGCGGCAGGAAGGCCGGGGGCTGTGCATCGGCTTTTACGAAAAACCGTGCGAGCCTTGGGCGATTGACGGCACGCCATGGACCTTCGGCCACGAGCTGCTGAACGAACAATTCGACAAGATCGAGGATTCCGTGACCTTCGCCTATCGCCGCTTCCCGGTGCTGGAGCGGACGGGGGTGAAGCGGGTGATCCATGGCCCCTTCACCTTTGCCCCCGATGGTAACCCGCTGATCGGGCCGGTGCCGGGACTGCGCAACTATTGGTCGGCCTGCGCGGTGATGGCGGGCTTCAGCCAAGGCGGCGGCATGGGTCTGGCGCTGGCGCAATGGATGATCGAGGGTGAGGTGGAGCGCGATCCGCGCGGCTTTGATGTGGCACGTTTCGGCAACTGGACCTCGCCGGGATATACCGTGCCGAAGGTGATCGAAAACTACCAGATGCGCTTCAACGTGTCTTACCCGAACGAAGAACGCCCCGCCGCCCGGCCCTTCCGCACCACTCCGATGTATGAGGTGTTCGACGGGCTGAACGCGGTCTGGGGCCAGCAATACGGGCTGGAGGTGGTGAATTACCACGCCCTGCCCGGCGATGCCCGCTATGAAGAGCCGACGTTCAAACGCTCGAACGCCTGGGAGGCGACCAAGGCCGAAGTGCTGGCGGTGCGCAATGGCGTCGGCATCAACGAGGTGCAGAATTTCGGCAAATATCTGGTGAAAGGCCCGAAGGCGCGCGCCTGGCTCGACCGGATCATGGCGGGCGCGATTCCGAAACCGGGGCGGCTGTCGCTGACGCCGATGCTGGCGCATTCCGGCAAGATCATCGGCGATTTCACCGTGTCCTGCCTGTCGGAAACCGAGTTCCAGCTGACGGCGAGCTATGGCGCGCAGGGCTGGCATGGCCGCTGGTTCGCGCAGAATCTGGAAGAGGGCGTGACGGTCGAGAATATCTCCGATGCCCGCTCGGGCTTCCAGATTGCCGGTCCGAAGGCGCGCGAGCTGCTGGCGCGCGTCACAAGGTCGGATGTTTCCGAACAGTCGTTCAGGTTCATGGATGTGAAACGTCTGACCATCGGCATGGCAAACTGCATCGTGCAGCGCGTCAGCTATACCGCCGATCTGGGTTATGAGATTTACACCGACCAGATGTCGGTCCGGCATCTGTGGGAGGTGCTGACGGCTGCGGGCACCGATCTGGGCCTGCGCCCGTTCGGGATGCGCGCGATGATGTCGCTGCGGCTGGACAAATGGTTCGGTTCGTGGGGGCGCGAGTTTTCTCCCGATTATACCCCGGCCGAAACCGGGCTGGATCGCTTCATCCGCTGGAACAAACCCGCCGACTGGATCGGGAAGGCCGCCGCCATGGCCGAAAAGGCCAGCGGGCCGAAGCGCCGCCTTGTCTCGTTCATCGTCGACGCGAACGACGCGGATGTGGTGGCATGGGAGCCGATCTGGCTGGACGGCGCGGTTGTCGGGTTCTGCACCAGCGGCGGGTTCAGCCATTGGGCCGGCAAATCCGTGGCCATGGGCTTTCTGCCTGCCGACAAGGTGCAGGACGGGCTGCAATGCCACATTGAAATCCTGGGCGAGCGGCGCCCGGCCACCGTGCATCTGGCCCCGCTCTGGGATGGCGATGGCGCGCGGATGCGTGGCTGATTCTTCACGCGGCCGGAACAGCGCCCCTTCGGGGGCGCTTTCTTGTTCTGTGCGCCGCGTTAGACTGCGGCAAACGCAGGAGGCCGGATGCCCGACACCACGATTCTGATCCTTGCCGCCGGGGCGTCGCGCCGCATGGGCGGGGCCGACAAGCTGCTGGCGCAGATTGACGGGGTGCCACTGCTGCGCCGTCAGGCGCTGGCAGCTCTGGCAACCTCGGCGCCGGTGCGGGTGGCGCTGCCGCTGGACCGCCCGGCACGGGTGGCGGCACTGGAGGGGCTGGCGGTGGAGCAGGTAAGCGTGCCGGATGCCGCACTCGGCCTGTCAGCCTCGCTGCGCGCCGGTGTGGCGGGGTTGGCGGGGTCGGTGATGATCCTGCCCGCCGATATGCCAGAGATCGACACGAAGATGATGGCGCAAATCCTTGCAAAACATAGCGAAATGCCAGGCATGATCCTGCGCGGAAGTGCGGCGGAAACCCCCGGCCATCCGGTGCTGTTTCCGGCGGATCTGGTCAGCGCCTTGCGGGGCCTGCGGGGCGATACCGGCGCGCGCGATCTGCTGCGCAGCCATCAAGCGCGGCTGCGTCTGGTGCCGCTGCCGGGCAGCGCCGCGCTCACCGATCTGGATACACCCGAAGACTGGGCCGAATGGCGCGCCAGAACCGGGATGCGGGGCGAAACCTGACTTAAAGTCGACCCGCATCCGTTTGTAATTGCAATTCTTTATCGAAACCGCTCAGGCACTCAGCAACACGCGGGCCTCATGGGCGCGCAGGCTGCGGCGGGCCGCGCCAAAGCGGCGATGGCCGCTTTGCAACTCGGGAAACAACGCCAGCAATTCATTGCGCTGCGCATCGTCCAGCCCCGCCATGCTCATATCCCCCGGCTGGAAGCTTTCGCTCCAAGCCCCATCGGCGCGAATGACCTCGTGCTGATCGAACAGCAGGTGCAGATAGGTGACCCCATCCGGTTGCACCCGCGCCACCCCCGGCTGCCCCACCAGATGCAGCGCCGAAACCAGCACCTCATATTCGCCGAAGAACATTTCGGCCCGCACCCCGGTGAACAACATGCGGTGCTGCGGGCTGACCATCATGTCGCGGCTGGGCAGGCCGGCCCCGAAAGACGATTGTGCAATGCGCACCGGCGCGAAATTCGGCTGGGCGCGCAACTCGTCCGAGGTGATCCGGCGTTTGCCGATCCAGCGGATCGGCTGATAGCCATTGTCACGGGTCAGCACCATATCGCCCGGCACCAGTTCCTCCACCCGGATTTCGCCACGGTCCGTCAGGATCCGGCTGCCGGGGGTGAAACAGGGCACGACCGTTTCGATGTTGGTGAAAGTCATCGAGCCGAGAATATTGCCGTCGGTATCCAGAAACTCGACCGTGCCGTTTTCTGAATTCAGCGGGTCATAGATGATGTTGGTCAGGCCCTTGCCCCAGCCGCGCAGGTCGAGCGTGTCTTCGTCATCGCCGCCTTCGCCGCCATCGACAACATCACCGACGCCGACCAGATCAAAGGTATCGCGGTCATCGTCGCCGGACAGGGTATCGCTGCCCTCGCCGCCATAAAGCAGGTCATTGCCGGTGCCGCCAAACAATGCGTCATCACCCGCGTCGCCGTTCAGCGTATCATCCTCGGCGCCACCGAACAGATCGTCCGCGCCCTCGCCACCGAACAGCGCGTCTGCCCCGGCCTCGCCCAGCAGGGTATCATCGCCCAGACCGCCCGACAGGCTGTCGGCCCCGCCGCCGCCCAGCACGTAATCCGCGCCATCGCCCGCCAGAACCGTATCGCTGCCCGTACCGCCGTAAACAGTATCATCGCCCAGACCGGACAGAACGGAATCATTGCCTGCGCCCGCGTCGATCACATCGGCATTGGTGCCGGTCTGGTTGTCATTGGCATCGACCCGATCCCCCTCGGGGTCGCCGGTATAATTGGTGTCGATCACATCATCGCCAGCCGTGCCGTCGACAATGTAATTCGGGCCTTTGGTCAGAACCCCGTCAACGAAGAGGTTTTCGATGTTGTAAAACGCCAGCGAACCGCCGCCGTTGAAAAAGACGGTGCCGCTTTCGCCGTTGAACGGATCCCAGCTGACCGAGGCCACATCGGTGACATAAA